>DASRQX010000300.1:0-9486 GCA_035696165.1 Acetobacteraceae bacterium | reverse complement strand
GCCGGATGCAGTGGTGCCGTTTAAGCACTCAATCGCAGCAACTGAACACGGAAGGGAAGGTGGCGAGATGAGCGAATTTCCACTTGACGGGGGACACCTCATATGAGTCGTGGATACCGGCCTGCGCCGGCATGACGGGGGGCAGCACCGAAGAGCCGATCATTCGGGCGCCTGGTATGAAATTGCGTGAGTACCCGTCGCGATCTCGGCCCATGGCGGCTGCTACTCGAGCAAATGAATATCGCAGCGCAGAGTTTGGCGATCAGATCGTGACGCGTCGCGCGGAAAAAGTACCGTTCGGCTGATGAAAGATGATGGTCTCTACGACCCCGGCATCGTCACATTGGAATTCGACGCGGTAGCCCTCCAGCTCCATGATGCTGAAGACACTATCCATGTATGGAGCGAGACGATATATGGGCTGGCCGGTGGGCGATAGGGTAAGCTGCCCATCCGCGTCAAGTGCCACGACATGCTTGATGGCGCCTTGGTACGTACCGACGCAATTCGTGCGGAACGTCGGATCGAGGGCATCGCCTCGGGCGACGCGGGTGAAGACGATGTCAGCGACCTGCGCTTCGAACGGCGCGGACAAGCGGTCGATGTTGCCCTCTCGGTCGTATGCGAACGTGATGGCGAGCAGATCGGGCGAGAGCGTGTCTGGGGCTTCCGGAACCTCGAAGACATCGTAATGGCGGTGGGCGAGAGCACTGCTCAAACTCCGAAAACGCCAGTGCAGGGCTTCATCGACTTCTTCGATCGTGATGCGGCCGTAGCCGGGATTCTCATAGTCGCCAACATATTCGGTCAGTGGGCGCGTGGGTGCGGAGTTGGCCTTTTGCGCCGCTCGCCTTGCCGCCCGGTCGGCGGGACGTTGTGCGATGAATGCGCGTCTGCGGGTTCGGAAGCGATCGAAGAACGGGATCGGGTCGTTGCCGCACAGCCGGTCGAACACTGCCATCGAGACGATGTCGGTCACCGGGCTGCCCGTTCGATTGGTGAGGATCACAGCGCCGACGCCACGGTCTGGCAGCATGACCATCAGCGTGCCCCAGCCGATCCAGCCACCGCTGTGGCCGACTGCGCGCTGACCGCGATAATGATACGACCCGAGGCCGAAGCCGTAATGATAGTCGCCGATCTCGTCGAATTCCGATCGGCTGGCATGGACGCGCGGTGCCTGCATGGCGCGCAGCGTTGCCTTGGACAGTAGCTGTACATCGCCGTTGCGGCCGTGGGCAAGATGGAACCGCAGGTAGTTCGCCATATCGGAGATCGCGGCGTTGATGCCGCCGGCCGGCGTATTGCGGATCGGCCATAGCCTGGCTCGCCGGCGCACGAAGACGCCAGGTTCGTCGTCGGCCAGAACATAGGGCCATGCATGGTCTTCCGCACGTTCCAGGTCCTGCGCGGAGAATCCGACATGCGTCATTCCCAGCGGGTTCAGAATTCGCTCGCGCGTGAAATCCTCCCACGACTGGCCGCTGATCCGCTCGGCGACCATCCCGGCGACCAGGTATCCGAGGTTCGAATACTGGAAGCTCGTGCGGATATCCCTGCTGGGTTCGAGGTACCGAAGTGCCGCAAACATTTCATCACGCGACAGATCGCCCGTCATCCACACCCAGTCATGCCGCGGCAGGCCGCTATGATGGCAGAGCAGGTCTTGCACCGTGACACGATCGGTCGCGATGGGATCGTGCAGGCGGAACTCGGGCAGGTACTCGCGCACCGGCTTCGCCCAGTCCAGCCGGCGTTCGTCGACCAGCATGCCGAGGCCCGCGGCGGTGAACGATTTTGTGATCGAGCAGAGGGTGAACTGCGTGTCGACAGTGACCGGCAACCCCGCCTCGACATCACGTTGGCCATAGACCTTCAGCAGGTCCGGTTCGCCGTCGCGCACCACGCAAAGGGCGAGGCCGGGAACCTGCCACTCCGCCATCGCTTCATTGACGAGAGGATCGAGATCGTCCAGTTCGGTGCCTGCCATGGCTGCGTCCTTATGCACAATGGTCTTGGCGATGAGTAATGCCAGACGTCCGAATGATCGTCATGCCGGCCATGATCTGTTTTGCTGTGACGAAGTCGTGGATGCCGGCATGCGCCGGCATGACGTGGACGCGGCGCCGGCACGACGTGGACGCAGCGCCGGTGGGTCAATCTTTCCGACCTCTGGCGTAACATTCCTGGTCAGAGACATCCGAACCAAGACCCACCCCACAACCACGCTATTCCCCGACCCAGCGCTGCCAGATAAACCCACCCGCGCCGATCACCGTCGACGCAATCCCGCACCATCGATAGAATCGCAGCGGCGACAGCCGGACGTGCCGCTCGGCCCGCGCGGCGGCACGGCGCTCCGGCGATCGTTCCGGCGACATGCGCGCGCGAAACACCGCGGTGCTGGCGGTCGGCGTGTCGTCACCGAGTTCCACCTGGACGCAGACCACCCATGTCAGCATGCCAAGGATGAACAACCCGACAAAGCCGAGCCAATCGGCAATCAGAACCGCGGCACCGACCAGGACCAGGACCACAGCCCAGGCAAGCGCATTCGCGATGTCACCGGCGGTGCCGCGCATCAACGCGGGTTCGGGCGCATCCGCACCCCCGGCCGCACATGCTTGAACGGCAGCGTCGCCGGATCGGCCACCACCGGACCGGGTGCAATGGCGACGATGATCCGTTCCGCGATCGGGGAGAAATCGGCTCGGAAGTGCACCGAGGATTTCAGCGCCAGGATCGGCGCACTGGCCGGCTCGACGCCGACATGACGCAGGATCGCCTGGTCCAGCGCCTGCACCTTGCGGCTGACCAGCATCACACGGATGCCGGGTGCGATCGAGATCAGCGCGCACCGCCCGAGATCGGCCGGATTGCCCGCGCCCATTGGGCCAGTCAGCGTGAAACACCCGTCGGTCACGCGTTCCACGCGTGCGGTGCAGGCGAACGGCGCACCATCCGACTTGCCGCCCAACGACAGTGAGATCTCGGCCCCCTGCCCCGCTGCATGGCACGCGGCGGCGCTCTCGGCGTCGTTGATCAGGCAGAGCACGGCGCCGACCGCGTCCTGGCGGACGAGTTCGGCCAGCAGCCCGGTTGTGTCGCCGTGGCCACCGCCGCCGGGATTGTCCTGGGTGTCGGCCAGCACCACCGGGCGGCGCGCGCCGGCGGCGATCCGTTTCGCTTCCGCCACCGCCTCGGCGGCCGGCAGCGTCTCCTGCACGAACGCCGCCTCCAGGCCCGCGACATGTCCGGCGAAGGCATCCGCTGTCGCGTCCGCCACCGCCTGCGTGTCGGCGTAGGTGCAGATCGCGGCGCCGCAATCGGCGAAGTCGGCGAACGGGAAGCCGAAGCAGAAGCCCAGCTCGACGACGCTGTTGCGCCTTGCCATCGCCGCGCGCTCCTGCATCACGCCGTCCATCGGCTGCAGCATTG
This sequence comes from Acetobacteraceae bacterium, assembly GCA_035696165.1. Classification (GTDB taxonomy): domain Bacteria; phylum Pseudomonadota; class Alphaproteobacteria; order Acetobacterales; family Acetobacteraceae; genus Palsa-883. The sequence continues at coordinate 6,048 of DASRQX010000300.1, read as the reverse complement.
TGCATTGGCTGCCGAGCGGCAGCCAGAAATCCAACTGGCGGAAGGCGCGTGCCCAGGGCTCGCCGCGGTCGATGCGAATTAGCAACAACCGCATCGCCTGCGCACCGGCCTCCTTCATGTCGATATGCGGGTAGGTGCGGAACGGCAACACGGCGTCCGACAGCGCAACGATTTGCGCCGTGAGGTTGGCGTGCGGGTCCAGGCTGATCGTCAGGGGCAGGTCGCCGATCAGGGCGCGGACCCGGCGCAGCAACTCGCCCTCGGCGTCGGGGAAACTCTCGGCCACCGCCGCGCCGTGCAGATCGAGATAGACGCCGTCGAGCGGCCCCGCATCCAGCGCCTTGGCGAGTTCGTCGATCAGCATCGCGCAGATGCGCTCGAAGGCATCGTCGGTGATCGGTCCGGCAGGGTTGGCGAAGCACCAGCCGAGCGGGACCAGCGTGGCCCCGGCGGCTTCGGCGGCGGCGATCGCGCCGGCGAGCGGGACCGAGGTGCCGCGGACTGCCTCGATCGTTCCGGCGCCGCGTTGCAGGCGGGGAAAGCCGCCGGGTTGGACGAAGTCCGGATAGGTGGTCGGGCGCGGGGCGAAGGAGTGGCTTTCGTGCATGAAGCCACCGATGGCGAGACGCAGGGGCATGTGCTCTTCCGTGTTGCTCGTTTGCCGGCCGTTGCCGATGCTGGCATGCCGGGGTGAAGACCATAGGCATCAGGATAAGCCCGTGGCGAGAGAGGCTCTCCCCCCCCCTTGCGGGAGGGGGAGAATGTTTTGCCCCCGGCCGTGGCGCGCTGCCGCCGGTGTCCGCCTGCCGCTGAAGCGTTCTCGCAACGGTTTCCATCTAAGATCGCCCGTCGGACCAAAATATCGGCCGTGCATTTGGCCTCCAGCAATCCGCACAACGATCGGAGGCAGCCTTGCAGAGTGCCACCCTCGCGCCCGCCCGACTGGCACAGCCCGCCATTGTGCTGCCGGCCTTCGTCACGACACTGTTCGTCAGCGCTGGCCTGATGTTCCTGGTCGAGCCGATGGTGACCAAAATGGTGCTGCCACGGCTTGGCGGCTCGCCGGCAGCGTGGAGCACATGCGTGGTGTTCTTCCAGGCAGTGCTGCTGCTCGGCTACGCCTATGCACATCTCCTGACCCGCCTGTTGTCGCGGCCGATGCAGGTCCTTGTGCATGTCGCCGTACTGCTGCCGCCGGCGGCACCGGTGCTGCCGCTCGATCTCGGCGCGGGTGCACCGCCGTCTGGCGAGCCGCCGGCGCTGTGGCTGCTGATGCGGCTGACACTGGTGGCGGGACATCCGGTGTTCGCCATTTCGGCCACCGCGCCGTTGCTGCAGCGCTGGTTCGCCGATCTGGATCATGAAGCCGCGGGCGACCCCTATTTCCTGTATGCCGCCCGCAGCCTGCTGGCGCTGCTCGCCTATCCGTTGCTGGTGGAGCCTGCACTGCCGCTCGACCGGCAGGCGACGCTGTGGTCCTGCGGGTTCGGCGCGATGGCGGTTGGGATCGTGTTTTGCGCCGCGGCGACCATGTGGCCCGGGCGGCGTGCGGTCGACCTCGCGCCGCCGGAAATCATTGCACCCACAAGTCCGCGGGAGCGTCTGACCTGGATCGCGCTGGCATTCGTGCCGTCCTCGCTGCTGCTTGGTGTCACCACATACATCACCGCGGACGTTGCCGCCGCGCCGCTGCTGTGGGTAGTGCCGTTAATACTGTATCTGCTGACTTTTATCCTGGTCTTCGCCCGCCGCCCGCCGTTGCGCCATGCGACCATGGTTCGGGTGCTGCCAAGGCTGCTGATCCCATTGGTGATCACCGCCGCACCGGGGGTGTCGTTCACGATGGCGCTGCCGCTGATCCTGGCGTTGCATCTCGGCTGCTTCTTCGTCGTCGGCATGGTTTGTCACGGCGAACTGGCCCGGCGACGACCGCCCGCCGCGCGCCTGACCGAGTTCTATCTTTTCCTGTCCGTCGGCGGCGTGCTGGGGGCGTGTTCAATGCGCTGCTGGCACCTTTGATTTTCTCCGGTCGATGGGAATACCCGTTGGCACTGGTGGTCGCGTGCCCGATGAAGCCCGCGACGTCGCCGGCGACCTTGGAGCCTGGCCGGCGTGGCTTGAACTGGAGTCGCCGCCTGACATGGGACATCGCACTGCCGGTCGCCCTGCTCGGCTTCATGCTGCTGACCCGCCACGTCTTCGCCGTCATTACCATTGGCGAGGGCGCCGGGTTGCCGATGCGGGTGGTCATGATGGTGTTCGGCATCTTCATTCCGGCGTTGGCGCTGATGAGCTTCTCCGCGCGACGCTGGCGTTTCGCGTTAGGCATTGCCGCTTGTCTGCCGGTTCCTGTGGTGACCGGGTCAGCCGACACGATCGCCACGTATCGCAGCTTCTTCGGCATCTATCGCATTGTCATGATGGAGCAAGGGCACACGCGACTGCTGCTGCACGGCACGACGCTGCATGGCGCCGAGAGCCTGCTGCCAGGCAAAGAAACGTTGCCGCTGACGTATTACAGCCACGAAGGCCCGTTCGGCCGCTTCTTCGCGGCGTTCGCCCCGGGTTCGATACGGCGTGTCGCCGTGGTCGGGCTGGAGGCGGGCTCGCTCGCCTGCTACACTCAGCCCGGCCAGGACTGGACATATTACGAGATCGATCCACTGGTCGAGCGTCTTGCGCGGGATCCTCACATCTTCCAATTTCTCGCGAAATGCGGCAACCGCCCGCGTGTTGTGCTGGGCGATGCGCGGCTGACCCTGTCGGCCGCGCCGGACGGGTCGTACGATGTGCTGGTGCTCGACGCCTTCAGTTCCGACAGCGTCCCGATGCACCTGCTGACGCGTGAGGCGCTGGCACTTTATCTGCGGAAATTGGCGCCCGGCGGGACGCTGTTGTTCCATATCAGCAGCCGCACACTGGACTTGCGGGCGGTGATAGGCGCGCTGGCCGCGGACGCGGGGTACCTGCGGGGATGATGCTCGACCACCCGCCGGCGGGTATTTCGGTCTGGCGGGGCGAGGCAGCGCTGGTCGTGGCGGTGGCGGGACGAGGCGGGGACCTTAGCCGTTTCGACCGGTCGGAGGGTTGGGAGGATCTGCCCCCGGCTGGCACACGATCGCTGTGGACCGACCAGCGGTCGGATATTCTGCGGGCAATCCGGTTCGGGTTGTAGGTGTGGGTTGTTGCTCCTTGTCTTCGTCGCAGCAAGGGAAGTCGTGGATACCGGCCTTCGCCGGCATGACGATCAGACCAGGTTCTTCGGCCGCTCGCCGCGCAGCACCGCGTCGATGCCGTCCAGCGCCAGGAAGCCCATCGCATCGCGTGTTGCAACCGTTGCGCTACCGAGATGTGGTAGCAGCACGACGTTCTCCAGCTCCAGATAGCCCTGGTTCACCTTCGGTTCGCCGTCGTACACATCCAGGCCGGCAAAGCCGACCTGCCCGGTCTGCAGCGCGGTGATCAGCGCTTCATCATCCACCAGCGAGCCGCGCGCGGCGTTCACCACCACGGCACCGCGCGGCAGTTGCGCGATGCGCTCGGCGTTCAGCCAGTGTCGCGTCGATCCGCCACCGGGCGCGTTCAGGCTCAGCACGTCGCACACCGCCAGGAAATCCGCGTCGGCGTCGTGATAGATCGCGCCGGCCTCCAGCGCCGGCGGCAGGCGCGTCATGTCGCGGTAGTGGATGGTCATGCCGATGCCGCTGGCCAGGCGCGCCAGCTCACGCCCGATACGGCCCATGCCGAAAATACCCAGCCGGCGGCCCGCCGCGCCGACCCCAAGCAACTGCGTCGGCGCCCAGCCGGGCCAGCTTCCGGCGCGGATCATTCGCTCGCCCTCGCCGGCGCGGCGCGAAGCGGCCAGGATCAGCAACAGCGCGGCCTCGGCGGTGGCAAGGCTGAGCACGTCCGGCGTGTTGCACACTGCGATGCCGCGCGCAGTGGCCGCGCCGACATCGATATGATCGTAGCCGACGCTGAAAGTGGCGATGACCTTCACGCTGTCCGGCAACGCGCCGATCAGTGCTGCATCGAACGCATCGCCGGGGCACGTCAGCACTGCGGCGGCGCCGGCGGCGCGCGCCAGAGCATCCGGGATCGGCGTGTCGGACGCGGTCAGCCTCGCGTCGTAGTCACGCGCCGCGCGCGCCTCCACCGCCGGCGGCATGCGGCGCGTTACAAGCAGGATCGGCTTGGCCATTTATCTCAGCTCCAAGGTGGGGTCAGTTCCAAACGGGTTCAGGTCCAAAGCGGGTCGATCGGTCCGCGCCCGTCAAGCACGGCGGCAATGTTGTCAAGCGCGCGGTACCCCATGGCGTTGCGCGTCTCCACCGAGCCGGAGCCGATATGCGGCGACAGGATCACGTTGGGCAAGGTGGCGAAGCGCGTGTCGAAATCAGGCTCGGCGCGGAAGACATCAAGGCCGGCAGCGAAAAGCTGGCCACTGGTCAGCGCGTCGTATAGCGCGTCCTCGTCCACCAGGCCGCCGCGCGCGACGTTGACCAGAACGGCGCCTCGCGGCAGCAGGGCCAGGGTCCGCGCGTTGATGATCCTGTCGGTGGCCGGCGTCGCGGGGGCGTGCAGCGACAGGAAGTCGCAATGCGGCAGCATGGCGTGGAAGTCGGCGAAATGCGCCGCACCATTCTCCCGCTGCGGCGGCAGGCGGTTACGGGAGTGATACAAAATCCGCATGTCGAAGCCGCGGGCGCGCCGCGCCATGGCCCCGCCGACGCCGCCCATGCCCAGCAGTCCGAGCGTCTTACCGCTGACCCGCACGCCGAGCAGATCGCCCTGGCCGACGCGGTAGCGCCAGCCCCGGCGCATGATCGTGTCGTATTCATGGGCGCGGCGCGCGGCGGCCAGCAGCATCATGAAGGCGAAGTCGGCGGTGCAGTCGCTCAGCACGCCGGGCGTGTTGGTCACCACCAGCCCGCGCGCCATCGCCGCGGCGACGTCGATATGGTCGTAGCCGACGCTGCTGGTGGCGCCGACGCGCACGCTGGCGGGCAGGCGCGCGATCGCCCGCGCAGTCAACGACAACGTGTTGACGAACTGGATCGCGTCGGCACGGTGCGCGGTGGCGGCGGCGATGACCTCGTCCGCCGTCATGTCGTCAGGGCCAGGTGCCACCAGCGCATCGAACTCGTTCCGGGCGCGCGCAATCACATCGCGCGGCATCAGCGCAGCTAGCACCAGACGTGGCCTCATGCCCCCCTCCCCCTTCCCGACGCCGTCGATAACAACGCTATCGCGTGAAGCAAGGCCGGGGCTTTGCCCCGGACCCCAACAAGGGGCGCTGCCCCTTGGAGCCCCGCCAAGGGCGAAGCCCTTGGAACCCTTCACTTGGTTGGGGGCGCGGGAGGGGGGCACTGGGCCGGCCTCCCGTGCCCCCAACCAAAATGGATGGATCCCAAAGGCTCCGCCTTTGGTGGGGGTCCAGACAAAGCCCCCTGGCGGGTTTCGGGCAGGGCCCTGACCTTGCCTCGCGCGATGGCGTTGTATCGCCGATGCTTCGTGGTTGCGGAAGGGGGCGGCGGCGCGGCAGGCTGGGGTTTCCCAGCCGGAGCCTGTCATGCGCGCCAATCTGACCCCTGATCTGGAACTTGCCGCCCGTCTGTTTGATGCGCTGCGTGAGACCAGCTTCGACGGTGTCGGGGTGACGCGCGACGCCTACGGGCCGGGCGAGCAGCGCGCGCACGACCTGGTGCGCGCGGAGGCGGAGGCGTTGGGGCTGGAGATCGCCGTCGACCCGGCCGGCAACATGCTGATGACGCTGCCAGGCGCGGATCGCACGGCGAAGCGGATCGTGCTGGGCAGCCACCTGGATTCGGTGCCGCAGGGCGGGAACTACGATGGCGCCGCAGGGGTGTTGGCCGGGCTCGCCACTGTCGCGGGGCTGCGCCAGGCGGGCTTCGTGCCGGGGCGCGACCTTGTTGTGCTGGCGATCCGCGCCGAGGAGGCGGGAGCCTGGTTTCCGACCTCGTATCCCGGCAGCCATGCCGCGCTGGGACGGCTGCCGGCCGCGGTGCTGGAGGTGAAACGAATGGA
>DASRQX010000299.1:0-23175 GCA_035696165.1 Acetobacteraceae bacterium | reverse complement strand
GCTGCGCAAGCCCGGCTATGTTGCTCGCACCATGGCGCTGGGGTCCAACACCGATCCCTACCAGCCGGTCGAGCGGACGCTGAAGCTGACGCGGTCGATCCTGCAGGTGCTCGACCGCTACAATCATCCGGTCGGCATCGTCACGAAGTCGGCCGGGGTGCTGCGTGATCTGGACATCCTTTCCTCGATGGCGCAGCGGCGGCTGGTGCGCGTTTATCTGTCCGTGACCACGCTGGATGCGTCGCTGGCACGCAAGATGGAGCCGCGCGCGGCAACACCGGCACGGCGGTTGCAGGCGATCGCCGAGCTGACGCGCGCCGGCGTTCCCGCCGGCGTGCTGGCGGCGCCGATGATCCCGGGCCTGAACGATGCCGAAATGGAAAAGATCCTTGAGACATCGTCTCGCGCCGGAGCACGCCATGCCGGCTATGTGCTGCTGCGCCTGCCGCACGAGCTGCGCCAGATGTTCGAGGACTGGCTGGCGACGCATTTCCCCGACCGCGCCAAACATGTGCTGAACCTGGTGCGTGAGACGCGTGGCGGCGCGCTGAACGATTCGCGCTTCCATCACCGGTTCGCCGGGCAGGGCGTGTATGCCGATCTGTTGTTGCGCCGGTTCACCAGGGCTGCGAAGCAGTGGGGGCTGGACGAGGCGCGCGAGGGGCTGGACTGCACGAAGTTCGCGATGCCGGCGGATCGGGCGCCGGCAATGGCCGAGACGCAGATGTCGCTGTTTTAATACCAGCCTTCCCTGCACCTGCGACGAGGCGCCGCGTGTAGAGCGCGCACCGATCCACGTCCCCATGTTGATCGTCGCCGCGGTGTAGCGGCTTTCCGTGTCCGCCGCCGGGGGGTAAATCGGACTTGCGGGTCCGGGAGATTGTGCGTGGAGACGGTCGATTGCGTTGTGGTGGGGGCCGGCGTGGTGGGGCTGGCGGTGGCGCGGGCGCTGGCATTGGCGGGCCGCGAGGTGCTGATCCTGGAGGCGGCGGAGGCCATCGGCACCGAAACATCCTCGCGCAACTCCGAGGTGATCCACGCCGGTATCTACTATCCGGCGGGCAGCCTGATGGCGCGGTTCTGCGTCGCGGGACGGCGCATGCTGTACGCGTACTGCGCGCGGAAGGGCGTGCCGCATCGCAACTGCGGCAAGCTGATCGCCGCGACGAACGCGCAGGAAGACGACATGCTGGCCGGCATCAAGCGCCGCGCCGAGGTGAATGGCGTCGAGGGCATGCAGGTGCTGACGGCGGCGGAGGCGGTCGGGCTGGAGCCGCATCTGCGGTGCACGAGTGCGCTGTTGTCGGCGTCCACAGGTATCATCGACAGCCATGCCTTCATGCTGGCGTTGCAGGGTGATGCGGAGAATGCGGGAGCGGTGCCGGTGTTCCACAGTCCGGTGCAGGGTGGGCGGCGGGCGAGCGGCGGGATCGAGATCGATGTTGGCGGGGTGGAGCCTATGTCGTTGCGGTGCCGGTTGCTGGTGAACTCGGCCGGGCTGCATGCGCCGGGGCTGGCGCGAAGGATCGAGGGGATGCCGGCGGATCGTGTGCCGGGCACATATTACGCTAAGGGCAACTATTTCACGCTGGCCGGACGGTCACCGTTCTCGCGGTTGATCTATCCGGTGCCGGTGCCGGGCGGGTTGGGCGTGCATTTGACGATCGATCTGGGTGGGCAGGCGCGGTTCGGACCTGACGTGGAATGGATTGATGCGATCGAGTACACGGTCGATCCACGCAGGGCGGAGGGGTTTTACGCGGCGGTGCGGAAGTATTGGCCGGCGCTGAAGGATGGCGGGTTGCAGCCGGGCTACGCGGGGCTCCGGCCGAAGATCGTGCCGAAGGGCGCGCCGGCGCAGGATTTCGTGGTGCAGGGGCCGCAGACGCACGGCCTTCCGGGGCTGATCAATCTGTTCGGTATCGAATCGCCTGGGCTGACTGCCGCGCTGGCAATCGCCGAGCATGTGCTGGAGATGGCGGCGACGGGGTGACGTAGGAGAAACGCCTGCGTTTCCCCCACGTCATGGCAGGCGCAGGCCGGCCATCCACGACTTTTCCTTACGCATCTAACTTCCCGGATGCCGGATCTGCACCTGGCAAAACATTGGGCCACGGAGGCAATTTCAGCCAACGCAAGAGTAATGCGATTGGAGCATTAGTGTGTGCAAGAACTTCTTGACCAAGTCTAACTGTGGGTCCGACTGATTGCGAAAGAAAAAATGAACAAACCTTGGGAAATGGGTATCTCTCAGCCAGAGAATCGCATCAAAAGCTCTGCTGCCGCTCGGGCCATAGTCGATACTCTTCACGGCGCACCCTCCGACAACTTGCCTTTCGGTCAATTTGTCGAAATCCACGTCGGGTGCATTCCCGATATAAATTCCGAGTAGGTTTTTGGTGGCTTGCTGGACATACTAATCAGTCCGTAAGTAGAGTCACCTTCAGGCAGCATATTGAAGGGAGGGTTTTCGGAAGAAGGAGCATATCTTCATCGGGTTCCTTTGGAGGCTCCGCATTGACGAGACGACCTTTCCTTTGAAATCGGCCTTGCTGTTCACAACCATGCGACCTACCGTGTCGGCCTTCAGGTGCTTCCAGACGAGTTCGTCGGGGTTGCGGTCCGGCGAGTAGGGCGGCAGGAAGAACAGCTTCAACCGTCCGCCAAGTGTTTCGACGAAGGCTTTAGTCTTTTTCGCCCTGTGCGCGGGACCTCGATCAACAATCAGAAAGACCGGGCGCGTCGCGCCAATCAATAGTCGCTTGAGGAATTCGATGAAAACGTCCGCGTTCACCCCTCCCGATTCTTTGATCATGAACCGCATGTGACCTTTCGAAGTGATCGCTGAAATCAGGCTCATTGCGTGACGGGCACCGGTCGCCGTGACAATCGGGGGCTCACTTTTCTTGCCCCATGTGCGTCCCGCGTGATGATCCGATCGAATATGGGCGGCATCACCAAAATAGATGTCCGCGCCTTCAGCCTTTGCCATCTACTTGATCTTCGGATATTCCACCTTCAGCCATTTCTGTACCAACGCGTCATCACACTCGATTGCCCTGTATAACGGCTTTTGTGGCGTGACTCCAAGCTGCGCCAATAGTCGGCCCACCGAGTTCGCGGCCAGCTGGATGCCATATTTATCGTGGATCAGCGTAGCCACCATCTCCGCGTCCAGAGCGCAAATTGGAACCGAAGCTGTAGCGGATTCTTCTGAGTCACCGCGTTACAGATCCATTTCAACTTCTTTCCTTCCAACTTCGGTGGACGTCCCGTCAAAGGTTTCGCTTTCAGTGCACCTCATCCGCCGCACCGGTACTGTGCGAGCCATCGGTACATGGTACGGCTTGTGACGCGGAGTGTTCGCGCGACAATCTCGGGGCTTTCACCGTCTTGCACGCTTTGCATTGCGCGAACTCGTAGCGCTTCCAGCGTTGTGTGGTCCAACTTTCGAGCGTCATCCTGCGTCATGCGGACATGAGAATCCGCTCGAATCGTCATGTCAAGGAAAATATGACACTACTTATGGACTGGTTGATAGTAAACTGAAAAATCAGGCATGCGTTCACTCGCCTGATATAATGAGAGGTCGTACGGCAACGACAACTGAATGACATCGCCAACGTTCACAGAACGCGTGCCACTTAGAGTCCGTCCGGAAGGTTCATCAATCATTACAAGACTTTCTCGGCATCGGCGATCGATGCGAGATGGACGCCATCGGTTACCGCGGGACGAATGTGAAGCACCACGGTCATGTGCTTTGCGCGAAGCGCCGTGGTCCTCCGGGATCTCTGCGATCTCTGTGTTGATGCGGAAGTGCTAACCGCACGGCAGGTTCGCTGTGGGCGGAAGGGCGTCGTTTCGGCGGGGTGGACTTGTGCCTGCTGCACGCAAGAGAAGGATTAACGCAGAGATCGCAGAGGCGCAGAGATCGCAGAGAAGGCAGGCAATTGGCGCTTCGCGCGGCGGTGTTGCGACGCCGGCGTCGAACTTCATATGGCGTACCGCGGTGTCCACGCGCGGTAATTTGCGAGCCGGCGCTGGAAATTGACTCGTTCGCAACCCAATGCGCTCAAGCCGAAACGCCTGACCAGCTCGAAAGACTCAAGAACCTTCTGGACGGACGCTTAACGCGAAGCTTGATGTCAGCGCCATCACGAGGACCACCAATATTGTTTGCACGAGCGGCCAGGCCGTTGGCTTCATATCATATGCAACGCCATTCGCGACCCCTCCCTCACCACCCCACGGCGTACGCCGTGCGCCGCGGATCGGCCCCGGCCCATTTCACCCCCGTTTCGAGATCCGACAGGATCGCACACACCGACCCGGCGGCGTATTTCCGTTCCGGCCACCATTCGATCTTGTGGCCCAACACCGCCAGGGCCGCGCCCGTTGGCTCGCCAAGATCGGCCTCCAGATTGAGCTGGCCCGGTCGATACGCATGCGGCAGGGTTGATTCCGGCCAGGAATAGCTGGCAAAACGCGGCGCCTCCACCGCCGATTGCGGGTCCATGTCGAACACCGCGATATTCAGGAACGCCTGCAGCATGGCCTGGCCCAGCACCTCGCTGCCCGGCGAGCCGAACGGCAGCACGCACGCGCCCGGCTTGATCGCGATCGCCGGATTGGCCGACATGCGCGGGCGGCGGCCGGGGCCGACCTTCCCGGGGTGGTTCTCCGCCGTGTAACCTCGGGAACCCCACATCGAGGCCATGATGCCGGTGCCCGGCACCACCGGCCCGCCGATCGTGCCGTCGCTCGGGGTTGCGGCGAAAATATTGCCTGCCGCGTCGGCAACGCTGAGGAATGATGTCGCTGTCTCTACCACTTCGCGCGCGGCAGCCGGGCGGGCAGATGGGTCGGGCCGCCAGGCCGGCGGCGGCGCTTCCGCAGCATGGCCCGCCGGCGGCATGCCAGGCCATGCGCGCGCAGGGTCGAGCAACGCGCGCCGATCCGCCGCATATGATTTCGATAGAAGCACATCGAGCGGCACGTCTACGAAATTCGGATCGCCGAAATAAGCCTCGCGATCGGCGGCGGCGAGTTTCAGTGCCTCGGTCACCGCGTGGATGTAGGCGGGCGCGTTGTGACCCATCGCCTTAAGGTCCAGCGGTTCCAGGATGTTCAGCGCTTCCAGCACCATCGGTCCCTGCGACCAGGCGCCGCAGCCATAGACATCGAATGCCCCAAAGCTGGTTTGGCATGGCGGTTCGATGCTGGCCCGGAAGGACGCCAGGTCGTCGGCCGCCAGCAGCCCGCCATTCTCGCTTTGGTGGCGCACGATCGCCGCCGCGATATCGCCGCGGTAGAACGCATCGTGCGCGGCGCGCAGGCCATCCAGGCGCCCGTTGCCGGCGTGCGCGCGTTCCTGGTGCGCCCGTTCCTGGTCCGCCATGTATTGCAGGCTGCGCGCGAGATCGGCCTGCACGAAGGTCTGACCGACGCGCGGAGGTTGGCCGTCCGGCAGGAAAATCGCCGCCGTGGTCGGCCAGGCGAGGATCTCGTCCTGGCTGGCGGCGATAATTTCGGTGAAGAACGGATAGGTCGGGAAACCATCGCGGGCAAAACGGATCGCCGCGGCAGCGACCTCGGCGAATGACATCGTGCCGTAGCGGGCCAGTGCCTCGATCCAGTTGGCCGGCGCGGCGGGCACTACAGTGTGCAACAGGCCGTCGGGAATGCGGCCGTCGTACCGGTCCCGGAAGTAAGCCGCGCTGGCGGCGCGCGGCCAGGGGCCCACACCGTTGATGGTGACCACTTCGTTGCGTTCGGCGAGGTAGATCATGATCGGCGCGACGCCGCCGAAGCCGACGAACTGGCTTTCCAGCACGTCGATTGCAAGGCCTGTCGCGACGCCGGCATCGATCGCGTTGCCGCCGGCCTCGAGAATCTGGAACCCGGCCTGTGAAGCCCAGTAATGGCCCGACACGACCACATGCCGATGCGCCATCACGCTGGGGCGTCGCGGACGCGCGGGGGTGAACAGGCGCGTGGTGTCGGGCATTGTCGCCTCCGGTGCTACGGCAACATTATCAGGTGACGCGGTCGGCCCCAATCCGCGGCGGCAGTAGCGCAGCGGTCGACATCTTCCTGCAACATCAGTCCCTGGGCCACAAGTTCCTTTGCCGCCGCAATAATCGCTGCGACATAGGCATCCTTGGTCGGATAGCGTTCCAATACCGACTTGCGTGGGTCGCGCGTTTCGGCGCGTTCGCCGGGCGTTTCGGGAAACGGAATGTAGCTGCCTTCAAAACGATATAGCGCGCCGTGGCCGAAACCGCGTGCGCGGGGATTCCAGCCGGTGTAGGTGCCGAGCGGTGCCGCGACCATCGGGGCACGCACGCCCGCGATGTCGTTGCCGTCGGCGTCGACCGCGGGAACGCCGACCACGTAGCTTTTGCCCGGCACGAGGTCCGGCGGTTCCTTGTCGATGATCCCCTGCTCGAAGCGCGGGCCAAAGTCCAGCAGTGGAAGTTCGGTTGCGCCGCGTGGGGTCATCGCGCCCGGGATCGCGGGGAACTGGCGTGTCCACTCGGCGTGGCTGACCAGCGTGCCGTCGGCGCGGGTGGGGACGCGGCTTGCCGGCGGCGGCGTGCCATCGGTGGCCCAGCGGTCCATTGCGTCGGTTATGGCGCGGAAAAACATAGACGTGGACACAATGTTGGAGAGATTCTGCTGGCAGGGTGAGCGCGCGGGCGGTTTGTGCTGCGGATCGGCGAAATGCTGCGAACTGGACCAACAGTAGACCCGCACCGTGTCGGGCTGCGGCAGGTCATTGCCCTGCGTGTCGGTGTGCACGAGCGAGCCTCGGCGTGCCCAGTACTCGGTGCCGGTCTGAGTATGGATCACCAGCGGATCGGTTTCCGGCCGCTTCAGGATGGCGTCGCGCTTGCCGGTCAGGTGATCGGTGGACCAGGCATAGGAGAACGGGAACGTATCGGCCGGGTTGAAGTGGTCCTCGTAGTATTGGCCGCCCGAAACGATCGGGCTGGCGAAACGGTGGTTCAGCCATTTGCGTCCGGCGCCGGCGACGTGCGGCAGGATACCGTCGAACACGCGCCGGCCCGCTGCGTCTTCGTTGCAGCCGCGGTAGACGAAATCGCGCAAGCAGCGGCCGGTTTGCGAGCGGCCCCAGGCGTAGGCTTTCTCGATGCCACCTACCGGGTTGGGTTGCCCGGCGGCGTCCTCGGTGCCGTATTTCAGGAAGCAGATGAACTCGCGGACGGCGATGTGGCCGAGGCCGTGCACCAGCGGGTCTTTTGCCGTGTAGACGAGTTCGTAGATCCAGCCGGTCTCGAAACCGGCTGGGATGTGGATGTGCGTGTCCGATTGGATCAGGGCGCGTTCGGTTTCGCCAGTCTCGCCGCCTCGGCCGCCCTCGATGCGGGCGAAGCTCCAAGTGCCCGGCGGAACGGGGATGCGTGCGTCGTATGGGTAGCGCCGGCGGGTCAGGCTGGCCTCGCGGGTATCGCGCGAGACGGTGGGGTAGGAATCCGCGGCGGCCTTGCCGCTGAGCGGCAGCGTGGTGATGCCGGGCTGATCGACGATATATTCGACGCGGACCGTGCCGGTGATGGGGATGTCGCCGTCGGTGGCGATCGGCACGTTGAGGATGGCACGGCGGTCGCCGGGCAGCAGGTCGCCTTCCCAGGCGCACCAGGCGACGGTGTAGCCCGCGCGCATTAGGAAGCCGTTGCCGGCGTGCGCCTGGGTGATCGGGTCGTTGCTGGGTGCCGCATCGTTGAAGAATTGCAGTATCCGCTTATGGCCGCGGTTGCCGTAGTCGTAGAAGACACGACGGTTGCCGCGTGCCGGGTCGGTCGGCGCGAGGATCATGATGTCGGCGGCAAAGCGCACGTTCCCGTTGACGCCGCGCCGGGCCTTGTCGAGGTCGACGACCCAGGCGTTGGCCGGCGCGAGCGGATCGATCGCGAAATGCGCGCGGCCGGAAAGGCGCTCGTACCGGCCGGCGGCGCCGAATTCCATGCCGTCGGCGAAAGCTCGGCGATCAGAAAGGGTCAGCGTAATGGTGTTGGTCATGGGCGCCTCGTCGGGTGCGGGGTGAGTGTGTGAGGTGGCGCGAACAGGCTCAAGGGGTCGATCTCAGCGGGGGGAGGGTCTGGAGGTTCCGTGGCGCAGGGTGCATCCTGCCCGGCGGGTAACTTGGAAGGGTTTGGCGATGCCTCGGCATTTTGGTGTTCTGATCCCGTCTACCAATACCACAGTCGAGATTGAGTATAACCGGCTGCTGCCGGCGGAGTACCAGGCGCATGTCGGTCGGTTGAAGAGCAGCGGCGGCGGCACGCCATTCGCCCCCAGCATCGATGCGGAGGTGGATTACCAGGCGAAGCTGTTGGGGACTGCGAAGGTTGAGGTTGTTGGGCTGGCGCAGACTTCCGCCAGTCTGTTTGCGGATGATTACGATGAGAGCGTGGTGCGGCGGATGAGCGGGGGGGCTGGCGTGCCCGCGGTGACCTCGGCGCAGGCGATCGGGCAGGCGGTGCGGGCGTTGGGGGCCTCGCGGATTGCGCTGGTGTCGCCTTACTCGCAGGAGGTGATCGAGCGCGCGGGGCGGTATTATGCAACGAAGTTCGGGCTGCAGGTGCTGGGGTTGCATAGTTTTGGCGCGACCGATGCGTACATGATCGGGCAGCTGGGGCCGGATAATGCTCGCGAGGGTTTCCGGCGGGTCGATCGGGCGGAGATCGAGGTGCTTGTTGTGCCGGGAGGGAATTTTCCGACGATGGCGTATGTGCCGGAGTGGGAGCGGGAGTTTGGCAAGCCGGTGATTGCAACGAACCAGGCGGCGCTTTGGGCGATGTTTCGGGTTATGAAGATTGCGGCGAAGTTGCCGGGGTTGGGGCGGTTGTTGGCGGATATGCCGTAGGTGTGCGTCTCTCGTCTGCGGGCTTGGGCGGTGAAGAGTGGGCCATGGTCGAATAGCGGAGCAGTTGAGCCGCGAAGCGGATCAACGGTGAGGGCTGTGCGGCGGCGCGGCCCTCACCCTCGTCGCTTCGCGCCTCGACCTCTCCCGCGAAGAGCGGGCGAGGTGTAGGTCAGATAGGAATGGTTCGGGCGTCGTAATCGTATAGCCAGTCGTATCGGTCTCGGGTTTTCTCCGGCGTCCATTCGCGGTCGATGTAGGCCGCGGCGGTGGCGGCCTGTGTCAGGGCCGGGTTGTGGAAGCGCTTGGCGTTGTCGTTGGAACCTCGGACGATCGCCGCAGTGCGGGCCAGGCGGGCGGCCTCGTAGCGGCGCAGTGCGGTGGGGATGTCGGTGTGTTGCGCCAGGCACCGGGCAAGGATCATTCCGTCCTCGATCGCCATGTTAGCGCCTTGGGCGAGGAAGGGCAGTGTTGGATGCGCGGCGTCGCCCAGCAGCGTGGCGCGGCCGACGGAGAAGCACGGCAGCGGTTCGCGGCCGAGCAGCGCCCATTTGTAGGGGGTGTCGATGGCGTGGATCATGGTCTGGATGTCGGGGTGCCAGTCGGCGAAGTCTCGGGCGCATTCCTCGATCGTGCCGCGCTCGGTCCAGGATTCGACCAGCCAATCGTTGCGCTCCAGCGCGCCGACGAAATTCATGATCTCGCCGCGGCGCAGTGGGTAGGTGACGACGTGACCGCCTCGGCCGTTCCAGTTGGTGCCGACCTGACGTTGCAAATGCCCAGGCAGGCGCTGCATCGGGATCAGGCCGCGCCAGGCCATGATGCCGGTGAACTGCGCGCGGCCGGCGCCGAACATCTGCTGGCGGATGGCGGAGTGCACGCCGTCGGCGCCGATCAGCGCATCGCCTTGGACCTGCTCGCCTGAGGCGAGGTGCAGAGTTATTTCGGTGTCGGTTTGCTGGAAGCCGGTGACGGCGGCGGCGGTGCGGATGGCGTTGGGGGCCGCACGTTGAACGGCGTCGAGCAGGGCGACGTGGAAGTCGCCCCGGTGCACCATCCAGTAGGGCGCGCCGTAGCGAGCGACGGAGGTCTCGCCCAGGTCGAACAGGGGCCAGGTCTGGCCGGTGTTCCACAGGCGGATCTCCTTGCCGGCCGGTTCGCAGACGATTTGTTGCATGGCCGCGCGCAGGCCGAGCTCGATCAGGATGCGGGTGCCGTTGGCGGAGAGCTGGACGCCGGCGCCGACCTCGCGGAGTTCGGTGGCTTGCTCGAAGAGGTGGACCTCGTGGTCGTGGCGAAGCAGCGCGAGGGCGGCTGTCAGGCCGCCGATGCCGGCGCCGGCGATCAGGATGCGGGACATGGCGTTGCTCCGTTTGGGCGTTGCTCCGTTTGGGTGAGCCGGTGGGCGCGGGTGATTGTCGGGCCGGGTGGTGCGTAGGCGTCAAGTGCTGGCGGTGGGCGATGGGGGTGCTGGGGCCGGCGCGACGGTGTTGCATTAGCGTTATGGGTGTGTTCGACCCGGCCATCAGTTGCGGCAGCGGAGTTGCGTGGGTGGCCGGGTTGATCCCTGGGTCCAGCCATGACGGGAAAAGGCGGGGCGCGCATCGGCCGTTGGTGCGGAGAACGGACTTGTGTGGGTCAGATTGTGTGGGTCAGGCGTTGGGTGGTTTGGTGCCACTCGGCGACGATCTGGTCGCGGGTGATGTGCCGGCCGGCTCAGACGACTTGCTCGCCGGCGACCAGAACGTCGGTGACGCAGGGGGAGGCGGCGGCGAAAATCAGGTCGTCGAGGATGGCGTCAGCGGTGCGGCCGGCGAGAGCCGGGAGTGCTGGGTCCAGGATGATGATGTCGGCTCGGTAGCCGGGGGCAATGGCGCCGATGCGGCGGTCGAGGGCTTGGGCGCCACCGCTGGTGGCCTGGTCCCAGAGGTGGCGGCCGGTGGAGATACCAGGCGGGGCCAGAACGTTGCGCGCCTGGTGGGTCAGACGCTGGCCGCATTCCAGCAGGCGCAACTCCTGCGGGGCGGAGATGGCGGTGTTGGAGTCCGTGCCGATGCCGAATTTTCCCCCGGCGTCGCGATAGGCCAGGGCGGGGAAGATGCCGTCGCCGAGATCGGCCTCGGTGATCGGACACAGGCCGGCGATGGCGCCGGTGGTGGCCAACGCGGTCGTTTCGGCAGCGGTCATGTGGGTGGCGTGGATGGCACACCAGCGGTGGTCGATCGGGGCGCCGGCGAGCGGGTGCTCGACCGGGCGTTGGCCGGTGGCGGCGAGGCAGTTTTCGACTTCGCGGCGTTGTTCGGCGACGTGGATGTGCAGCACTCGGCCGGCGGCAAGCGTAACGAGTGCGGCCAGTTCTCTCGCGGTGGCGGCGCGGAGCGAGTGGGGGGCGACACCGAGGCGGGCGTCTTGTAGTGGGGCGATGGCGTGTTGGGCGGCTTCGAGCAAGGCAGCATAGCTGTCGAGGTCGGTGATGAAGCGGCGCTGTTCTGGTGCGGGTGGAGCGGCGTTGAAGCCGCTGTGGGCGTAGAAGACCGGCAGCAGCGTCAGGCCGATACCGGTTTGCCGCGCTGCGGCGGCGATGCGGGCGGAGAGCTCGGCCGGGTTGGCGTAGGGGGTGCCGTCCGTGGCGTGGTGCAGGTGGTGGAATTCCGCCACCGCGGTGAAGCCGGCTTCCAGCATTTCCATGTAGGCGAGCGCGGCGATGGTTTCGATGTCGTCGGGGGTTAGGGCGGCGAGGAAGCGATACATTACCGTGCGCCAGGACCAGAAGTCGCCGCCGCGCTCGGCGAGGCCGGCCATGCCCAGCTGGAAGGCGTGGCTGTGCAGGTTGGGCATGCCTGGCAGGGCGATGCCGGGGAGGTGGGTGGCGTTGTCCGGGGCGGCGTCGGAGTGGACGGTGGTAATGGTGCCGTCAGCGGTGGTGATGCGGACGTTGTTGGCCCAGCCGGTGGGGAGGAGTGCGGTGGGGACGAAGAATGTTGGCACGGCGTCGTGTCACGGAGATTCCAAGGCCGCCAACTCCTTGGCAACCACGTCACGCACCAGCGGGAGGTCGCGCGTCAGGGTCACCCAGACCCGGCGCGCGGCCACGTCCTCATACTCGTGTCGGTATACTCGTGTCGGTAGACGTTTCCCGCCGCCGCCATCTCCCGCCATTCGATCGATGAGTGCCGTTGCTTCAGCTCGTCTGGTAACCGGCGCGAGGCTTCGGAGATGATTTCAAGGCACCGCACCACGGCATAGGGCCGCAGGTCGTCATCCTTGAATGCCTCGTAGCTCAGGCCGGTCACGAACCCTTCGGCCTTGGCGATGCGGTGCTGGATGTCGCCGTGCCAGCGCCTGGTGTCCCGAGGTTCAGAAGGCATAGATCGCGTCAGCCGTGGCGGCGGGCGCCACGTAAGGTTTCAACGCCTCGCGATCTACGACGTCGACCGGACCGTCAAACAGGGACGCAACATATTCCTTCAAGCCAACATAGCCCCATACGCCGATCGGCGCGTCCGGGTCGATCTCGATCATGATGTCGGTGTCGCCGTCGGGGCGGCCGTCACTGCGCGCACACGAGCCGAACAGGGCCGCATGCGTTATATCCCGCGCGCGCAGAGCGGCTTCATTGTCCCGCAGCCAGGCGATGATTTCATCGCGGTTCATGGCTCATTATATCAGATGGATTTACGCGTTAGTGAAGTCCCGCTTTTTCTGCGATCTCGGTCGCCGCCAGGAATACCTGGTAACGAAAGGTGGGATCCTGGACATAAGATGACGCTCCAAGCTTGCAATTGCTTACCTACCACAAGAGAAACATCAACGCAGAGATCGCAGAGAAGCATGGCGATTGGTGCTTCACGCGGCGGTGTTGCGACGCTGGCGTCGAACTTGATATGGCGTGCCGCTGTGTCTACGCGCGGTAGCTTGCGAACCGGCGCTGGAAATTGACTCGTTCGCAATCCAATGCGCTCAAGCCGAAACCCCTAACCAACTCAAAAGACGCAAGAACCTTCGGGACGGACACTAAGCGGCGTCAACTGGGGTTACGAGACGCGAACTGTCCGAGACTCTCAATCAGATTTCGCATTTCTGCGGGCATTACCTGCACTGCCATGGCGTCTATGATCGCCGTTGCGGTCACTGTGATTCCCAATTGATCCTGAAGATGTTGATTGATGGTCCTCAACGCCTCTTTGCCGGGAATCATTTGCGGACGTGATGGGCTGTCAACCCAGTGCCCCTCAAATTCCGTGAGTCCCGCCTCATTAATGGTAGCTTCGTGCACACCTACGTTTTTGGCGCGCATAAATCTCTTCCGATGGTCTAGATACCGGGTGGTAACATAAAGCCTCTTACTTGTTAGCGAAATCGTCAAGAAGCGGCGCTGCACCGAACGAGCCGGCGGGGCTATTTCCGGTCCGTCTCACTTGATCGGCGACCTTACGTGCCGCAGCACGATCGATCGCTGTGGGAACGAGAAGAAAATTCTCGATCTCCTTCCGTCCATGGATTTTATCCAAATCACAAAAGCAACCGCTTTCCTTCGCGATTGAGTCACATTCAGCACCGCTCCTGCAGTCTCTGTCCAACACAATAGCCGCCGAAATGGTTCCGCCGAGTGTGGTCTCCATGCCAGCTTTGAGGGTGCGAACCCGTTCCGGATTAAATCCTTCGATCGGCACCACAGCGAACTCGCGGCGATTGGCTACGGTATCAAATCCTAACTTGCGCGCAAACCTGCCGAGAATCTGGAAGTCCTTGCCCTCGACGAATACGACTCTCCGGGTTTTGGCAAGTTGTGTAAGAATTTGGATTGAGGTTAGAGCCCAGGACCGTAAACACCTCCTGCAACTGAGACGGATTTCGAATCCGACGTGCAGCGGTTCGCTGCTTGTTAATCAGGACAAGGTCGTCTGTCTCTGCCTCGACGATGATCTCGGTGGAGTGAGTCGCGATCAAGATATCAGGACCCATGTTTCTCAGAAGATGGAGCGGCCGCCTTTGAAGATCGGAATGCAAATATATTTCCGGCTTATCTATCAGGAATATCGCGGTGTCGTGAGATTGGATGACATGAGTGAGCATTTGACACCAGACTTGGAAGCCGAACCCAGCCCAAAACAGCTCGCGCGGGATTCTTTCCTCGGGACAAAACATATAGAGTCTAGGTTTGTCGTGCGAATAATCGATTCGTGGAGGCTCTATGTCCATTCCAGGCCATGTCTGTGCCAAGGCGGATCGAAACTCCGGAGATCGGTCCGGATAGTGATACCAAATATTCCTGGAATTTCGAGCGGCGCGGTAGTTGAACAAAGCCAAACGCGCAGCTTCCTTTTCGAATAAATTTTCATTATGACCTGCTTAACCAAGTATTGGAACGAACCCTATCGGGCAATTGAAATTAAGCCGAAAAGTCGTCGGTGCCAGTATGGCACGCCCCTTGGACTCGGCTATCAGATAGCATGTACCTTGCTCTGGAAAATATAACAAAGAGGGAATTGCCATTAAATAGCCTAAACCGCACAGTTGCTGCTTCGTTGTCGCCATAGTTGTAAAATGTGTTCTCTTCAGCAACGGAAACGGTACTGAGGTCTATCTGATACTCCGAAGCACTGCCCTCGGGGCCGCGAACGATCTCTGGTTTACGAGTACTTGCTCGTCGCATGGCGGCAGCAAGGATCCGGAACGCCGCAAGGATCGTCGATTTACCTGCATTGTTTGGTCCGATTAAGATATTGAAATGTCGCAGCTGAAGGCTGAAGTTTTTGAATGCCTTGAAGCGATGAAAGTCTACTCGGTCAAAGCGATGGAGCTCGGCCATAGCTACTCGCATTTCGTCGGGGCGGGGGTGCAACCCGCCAGCCGCGCCGTAGCCATGCTCGCGGTGAGACCCTCTCGACCAAGGTGTTCAGACATAGTCGGTCCTTACAAATTGCTTTCAAGATTTTGCCCGACTCCTCAAGTGCCCGACAATGTAGTTGAGGTATGTGCGCCCAGGTCATGAAATGCAAGTGGTTCATGGTCAAGCCGGACCGCGCGACCGGGCGGCAGAATCGGCTTGCATGCATCCTCGTGCGCCGCGACGAGGACGCCGCACACTTGCAGCTCGTCACGCGCTGGCTTGCTGGGCCGAACCTGCCGCAGCGCCTCGATCCGGTCGATCGCCGTCGCTTGGTCGGCATTGGAACGCATGGGGCGGGTCGTCACCTTGCCTCTCAGACCGCCGTTGCCATCGTGCACGGCACTCAAGTCCCCGTCCCAATCCTCACGCAATCACTCCGCCGCCTGCAACCGGAAATCAATCCGCTGACCCACCGCTTGCGCGTAACGTGCCGCCATGGCGAGGCTTGGCATATGACGCGCATTCTCCAGCCGGGCGATGGCGGACTGGGTGGTCCCCATGCGCGCCGCGAGCTCCGCCTCAGTCAGACCGGCCTGATGCCGGGCCTCAACCAGTTCCCAGACCAGCGCAAAGATCGGGCCACGCCGGTCATACTCGGCCTTGAACTCGGGGGCTCGCGGCATGCGCGCCTTCAGGGCGTCAAAGTCCGTCACAGGCCAACCTCCTTCGCCTGAAGCTCCGCCAGCCTCAGCACAGCGTGCGGTGTCCGCTGCGTCTTCTTCACAAAGGCCAGAACGATCACCACGCGCCGGCCAACCGCGGTCACTTAGATCGCCCGCCCGATGCCGTCCCTGCCACTCAACCGCATCTCCCACAGCTTGCACGCAGATGTTTCACGTGCAGCGCGCGCATCCGCTCCAGACCAATGGCCTCGATCCGCTCGGCCATCCCGGTCAAGGAGACCCGGAAATCGACCGGCATCGCCAGGATTTCCGCGTCAACACCTTCGTTGGGCGTTTCGACGGTCCAACCTGACGATGAGGGCACGGCTGGTTTCCTCGGCCTATATAGCGCCTTCGCTATATCGTGTAAGCCGCAATCACGAGAATGGTGGGCTGGACGACCGCCCCGGGGATCCTCGGCCCTGGGCGCCGGCTGCGACCCAGCACGTGTCTCTGTTGGCGCGGTATCTCCTCTACGCTCCGATGTGTTAAAATCTCGCCCGCGGTCCGCTTGCCGGTCAGTACGCTTCCTGCATAACAAGGAGCCATCAATGGCAACCATCCTATCCGACCACGGCGACGTAACGGCCATCGCCACCGACGGGTTGTGCCTGTCGCCGGCGGACGTGGAACGCGCCACGCAGTGGACCCTGAAACCCGGGGGCCTGTGCCGCGACGCGCTGTGCGTGCCGTTGCAAGCGGGCATGCTCCGTGATGGCCGGATCGATGTGGCCGCGTTCTGGCGCCACCTCGGCAACCCCGTCCTCTCGGACGACAGCGGTGAGACCTGGGTGCTGGGCACCGGGGCCGCGGACCGCCAGGCAGCTTTGGCCGACACGGCTGCGCCCGACTTCACGCTGCCCGACCTTGCCGGCGTGCCGCACCGGCTGTCCGAGTTGCGGGGGAAAAAGGTGTTCCTGACCACCTGGGCGTCCTGGTGAGGCTGTCGCTTTGACTTGCCCGTGTGGCAGCAAATGTTCGACAGCCTGCAGGGTCAGAATTTCATGGTCGTCGCGGTGGCGGAAGAAAGCCGCGGCGCGGAACGCGCTCGCCCATGGATCGAACAGTCGGGCGCGACGTATTGGTGCCTGATCGATCCGGACCACCGCGTGGCGGCGCTGTATGGCATGGTCAATGTGCCGCAATGCGTCTGGATCGACGAGGCCGGCGGCATCGTCCGCCCGCCGGAAACCGCGGGATCGACCGATCATTTCCGCCGCATGGACCTGGCCACACGAACCCTGGCGGACGAGCACGCGGCGGCGCGTATCGCCGCCCGCGCCGCCTATCTGGATGCGGTGCACGACTGGGTGAGAACCGGGCGGCACGCGCTGGATGCCTCGGCGGTGCGGCAGAGACTGCCGCGTTGGACAGAAGAGATCGCGTTGGCGCACGCACATTTCCGCCTGGGGGTGTGGTTGCGGCGCGCCGGGCAGGCGGCGGAGGCGCAGCATCATCTGGACGAGGCCAGCCGGTTGCATCCGGACTCGTGGAACATCTGGCGCCAGGCAGCCGATCTGGATGAGGTCGGCAAGGCGAGCGGCCCGGCTTTCTGGGCGCGCGTGCAGGCGCTGGGCGACCGGGCGTATTATGTGCCGCCGGATCTGGAGGGGTTGCCGGGTTGAGGGGGGTGTAGGTGGGAGCGGCGCCGCGTCCGGGCGCGATAGCGCGCTCGGTGTGGCACGACCCTCACCCTCGTCGCTTCGCGCCTCGACCTCTGCCGCCAAGCGCGAGCGAGGTAAAGGTAGTGGTGCCCTTGCCATTGGGCGCCCGCTGCGCGACGCTACAGGCCTCCAGACAAGACAGCTCAGCATAGCGAGGGCACCGTGAACGATACAGTGATCGTCAGCGACTCGGTCAAGCGATTCAAGTGGGTCGGCACGCGTCCGATCCGACCGGACGGCGTGCCGAAGGTCACCGGCCGCGCCCAATACGGCGCCGATTATGCGCTGCCCGGCATGCTGACCGGCAAAATCCTGCGCTCGCCGCACGCGCATGCGCGCATCCTGTCGATCGACACGTCCAAGGCCGCCGCGCTGCCGGGGGTGAAGGCGATCGTCACCGCGGCCGACCTGGCGGTGCAGAAATTCGACTACATCGGACCGGAGCGCGTCGCGCAGAACTTCTGGCACATCACGCGCAACATCATGGCGCGCGAGAAGGCGCTGTATGAGGGCCACGCCATCGCCGGCGTCGCGGCAATTAGCGAGAGCGTCGCGCAGCAGGCGCTGGAGCTGATCAAGGTCGAGTATGAAGTGCTGCCACACGTCATCGACGTGGACGAGGCGATGGCGCCCGACGCACCGCTGCTGTTCGACGACATGATCACCCGCGGCGTCGAGCCGGCGCCGACCAGGCCGTCTAACATCTCGAAGCGGCTTGAGTTCAAGATGGGCGACCTGGGTGCGGGGTTCGCCGCGGCCGACGTGGTCGTGGAGAAGGAATTCAAGACCGCCGCGGTGCATCAGGCGTATATCGAGCCGCACGCCTGCGTGGCGCGGTGCGAGGCGGATGGCCAGGCGGAAATCTGGAGCTCCAGTCAGGGACATTTCCAGATGCGCGCGCTGACCGCGCAGATCCTTGGCGTGCCGATCGGAAATTTGCGGGTGCATGCGGCCGAGATCGGCGGCGGGTTCGGCGGCAAGACGGTGACGTACCTGGAGCCGATCGCGACACTGCTGGCGAAGAAATCGGGGTTTCCGGTACGCATGCAAATGGCGCGCGACGAGGTGTTCAAGGCGACAGGACCGACCTCGGGCGCGTCCATGTGGGTGAAGATGGGGGTGACGAAGGACGGCAAGATCACCGCCGCGGATGGCGTGTTCAGGTTCCAGGCGGGGGCGTTCCCGGGCTCGCCTGTCATGAACGGCTGCCTGTGTGCGTATGCACCGTATGAGATCGCGAACGCGCGCGCGGTTGGTTACGATGTCGTCAGCAATCGGCCGAAGGCGGCGGCGTATCGCGCGCCTGGCTCGCCGATTTCCGCGTTCGCGGTGGAGAGTGTGCTGGATATTCTGGCGCAGAAGATCGGCATGGATCCGCTGGAGTTGCGGCTGAAGAACGCGTGTCGGATCGGCACGCCGACGCTGGGCGGGCCGAAGCATGCCCATGCCGGCTACATCGAAACGCTGCAGGCACTGATCGACCATCCCGCCTACAAGGTGAAGTTGGGGCCGAACCAGGGGCGTGGCGTGGCCTCGGGCTACTGGTTCAACGGTGGGGGTGAGTCGAGCGCGACGATGCAGGTGAATGCCGACGGCACCGTGCTGGTGGCGACGGGCAGTCCGGATGTTGGCGGGTCGCGCGCGTCGATGGCGCTGATGGCGGCGGAGACCCTGGGCGTGGACTACAGCACCGTGAGGGCGATCGTTGCTGATACGGGATCGGTCGGGTATACGCATGTCACGGGTGGGTCGCGGGTTACGTTCGCGACCGGAACGGCTGTCGTGGAGGCAACGAAGACGGTGATCAAGAGCCTGTGCAAGCGGGCGGCGATGATCTGGGACGTCGATCCGGACGGCGTGGTGTGGGAGGACGGGTTTGCCAAGCCCGCCGGCTCCAACGTGGGTGAGTTCGAGCCGTTGTCGCTGAAGGCGATCGCGGCGAAGGCGGCGGCGACGGGTGGGCCGATCACCTCGGCGGCGTCGGTGAATGCCGGTGGGCAGGCGCCCGGGTTTTCCACGCAGTTCTGCGATGTCGAGGTCGATCCGGAGACCGGGCAGGTGAAGATTCTCCGATTTGTTGCGGCGCAGGATGTCGGGCGGGCGATCCACCCGAGTTATGTGGAGGGGCAAATCCAGGGCGGCGTCGTGCAGGGCATCGGTTGGGCGTTGAACGAGGAGTATATCTACAACGCCAAGGGGTTGTTGGATAACGCGGGGTTTTTGGATTATCGCTGCCCGGTGGCGTCCGATCTGCCGATGATCGATGCGGTGCTGGTGGAGGTGCCGAACCCGACGCATCCGTATGGGGCGAAGGGGGTGGGCGAGGTGAACATCTGCCCGCCGATGGCGGCGATCGCCAATGCGATTGCGATGGCGACGGGGAAGCGGCTGACAGAGTTGCCGATGTCTCCGCCCAAGGTGCTGGCGGCGTTGGAAGGTGGGGATTGAGGGATGGGCGACGCGGCCCGTACGCCAGCCGTCATGGCCGGGCTTGACCCGGCCATCCGCGCACCAGCGGCGACACACCGATGACCGAAACGCCGGCGCGGGTTGTCTTCACCACCGGGTTCAGCCGGCGTTATACCGGCGGCGTAACCGAGTTCGCGATCGAGGCGAAGAACCTGCGCGGTGTCATCAAGGCGATGGACACGCTGTTCCCCGGGCTGGGTGATCACCTGGAGGAGGAGACGACCGTCGCCATCGACGGCGAGATCCATGAGGTGGGGTATTTCCAGGCGGTGAGGCCTGGGGCGGAGGTGTTCTTTATTCCGAAGATCGAGGGCGGGTAGCGGAGCTGGACCCGATCGCGCGATTGGTGGCGCGGCCCATTGGGTGGTGGTGCGCCGCGTTTGAGTGAGATCAGCTGTATTGTCCTGCCCGGACGCCACGCTATATTGGCGCAGCGCCCGTGGCTTATGCCGAGCTTCCTCCTGGGTTTGAGGTGAAGTCCTTGAAAAGACTCGCAACATCGGCCGAGGCCGTCCAAATTGTAGCCATGTAATATCTTTTTTGTACTTGTACTCCGCCGTCAGATGTGCTCAGGTTTCGCCATGTACATCGAAGCCGTTCCGAATCGGAACTCACCGCCCGCCATCCTATTGCGTGAGAGCTACCGCGAGGGTGGCAAGGTTCATAAGCGCACACTGTGCAATCTCTCCGACTGGCCCACGGCCCGCATTGAGGGGCTGCGCGGTGTGTTGAAGGGCGGCACAGTCATTCCTGCCGAGCAAGATGCCTTCACCGTCATCCGCAGCCTGCCGCATGGCCATGTCGCCGCCGCGCTCGACTGGCTGCTGGAGCGCCAGCCCGCGATCGAAGCCACGCTGGCCAAGCGCCATCTCACCAACGGCACGCTGGTGCTGTACGACGTCTCCTCGAGCTACATAGAAGGGCGCTGCTGTCCGCTCGCCAAGCGTGGCCACAGTCGCGACGGGAAGAAGGGCACGCTGCGGATCATCTATGGCCTGCTATGCGCCCCGGATGGCTGCCCGGTCGCTATCGAGGTGTTTGACGGCATACCGGCGATCCGAAAACGCTCGCCACGCAAATCGAGAAACTCAAACAGCCCTTCGACCTCGACCACGTGGTTCTGGTCGGTGATCGCGGCATGATCACTCAGGCGCGCATCACCAAGGACATCAAATCGGCAGGCCTGGACTGGATTACCTCGCTGCGCGCCCCGGCGATCAAGGCGTTGGTGGAAAGCGGTGCCTTGCAGCACTCGCTGTTCGTTCAGCGCGATATAGCGAGCATCACCGCGCCCCAATTCCCCGGTGAGCGTCTGGTGGTTTGCCGCAATCCCGACTCGCCGCCGAGTGCACCCGCACGCGCGAAGAGCTCCTCGCCGCCACAGAGCGCGACCTCGCCCGCATTCAGCTCGCGGTGGAACGCAAGCGCAAGCCACTACGCGGCACCGGGAAGATCGCGCTTGCGGTCGGCAAGGTGATCTACAAGCACAAGATGGGCAAACACTTCGATATCGACATCGCCGATGCCGCCTTTAGTTTCGGAAGAAAGACCACCCAGTTCGCCGCCGAGGCGGCAACCGATGGCGTCTATGTCATCCGCACCAGCCTGTCGGCGGAGACCCTCGGCGATGTGGAGACAGTGCGCAGCGACAAGTCTTTCGCTCTCGTGGAACGAGCCTTTCGCTGCATCAAATCCGTCGATCTGCACGTCCGCCCGGAGTATCACTGGCTGGCCGATCGAGTCCGGTCGCATGTTTTCCTTTGTATGTTGGCCTATTATTTGGAATGGCACACGCGTCAGCGCCTGGCGCCGATGCTGTTCGACGACACCGACAAGGAAGCGGCCGAGGCATTGCGT
This sequence comes from Acetobacteraceae bacterium, assembly GCA_035696165.1. Classification (GTDB taxonomy): domain Bacteria; phylum Pseudomonadota; class Alphaproteobacteria; order Acetobacterales; family Acetobacteraceae; genus Palsa-883. The sequence continues at coordinate 1,740 of DASRQX010000299.1, read as the reverse complement.
CGCAGCGTCGCGGCGCAGGCGCAGCGCTCACCAGCTGCTGTCGCCAAGCAGACCGCCCGCCTGACCGAGGACGGACTGCCGGTGCACAGCTTCCACACTTTGCTGACCGATCTCGCGACCTGTGTGCACAACACAATCGTCACCGCCATCACACCGAACTATCCACTTACCCTGGTCACCCGGCCAACACCCATCCAGCAAAAGGCGTTCACCCTCCTCGGACTCACAGTGTAGCCAGTAACGCAAGCCTCTCATTCACAATTGTTCCAACAACTCAATGCCTTGCGCGTTTCGCCGTCAGGAAGCTCGGACTAACATTTGAACCGAGACAAAACCCGTCGGAGCGCGCCGGGCCGGCTGACCCCCACACCCGCGTGTCGGATGCCAATTGACGCGCCCCCTCCCCGCAGTCGAAATGCCCCGACGATGTCGCACCTCCGTGTCCTCCGGCCAGCCGCCACGATCGACGAGCTCGACCTCCGCGTCGAACCGCAACCACTTTTGCCGCGCGGCCCCGACGACGTCCTGGTCGAAGTCCACTACGCCGCGGTGAACCCCAGCGACGCAAAAGCCACGCTCGGCGCCATGGCGCACGCACTCTGGCCGCGCACGCCCGGCCGCGACTGGGCCGGCATCGTGCGCGAAGGCCCCTCCGAGCTGATCGGCGACGAAGTGTTCGGCTCCGCGGGCGACCTGGGCATCACCCGCGATGGCACACACGCCAGCCATCTGGTGCTGCCCCACGACGCACTGGTCCCCCGCCCAGCCGCCCTGACGCTGGCCGAGGCTGGCGCGCTCGGGGTCCCGTTCGTCACCGCGCAGGAGGGGTTTCGCCGCGCCGGCGTGCCTCGGCCCGGCGAGGTGGTGCTGGTCATGGGCGGCAACGGCCGGGTCGGCCAGGCCGCGGTGCAGATCGCCGCGATGCACGGCGCGAGCGTGTTCGCGGTGACCCGCGGCCATGCGCCCTACGACGGCCACGCCAGCGCGCCGATCCGCACCATCGACGCGGCCGACGACGTGGCTGTCGTGGTCCGGACGGCGACCGACGGGCATGGCGCGGACATCGTCTACAACACCGTCGGCAGCCCGTACTTCGGCGCGGCGAACCAGGCGATGGCGCCCGGCGGGCGGCAGATCCTGATCTCGACGCTCGCGCGCGAGGTGCCGTTCAACATCTTCGCATTCTATCGCGGCAGGCACACTTATGTCGGTATCGACTCGTTGGCGCTGGATAGCCGGGCGAGCGCCGCGGTGCTGCGCGAGTTGCTGCCGGGATTCTCCAGCGGACAGCTTCGGCCGTTTGAAGTGCGCGACGCGGCCTGTTACCCACTGGGTGAGGCGGCGGCGGCGTACCGCGCGGTTCTCGCCGGCGCGCGCGATCGGATCGTGTTGCGGATGGAATAGCCAATCCGCGCCCGCCGCGCCGCCCCATTCGTTGAACCCCGCTGCCGGACGCGCTATGGCGCGGGACAACATGGACGCCCTTACCCCAGACGTTCCGACCGCACGCGGCCCGTTGCCGGCCTATCGCGCGCTGGTCGCGGCGGGCGAGCTGGCGCCCGATCCCTCGCAGGCACTAGCCGCCGAGCGGCTGCAGGCGCTGTGGGTGCGGCTGCGCGGCTACGACCCGCCGCCGCGGCATGCCAATGGCAACGGCCTGCTGGCGCGCCTGCTGCGGCGCAGGCCGATGGACGAGACGCTGGAGACCGGCGCAAATGGCCTGTACCTCGTCGGCGAGGT
>DASRQX010000298.1:0-17469 GCA_035696165.1 Acetobacteraceae bacterium | reverse complement strand
TATGCCGAGGTCGCGCGCATCCCCGGCCTGATCGACGACATCGGCCGCGAGTGCCGCGTTCTGGTCATGGGGCCGAGTCTGTTTCCGGCTTTGCTGCGCACCATCCATCTCGGATTTATCACGCTGGCGCTGGAGCAGAAGGCCGACCAGATCGGTAAGCTGCTGGGGGCCACGAAGCAGGAGATGGTAACGATGGACGGCGTTCTTGCCCGTCTCTCCAAGCAGGCCGGCGCCTTCACCAACACCATCGAGCGCGCGCGGCGACGCACTCGCGCGGTCGAGCGGACGCTGCGAGGCGTGGAAGCGGTGGATTCGGTGACCGCCGAGCGCCTGCTGGAACTGGACGTCGAGATGGTGGCAGAGGAAGAACCCGACGAGGCGTAACCAACATTCTCGGTGTGGCGCCCTACGTTGGTGCGGTGGCAGGCGACGTTGGCTGACCCGCCCGATCCGCCTCGAACAGGCTCTCCAGTTCCTCGGCCGCATCGCGCGTGTTCTGGATCAACTTCGTTTCATCGCGATACACCGCATGGTTCGCCACCAGCGTCTTCTCATCATGGTCGCGGAACAACGCCACGGCGTGCTCGGCGTCCCCCTCCGCGATCCCCAACCCGGTCAGTGCCAACCGTCCCAGCTCCAGGCTGGAGTGGAACGTCTCACGCACCAGCCCGTAGATGCCACGATCCATCAGCAGGAACGCGTGCCGCCGGTTGCGCGCCCGTGCCAGGATGCGCAACCCCGGAAAATTCCGCTTGGCGACATCAACAACGCGCAGCGTCGCTTCCATGTCATCCAACGCAACGACCAGCAGCTTCGCCGTCTCCGCCCCGGCGGCGCGCAACACGTCCGCCCGCGTCGGGTCGCCGAAATACACCTTGTTGCCGAATCGGCGCACCACATCGACCTGACCCGGATCACGCTCCAGCGCGGTGAAGGCGATGCCGTGCATGCGCAGGATGCGCCCGACGATCTGCCCCACGCGGCCAAAACCGCAGATGATGACCGGCGCCGGAGCCGCATCGATCGTGTCGTATTCCCGCACCGCGGCACGCGTCAGGCGCGGGATCACCCAGCGCTCCGACGCGGCGAACAGGATCGGCGTCGCCAGCATCGAGGCCGCCGTCACCAGCGTCGCCATTGCCGCCGCGCTCGGCGCCATCGCACCCACCGCGACGGCGGAGGCGAACAGCACGAAGCTGAACTCGCTCGCCTGCGGCAGGGCCAGCGCGAAGCGTAGTGCGTTGGCGATATCCTGCCGTCCGCCGCGCCCGATCGCAAAGGCAATCGCCGCTTTTACCGCCAGCAGCGCCGCGGTGCCGCCGATCAGCACGCCCGGACGCGCCAGCGCCAGCGACAGATCGGCCGACATGCCAACGGAGATGAAGAAGAAACCCAGCAGCAGCCCCTCGAACGGAGCGATATCGGCTTCCAGTTCGTGGCGGTATTCGGACTCGGACAACAACACGCCGGCCATGAACGCGCCCAGCGACGGCGACAGCCCGCCCAGCGTCGCCAACGTTGCAGCGCCGACCACGATCAGCAGCGCGACCGCGGTGAACACCTCGGGCGTCTTCGCCCCACCGATCGCGCGGAACAGCGGACGTAGCAGGAACCGCCCACCCACCAGGATGACCGCGATCGCGGCCGCGGCGCGCGCGACGTCCAACCACGGCACCTGATTCGGCAACGGCGTGCCCGACAGCAGCGGCACCAGCGCCACCAGCGGAATGAACGCCAGATCCTGGAACAGCAGGACCGCGAACCCGTCGCGCCCGGCGCGGGTGGTCAGCAACTCGCGCTCGGCCAGCATGGGCAGCACGATGGCGGTGGACGACATTGCCAGCCCGGCGCCCAGCACGATCGCGCCGGCCCAGCCGATGCCGGCGAGGTGCGCCAGGCTCGCCAGCGCCGCGGCGCTGATCACGAGTTGCGCCGAACCCAGGCCAAACACCGCGCGGCGCATCACCCACAGGCGCTGCGGGCGCAGCTCCAGCCCGATCAGGAACAGCAGCATCACCACACCAAGGCTGGCAATCGAACTGATCTCGTCGATGTTGGTAACAAGGCGCAGCCCGCCGGGGCCGATGGCAATGCCGGCGAGCAGATAGCCGAGCACGCTGCCGAACCCGGCACGGCGGGTCAGCGGCACGGCGATGGCGGTGGCGGCGAGCAGGGCGACGAGGGTGAGGAGCATCAGATCGGTCCAATGGTGGGGTCGGCCTGTCGTTGTCGCATATGCACTGTTTTCTGCCGACTTCCTCGGATTATCCGATGGTTGCAGGCAGGCGTTGAAACACCGTCGCGTCGCCGCAGGCCAACCCGGGAGCGCCGATCAGGGAACCCCGATGCGGAACGCCTGTGCCGACCCGGCAACGGTCCAGCCGATCTCCTTTCGTGCACGCTCCGAACTAATCACGCCAGCCGGATTGATCCAAGCCGCCCTCGCACACGCTCGTGAAAAATCGGGATCGTTAAACGATGAACAAAATGCGGCGTGGCACGTTTTAGCCAGTAGTTGAAGGAGGATCGACGTGAACGACTTTTATCGTGTCGTGGTGCCCTCAGTCGTTACCGGCGGCCTGATGGTGCTGGTCGACATCTACGCCACTCCCTGGTTTTCGCACATGTGGTTGGTGCTGCACCCCTGATCGCGGATGCGAATAGACGCTGATCTTCCGGGCATTCCGTCTTCCGCCCCCATCCTCCGCCGCGCATCCCGTCGTCCGCCCCCGCCGGGCCGCCCCCTGATATTGGCCATCTGATGACTCCACCCCTTCCCTCCGCCAGTGCATCGCAGCATCATCGCGGCACCTGACAGTGAGGGCCGGATGGACAAGGACGTGATCATCGCCCTGGCGTGTGCCGCCGGGCTGGACAAGGCGGTGGCAGAGTTCCCTGAAGACGTCTACGCCGCCGCCCAGCAGGCGCTCGGCAATGCCGGTGCCATCGCTGTCCCAACCGACCCGGCCGACGAACCGTGGCCGCCGATGGTCACCGGGCCCGGCCCGTGACGGACCTCCAGGTGACCGGGGTCCACACGACCGAGCTGCACTGGCTCACTGCCGCCGAGGCGACGCGTGCCTTCGCCGCCCGCACCCTTTCGCCGGTTGAGTTGCTGCAAGCCCTGCTCACCCGCATCGAGCGTCTTGACCCGAAGCTCAATGCCTTCATCCGCCTGGACGCCGATGCCGCGATGGACGCCGCCCGCGCCGCCGAGCGCGAGATCGCCGCCGGTCGCCCCCGCGGCCCGCTGCATGGCGTTCCAGTCGGCATCAAGGACATCATCGATGTTGCCGGTCTGCCCACCACCTGCCACTCGAAAATCCTGCTCGACAACGTCGCTGTATCCGACGCCGTGGTGGTGTCCAAGTTGCGCCAGGCCGGCGCGGTGATCCTCGGCAAGCTGTCTACGCACGAATTCGCAATCGGCGGCCCGAGCTTCGACTTGCCGTTCCGGCCAGCGCGCAACCCGTGGAACCCCGGCCACCATCCCGGCGGGTCATCTTCCGGCTCCGGCGCGGGTGTCTGCGCCGGGCTGTTCCCGTTGGCGCTCGGCACCGACACCGGCGGATCGGTGCGCAATCCGGCCAGTTCCTGCGGCATCGTCGGGCTGAAGCCGACTTATGGTCTGGTGTCGCGCCGCGGCGTCTTCCCGCTGGCCTTCACGCTGGATCATGTCGGCCCGCTGACCCGCACCGTGGCCGACTGCGCGCTGCTGCTGGACGCCATCGCCGGGCACGATCTGGCCGACCCCGGCAGTGCGCCCAGCACCGCGCGTTATTTCGGCCGCGATCTGATGCGCGGCCTCCGCGACCTGCGCATCGGCTTCGTGCGCCACTTTCACGAAACCGACATGCCGGCGAACGCCGAGGTCACCGCCGCGCTGGACGACGCCGCACGCGTGCTGCAAGCCGGAGGGGCGCTGCTGCGGGACGTTACGCTGCCATCGTTGAATGAATTCGCGGCGGTCAACCGTGTGATCCTCGGCGCCGAGGCGTTCTCGATCCACGCCCCCTGGCTGCGTGGCCGGCCGGGCGACTACGGCCAGCTTACCCGCCGGCGCCTGCTGGAAGGTGCGTTTTACTCGGCCGCCGACTACGTCGGCGCACAGCGGCGCCGTGCCCAGATGATTGCCGCGGTCAACGAGGCATTCCGCGACGTCGATGTGCTGATCTGCGCCAGTTCGCTGGACCCAGCCAGCCGGTTGGATGATCCGGTGGAGACCGCGCGCACCTATCCGCGCCAGGCGCGCACACCGTTCAACGTCACCGGCCATCCCGCGCTGGCCATGATGAGCGGGCTGTCGGATGCCGGCCTGCCGCTGTCCGTGCAGTTCGTCGGACGCTATTTCGAGGACGCAACCGTGCTGCGTGTCGCCGGCGCCTATGAGCGGGACACCGAGTGGCACAAACTCAGGCCGCCGATCGCGTGAATGGATTTGTCGATACGGTTATGCTGGCGACGATCGGGCGCACCGGCAATATCGGTGCCGCGGTCGGTCAGGCGCGGAAGACGGCGCAATGACCGCCGACCGGCTGGGTCCGACCTCGCGGACCTTCTTTTCGCAGCGGCTGCGGCTGCATTATGTCGACTGGGGCAATCCGGATGCGCCGCCGCTGTTGCTGTTGCATGGCGGGCGCGATCACTGCCGCAACTGGGACTGGGTTGCCGAGGCGCTGCGCGACGAGCATCACATTATCGCGCCTGACCTGCGCGGGCATGGTGAGTCCGCCTGGTCGGCGTCCGGTCACTACACGATGGAGGGCTATATCTACGACCTGGCGCAACTGGTTCACCAGCAGGGCCTGGCGCCGGTTGACATTGTTGCGCACTCGCTCGGGGGCAATATCGCGCTGCGTTACGCCGGCATCTATCCCGAGGCGGCGCGCCGCCTGGTGGCCATCGAGGGCCTGGGTCCCGGCCCGCGCTCGCACACGGACGCCGCGCGCAAGCCGATCGCGGAACGGATGCGCGGCTGGATCGATCAGCAACGTGCGTCCGCTGGCCGGCAGCCGCATCGCTACCTCACGCTGGAGGATGCGCTGGCACGCATGCAGGCGGCGAACAAGTATCTGCGCCCCGACCAGGCGCGGCACCTGACGCAGCACGGCGTGAACCAGAACGAGGACGGCACCTATAGCTGGAAGTTCGATCATTACGTGCGCGTCTGGCCACCGTACGACATGACGCGTGACGAGATTGCCGAGCTTTGGGGCCGCATCACCTGCCCGACATTGTTGGTCTACGGCAAGGAAAGCTGGGCGGGCAACCCGGCGGACGACGGCCGCCTGGAGGATTTCCATAACGCCAGCGTGCTGGCGGTGGAGGGGGCCGGGCATTGGGTACACCATGACCGGCTGGAGCTTTTCCTGGATGAGGTGCGCGGGTTCCTGGCGTAGTGCCGATGGAGATGGCGAAGGCTGGTCGCGGAACCGCAAGTAAGTGTCACCACGAAGACACGAAGACACGAAGACACGAAGAACACGCAGACAGAACCAATCCGCTTCGCGCGAAGCGCCGTGTGCTGTCTTCTTCGTGCTCTTCGCGTCTCCGTGGTGATTCCACCTTGCGGGTTATCTACCGCCCCCAGATCATCACCACGACAACGCAGCGCGTCACCCGCGCTGGATCAGTTCCACCAACACGCCCTCCGGCCCGCGCAGGAACGCGATACGCACGCCCGGCCGCACTGTTGTCGGCTGCATGGTGAAATCGGCGCCCTTGGTTTTCAGCTCCGCGGAGATGCCGTCGATGTCGGTTACCGTCAGGCCGATATGTTCCAACCCGAGATACGGCGCCTGCGGCGCGGCGTTGGTCTTATCGGGCTGCGCCAGCGCGATGAACACCTTCTGCCCACCGAGATCGAGATCGATCCGCGGCGACCCGTCCGGCTGCTTGGACCGGATGAGCTCGGCGTCAAACATCGTGGCGTAATATTGCGCCGTCGCCTCCGGATCAGGGCTGCGCAGATGGATGTGTTCGTAGGTGAACCGGCCCATGTTGGTCTCCCGTCCTTGCGGCGGGTATTAACCCATCATGCGGGGACAACGGCAAGGTTCGCGCCTCGGACACCTCTTCCGCATGCGGGAGAGGTCGGCGCGCGCAGCGCGCCGGGTGAGGGTGGGTGCCGTTGCAAGACCCTCACCCTCGTCGCTCCGCGCCTTGACCTCTCCCGCCAGCGCGGGCGAGGTGAACGTGATGCGCAGGCAACGTCACCTTGCGTAACGACTGACCGGCCGTGGCAGGCCCAGGTTCTCCCGCAGCGTCGTGCCCTCGTACTCTGTCCGGAACAATCCACGCTCTTGCAACTCCGGCACGACCAGGTTCACAAAATCGTCCAACCCGCCCGGCAGGTGCGCGGCGTGAAACAAAAATCCGTCCACCCCGTAGCCGTCGAACCACGCCTGCATGTTATCGACAATCTGCGCCGGCGTGCCGATCAACGTCCGCTGGCCTCGCGCGCCGGCGAAGCGCTGGTACAACTGCCTGATGGTCAGATTCTCATTCCGTGCCCAACTCAGTACATTGGCAAACGAGGTCGTGCTGCCGCTGGTCGGGCGGCCACGATCCGCCGCCTCCGGCAACGGTCCGTCAAGGTCATAGCCCGCCAGATCGAACCCGCCGATCGCGTTGGACAGCACCTCCAGCCCGACCGCCGGATGGATCAGCGTTTGCAGGAATTCATGTTTCTCGCGTGCCTCGGCTTCGGTCTGCCCGACAATCGCGTTAAGTCCCGGCAGCACCTTCAGATGGTCCGGCGAGCGCCCATGTTTCGCCATCCGCCCCTTCAAATCGCGGTAGAAATCCTGCGCTCCGGCCAGCGTGTGCTGTGGCGTGAACACCGCCTCGGCGAAGCGGGCCGCCAGTTCCCTGCCGACCTCCGATGATCCGGCCTGCAGGATCACCGGATGGCCCTGCGGTGGGCGCGCCACGTTCAGCGGGCCACGGACGGAGAAATGCTCGCCCTTGTGGTTCAGCACATGCAGCTTGTCGGGCATCCAGTAGCGCCCGCTCGCGCGATCGCGCACGAACGCGTCGTCGTCCCAACTGTCCCACAACCCTTGCACCACTTCGGTGAACTCGGCGGCGCGATCGTAACGTTCGCCGTGCTGGAAATGCTCCTCGCGGCCGAAATTATATGCCTCCGAATAGTTCGATGACGTGACGACATTCCAGGCCGCCCGCCCACCGCTGATGTGATCGAGCGACGCAAACTTGCGCGCGATGTTGTACGGCTCGTTGTAGCTGGTGGTCGCGGTGGCCGCCAACCCCAGATGCGTCGTCATCGGCGCGATCGCCGACAGCAGCGTGATCGGCTCGAAGAACGCCATGTATTGCGGCCAGCGGCTGAGTGCCTCGCGCTTGCCCTCGCGCACCGCCAGCGCGTCGGCCAGGAACATCACGTCGAACTTGCCGCGCTCCGCGGTCTGCGCCAGTTGCACATAGTGGCGGAAATTCGTCCCGGCATCGATCTGCGAGTCCGGGTGCATCCAGGACGCCACATGATTGCCGGTGGGATGAAACAGCGTCCCCAGCTTCATCTTGTCGGGGCGGCGATCGGTTCGCATGCTCGCTGTCCTCCTGTTCCGCCGAACCTTTACGGCGCGTACCGGCTGGCCGGACGCGGCAGGCCCAGATTTTCCCGCAGGGTACTGCCCTCGTACTCGGTACGGAACAGCCCGCGCGCCTGCAGCTCCGGCACCACCATCTCCACGAAGTCGTCCAGCCCGCCCGGCAGATACGCAGCCTGGATCAGGAACCCATCCACGCCGTAATTCAAGAACCAGTCCTGCATGTGATCGGCGACCTGCTTCGCCGTGCCGATCACCGTGCGCTGGCCGCGCGCGCCGGCGTAGCGCTGGTACAACTGGCGGATCGTCATGTTCTCTGTCCGTGCCCAGGTCAGTACGTTGCGGAACGACGTGGTGCCGCCCTTCGGCGTCCAGCTGTCCGCCGCGTCCGGCAACGGCCCGTCCAGGTCGTAACCCGCCAGATCGAAGCCACCCAGCGCGTTCGACAGCAGCTCCAGCCCGACCGACGGATGGATCAGCGATTGCAGGAATTGGTGCTTCTCCTGCGCCTCGGCCTCGGTCCGCCCGACCACCGGATTGAGCCCCGGCAGCACCTTCAAATGCTCCGCCGACCGCCCGTATTTCGCCATGCGTCCCTTCAGGTCCTGGTAAAACGCCTGCGCACCCTCCAGCGTGTGCTGCGGCGTGAACACCGCCTCGGCGAAACGTGCCGCCAACTCCTTGCCGACATCTGATGACCCGGCCTGGAAGATCACCGGATGGCCCTGCGGCGGGCGCGCCACGTTCAGCGGCCCGCGCACGCGGAAATGCTCGCCCTTGTGGTTCAGCACATGCAGCTTGTCGGGGATCCAGTAGCGTCCGGTCGCGCGGTCACGCACAAACGCATCGTCGTCCCAACTGTCCCATAGCCCTTGCACGACCTCGGTGAACTCCGCGGCGCGATCGTAACGTTCGCCGTGCTCGTAATGCGCCTCGCGTCCGAAATTGAATGCCTCGGCGATATTGGCCGAGGTCACCACGTTCCACCCGGCGCGCCCGCCGCTGATATGGTCCAACGAGGCATATTTGCGCGCCACGTTATACGGCTCGAAGTAGCTGGTGGTGGCGGTCGCCACCAACCCCAGATGCGTCGTCATCGGCGCGATTGCCGACAGCAGCGTGATCGGCTCGAAATACGCCATGTATTGCGGCCAGCGGCTGAGCGCCTCGCGATTGCCCTCGCGCACGGCCAGCGCATCGGCCAGGAACATCAGGTCGAATTTTCCCCGTTCCACCGTCTGCGCGAGCTGCACGTAGTGGCGAAAATTCATCCCGGCATCGATCTGTGCGTCGGGATGCAGCCAGGATGCGACATGGTTGCCGGTGGGGTGGATCAGCGTGCCAAGCTTCATCTTCTCGGCACGACACGTGGTTGGCATGGGTTCGGTTCCTGTCACTCAGCCGGCAAGCTGCCACTCCTTGAAGCGTTGGATGGTCGGGCCCAAATTCGCTGCCCACCAGGCATCGTCCTTGAAGAAGACCTCATCACGCATCGCGGGACTGGTCGGCAGGATGTCCTGTACCGCTTTCGGCAGCAGCGGAAAGGCGGCGGCGTTCGGCACCGCGTAGTTGGTGTGCTGCATATAGTTGGCACCCGCCTGGTTGTCGGTCAGGATGAAGTTGATCAGCTCGAACGCCTCCTTCGCCTGGCCGGTGGTGCGAACGACGGTGAGATAATTGCCGCTGACCGAGGAATAGGCCGGCGTGAACGCAAGCTGCGCACCGCCGCGATTGGCCAGCAGCACGCGGCCATGGAACACGGTGGCCAGTGGCACCGCGCCCGAGGTCAATTGCTGGATCGGCTCCTGGTTGGCGTTGTACCAGATGATGTTGTCGCGCCCGAGCTTTTCGAAGCTTTTCAGCCCGCGCTCGATATCCAGCGGATACAGCTTGTCCACCGGCACGCCATCGGCCAGCAGCGCGACCTCCAGCGCACTGCCATCGGTGAGATTGGCATCGATCGAGCGCTTGCCTGGATATTTCCTGGTGTCCCAGAATTCCGACCAGGTCTTTGGCGCCTTGTCATCCGGGATCTTGCGTTGGTCCCAGGCCATCACGAACATGTAGCTGGAGAACTTAACTCCGTGCGATTCCTTGTAGCCGGGCACAAAGTTGCTGGCGTTCACGATCGAATAGTCGAACGGCAGGATCAGATTCTGCTTGATCGCCTCGACGTACTCGGAACCGGTAAGCTCGGTGATGTCCCATTGTGACGGCGCACCGGCCGCGACCTGCAACTTGGCCAGTGCCAGCCCGGCGTTCGACCCGAAATTCACCTTGATGCCAGTGCGCGCCGCGAACGGCTCGCCGAAATCCTTGGTCAGATAGTCATTGATCACGCCACCATACGCCGCAACGTTGAGCTGTTTGCCCTCCGCCCGGGCTGCCCTGACCAGGCCGGCAGCTGCCACGCCCGCCGCACCGCGCAACACCGCGCGACGCCCGACCCCGCGTGGTCGCATGTCCATCATGTTATCATCCTGCATCGATGCCCCCTGTACGTCTGCCCCATCGTCAATAGGTCGCATTTTGACCGGACTGTGTCGCCCCCAACGTCATCGCACCACGCAGAATTGCCGCCCGTCACCCGGTGGCCTCGCCGGTTTCGTTCAGCATTTGCGCGTCCTCGCGCGACCAGCCCAGACGCACCGTCGTACCACGCACCACCGAGGCGGGTGGCGGCTCCGCCGTGCTGACGATCAGCGTCTGCCCGGGTGCCTGGACCGTCAAACGCGTGTGCCGGCCGAGAAACACCCGGTCCGCCACCACACCTTGGATCACGCCCGCCGCCGTCTCGTCGGTTCGCAGCAGTCGGATACGCTCCGGCCGAATTGACGCCAGCACCGCCGCGCCGGCGCACGGCGGCGCCCCACCGCGGCTGACCCGCGCCGGCCCGATGACGTCACCGGCGAAACGCACCACTGCGTACCCATCCTGCTGCGCTAGACACTGGCCACGCAACAAATTCGTCTCGCCGAGGAATCCGGCGACGAACGGCGTCTCCGGATGCAGATAAACCTCGTCCGGTGCACCGAGCTGAGCGATGCGCCCCTCCTGCATCACTGCGATGCGATCGGACATCATCATCGCCTCATCCTGATCATGCGTGACGAACAGGATCGACACGCCGACCCGGCGCTGGATGTCCTTGATCTCGACTTGCAGCGCCTCGCGCAGCTTGCGGTCAAGCGCGCCCAGCGGTTCGTCCAGCAGCAGCGCATCGGGTTCAAACACCAGGGCACGGGCCAGAGCCACGCGCTGCTGCTGCCCGCCGGACAGTGCATGCGGTCGCCGCGCGGCAAACTCGGCCAGTCCGACCTTGTCCAGCATCTCCATCGCCGCGCGCCGCCGCACCGCGCCACCAAGTCCTTTCATCCGCAACGGAAATGCCACGTTCTCCAGCACCGTCATGTGCGGGAACAGCGCGTAACCTTGGAACACCACACCGAAATTGCGCCGCTCCGGCGGCAACTGCGCGACGTCCCGGCCATCGACGCGGATGGCACCTCGACTGGGCGCCTCGAATCCCGCGACCATCATCAACGTGCTTGTCTTGCCTGACCCGCTCGGGCCGAGCAGCGTCAGGAACTCGCCCTGCGCCAGGGTGAAGCTGACATCGCGCACCACATGAACGCCGGCGGTGTAGGACTTCCAGACGCGATCCACCTCGAGGTGACGCCGCGCATCGGCCTGCCCAGCATCCTGTTGCGGGGGGGCCGAAACAATCGGCAGTGCCACGTTCATGCCGCCACCCGCCGCCGCATCACGACACCCTGCGCCAGCAGTACCAACACCGACAGCGCCAGAAACAAAGAGGCACTGGCAGCAACTTTCGGCGTCAGCTCGAACTGGATGGCTGCGAACATGCGCACCGGCAGCGTCACTGCCCGCGGGCCTTGCAGGAACAGCGCAACCACCACCTCATCGAACGAAACGGCAAACCCCAGCAGCCCACCGGCCAGCACACCCGGGCGGATCGCCGGCCACACCACATGGCGCAGCACCGACAGCCGCCCGGCGCCCAGGCTGCGCGCGGAACGCACCAGCAGCGGGTTCAGCGCCGCCAGCAGGCTGGTCTGCACCGAAATGAACACATAGGGCGTCACCAGCATGCCATGCAGCAGCCCGATCGCCACCCAGCCGCCCGCCATATGTAGCCGTGCAAACACCAGGTAGCCGCCGAGTGCGAACACCACCAGCGGCACCACGATCGGCGCCATGATCGCTCCGCTCACCAGGCCCTTGCCGGAAAACCGTTTGCCGTGCAGCGCCACCGCCGCGGCACTGCCTGTCACGCAGCCGATCACCACCGCCAGCGCCGCGACCTGGAACGACAGCAGGGTGGACTCGAACCATTGCGGATCGCCGAGATAATCGGTGAACGAATGCACCGAGATCCAGATCGGCGGGAACTCGATCATCTGGCCCTTGGTCAATGCCATCGGCACGATCACCAGCGATGGCAGCAGCAGGAACACCAGCACCGGCACGCAAGCGCCATACAGCGTCAACCGACCCGCCAGGTCAGGCCGCGCCATGCTGGCCTTTCTGCGGCAGCATCTGCTGCGCCACGATCAGCCCGGCAATCGCCGTGAGGATCAGCAGCGACAGCGCCGCTGCGCCGTTGAAGTCCACCACGTCGTGTACGTAATAGTCGATCAGGTTGGCGATCATCATGTCCGACGGCGCGCCCAGGATCACCGGGGTGATGAAAAAGCCGCAGGCGATGATGAACACCAGCAGCGCGGCGTTGCTCAGCCCCGGCACGATCAACGGCAGGATCACCCACCAGATCACCCGACGCGGCGCCGCCCCCAGGCTGCGCGCGGCACGTTCCAGCAGCGGATCGATGTCTCGCAACGCGGTGAAGATCGGAAACACCGCGTAGGGCAGCACGTAGTGCACCATGCCGATGATCACTGCGAAGCGCGTGTGCAGCAGCGTCAGCGGGTGGTCCGTCACGCCCAGCGCGATCAGCAGCGCGTTGGTCATGCCATTGTCCTGCAGCAGCGACGCCCAGGCAAAGTTCTTGATCAGCACGCCGGTCCAGAACGGCAGCAGGATGCAGGCCCACAGCAGCGCGCGCAGCATCGGCCCGGCGCGCCACACCGCGACCGCCAGCAGCGCGCCCAGCAACACCGAGACAACGGTGGTCAGCAGGCTGATCACCACAGTGTTCTCCGTCGCACGCAGCAGCAGCGGACTGTGCAGCACCGTGCGCAACGGCGCGCCGCCGTCGGTCAGCCCCAGCCGCAGGATGACCCCGATCGGCAGCAACGCCAGCGCGCCATACAGCAGCCCGACCGGCAGCAGCAGCCAGAACGGACTGCGCAGTTGGGCCGGGGTCGGGATGATATGCGCTGCCACGGGGTGGCAGTATGCAAGCAAAAGGCCAAGGAAAAAAGCGCAAGAGCAACGACGCAGGACTGGCCACTATGCGCTCAATTGCCTGGCGCGTTGCGGGACCCAGACGGTTCGGATCTCCATCGGTGCACGCGGCATCACGTGCCGGGCTTGATCACGGCAGGTTGTCCCGCTCCGGCCAAGGCCGACGCACATCGTTGTGAGGCCGTCTTCCCGACACGGTGTGGTCACGCGAGGAACAGAACCCGCTGCCAGCTTCGTCCGCATCGCAACAACGATGGAGGTCCCTGATGCGGATTTTCCCGGCTCTTCTCGCGGCTTCAGCCCTGGTCGCCACGCCTTGCATGGCCCAAGTCATCATCTCCGGCCCCGACAATGACGCGGCGCGGCATCAATACCGTGCCGATCAGCAGCAGCATGCCGCCCAGCGCGACGCCTACAAGGCACGCGTGGACGCGGCGCAGGGCAACTATGGGGCCGCGCAGCGCGAGCAGGATAAGTCGATCGAACATCAGGAGAACGCGCAACATCAGGAACATCGCGCGGTCGAGGATAGCCAGCTCGGGCGCTGATGCTGGCGGGGCGGGGGAGACACCCCGCCCCGGCCGTGTGCGGTTCAATCCGGATGAGGGTCGTTCGGTTGTAACGCAATGAGATCGGACACATCGCGCAATCTGGAACACCGCAAAACAGCAAGATCCACCGCAGAGCACGCCGAGACGACGTTGGCCCATGGGGCGCGATGTGCAGTCACGCCGTTTCGCGAGATGTGGCCGAACCCGCTTGTCTCGGCGCGCTCTGTGGTGGATCTTGCTTGCCGTATAGCGAACGCCCGTGAGCCATCCGGGAGGCGCCCGCAGCGCCACCCACCCGCGCTACCGTCGCCCGAACAGCCTCTCGAGATCCGCCTGCGTCAGCTTCAAGAAAGTCGGCCGCCCGTGGCTGCATGTCGCGGCGCGCGGTGTCGCCTCCATGCGCCGCAGCAGCGCGTCCATCTCCGTCGGCATCAGCCGTCGCCCGGCGCGGATTGACCCGTGGCACGCCATCCGCGCGATCGCCGCGTCGAGCCGGGCCTCCAACGCCGTTGCCTCGTCCGACTCGGCAAGCTGGTCGGCCAGGTCGCGCAGCAGCGGCGCCGGCTCCGGCGTGCCCAGCGCGGCCGGCAGCGCGCGGACCAACACCGCGCCACCACCGAACCCCTCGATCTCCAGCCCCAGCCGCGCCAGCGCCTCGGCCTGCGCCAGCAGCCGCGCGGCGTCGGAAGGCGGCAGATCGACCACGGCGGGCAGCAGCAGCGGCTGCGAACGCACCCCGCCGGCCAGCATCTCGTCCTTCAGCGCCTCGTGCGTCAGGCGCTCGTGCGCGGCGTGCTGGTCGACCAGCACCAGCGAGCCGTCGCTGGCGATCGCGATGATGTAGGTGTCCAGCACCTGCGCGACGGGCGCGCCGAGCGGGTGCTCGGGCAGGGGCGCGGGCGCTGGCCAGAAACGGGCGGAGGGCGCGACGGCGAGCGGCAATTGCGTGTCTGCGAACCCTGGGCCGAACCCGGGCAGCGCGGCCGGGCGCGGCAGCGGCGCGTGCGGGCGCGAATGCACCAGGTGCAGGGCGGGGCGGGGCGCCGGCACGTCGGTGCCCGCGCCGCCGCCCAGCGCCCGAATAAGCGCGCCGATCACCAGCGCACGTACGGCGCCGGCGTCGCGAAAGCGCAGCTCTGCCTTGGCGGGATGCACGTTGACGTCGAGTTCTTCGGGCGGCAGGTCGAGATACAGCGCCACCACCGGGAACCGCCCGGCGGCGATCACATCGCGATACGCCACGCGCACCGCCGTCTTCAGCACCGGATCGGCGACCGGCCGGCCGTTCACCGTCAGCCCCTGCGCCGCGCCGGTGGCGCGGGTGATCGCCGGGGAGGCGGCGAAACCCTCGATCCGCAGCGCACCGCGCTCGCCCAGGACGGGCAGCAGTGAAGCCGCGGCATCGGGGCCAAGCAGCGCGGCGACACGGGCGGCGCGATCCTGCCGCGGCAGGTCGAACAGTGTGCGGCCGTCGCTTTCCAGGCGGAACGCCACGCCAGGCGCGGTCATCGCGAGGCGGCGCACGGCGGCCTCGGCGTGCTCGGCTTCGGTGCGCGGGTGCTTGAGGAATTTCCGCCGCGCCGGCGTGGCGAAGAACAGGTCGCGCACCACGACGCGGGTGCCGGGGGCACCGGCGGACGGCGCGACGGGCGACACCATGCCACCATCGACGCGGATCATGTGCGCGCTGTCGGCGTCCGCGGGTCGGGAGGTGATCGCGAGCCGCGCCGCCGCGCCGATCGAGGGCAGCGCTTCGCCGCGGAAACCCAGTGTGGCGATGCGCACAAGGTCCTCGTCGGCCAGCTTGGACGTGGCATGGCGCTGCACCGACAGAGCC
This sequence comes from Acetobacteraceae bacterium, assembly GCA_035696165.1. GTDB lineage: Bacteria > Pseudomonadota > Alphaproteobacteria > Acetobacterales > Acetobacteraceae > Palsa-883. Next base: position 2,122 of record DASRQX010000298.1, on the reverse strand, counting down.
AGCGCGACGGCGTCCATGCCGTGGCCGTCATCGGTGACCTCGATGCGGTCGATCCCACCGCCGTCAAGCGCCACGCTGATACGTGTCGCGCCGGCGTCGAGCGCGTTTTCCACGAGTTCTTTCACCGCCGCGGCTGGGCGCTCGATGACCTCGCCGGCGGCAATGCGGTTGACGATGCGCTCCGGCAGGACGCGGATTGTCGGCATGTTAGGCCTCGCCGCGCAGTTCGTGGAAGCGGGCGATCAGCGCGGTCGTGAAGGCGTCGTGTGCGCCCGGCACGGCGGCACGCAGGCCGACGTCCGGCGGCGAACGCAGCAGCGTGTGCATCGCCGTGTGGTGTGCGGTGACGTTCACCACCTCGCCGGCACCACCTCGCTGCCGAAGGTGTGGCGGCGGAAGCCGTCCAGGTCAGTCGCCGCGAACAGCGCGTCGCGCGCCGCGTCGTCGATTGAGGACTTCGCGTACTCGAGCATCAGGTCGTCGAGCGACGCGCTGAACCTCGTGGCGTGGTTTGGGTCGGTGGCATACAGGGGCGTGATGCGACGCCCGTCCGGCCGCGCGGCAAGCGCCGACACACGGGCGAGGGCGGTGTGGATGTTCGTATGCATAACGGCGAGTATAGGCGATTCGCGGTGGGACCAGAATGCCAGATCGTGCGGTCGCTGGTTTTGTGATGCTGGGGAGCGTACGGGATGGGACTGCGGGCCGACGCGGTTCATCCGAGTGAGCATTGAATTTGCGCGCGATCGCCGTGGTTCCCGGTTTTGCCGGCCATGACGACGGAGGGTGCGACGGTGCGAATTCCGAGCGGTTGTTGCGGGACGCACACTAAGTGGCGCGCTTGCCAGGGCGATCGAAGCGGCGGAGATTGAGGAGCGTGAACGTTCGCGCAGGGTGAAACGCTAGAGCCGCGAAAGCGGGGCTTCAAGGCGACAACTGCCGCTTGCCTGCGGCGCCGCCGCTTTCGCTTGGGTGACAACTTCCTTCCCAGAAAAGGTAGTGTACCATGGACGTAATTCCCGCATCCCCCGGCTGCCTGGCCGGTATCCGCGTGCTGGACCTGACACAATTCGAGGCCGGCACGACCTGCACCGAGGCGCTCGCCTGGATGGGCGCCGACATTGCCAAGGTGGAAAACCCGAAGGGCGGCGAGGCCGGCCGCACCGGCTTCGGCGACGCTTATTATTTCATGATGTACAACGCCAACAAGCGGTCGATCACGGTCAACCTGAAATCGGAGCGCGGCCTGGCGCTGGTCAAGGAGATGGTGAAGCAGGCCGATGTCTTCACCGAGAACTTCGCGCCCGGCGCGGTCGAGCGGCTCGGGCTCGGCTACGACGTCGTCAGTGCGATCAATCCGAATATCATCTATGCACAGGTGAAGGGCTTCGGCGACGGCAGCCCGTACGAGAAGGGCCTGTCGTTCGACCCGATCGCTCAGGCCGCGGGCGGGGCGATGAGCATCACCGGCGAGCGAGACGGCAGGCCGGTCAAGCCCGGCCCGACGATCGGCGACACCGGCACTGGCATGCTGTTGGCGTTCAGCATCGTCAGCGCGCTGTTCGATCGCGCGCGCACCGGCAAGGGGCGGCGACTGCAGGTGGCGATGCAGGATTCGGTCATGCATTACAGCCGCGGCGCGTTCATCACCCAGGCGCGCACAGGCAAAGCCGCGCCACGGCGCCGGCCGAGCGATAACCCACCCGGCGGGATCTTTCCGTGCAAGCCTGGCGGTCCCAATGATTACGTCTACCTGCTGACCAGCCGCGCCAACCCCGAGCACGGGCCTCGCCTGTTGAAGCTGATCGGACGCGAGGACCTGATCGTTGACCCGCGCTATGACACCCCCGAGGCCCGCTTGAAATGCGAGGCCGAGGTCGACGAGATCGTCTCCGGTTGGACGCGGCAGCGCACGAAGCATGAGGCGATGACGCAGTTGAGCGCGGTCGGCGTCCCTGCCGGCGCCGTGCTCGACTCGATGGAATTGACCAACGAGCCGAGCTTCCGCCAGCGCGGCATTCTGCAAACGATGACGCACGGCGAACGCGAGATGACGATGCCAACCTGGCCGGTTCGCTTCGACGGTGTCCCAACAGCCGTCAAGTCGGCGCCGCTGCTCGGG
>DASRQX010000297.1:0-33261 GCA_035696165.1 Acetobacteraceae bacterium | reverse complement strand
GGCGAAGGCCGGCCATCCACGCCTTGCCGTTACGCCGCAAGCAAAGTCGTGGATGGCCGGCCTTCGCCGGCCATGACGGGGGGAACCGGAGAGCGGATCTGCGTGCCATCAATCGGTTCGGTTGTTGCGGGTTCGGTTGTTGCCGGTTCGGTTGTTGTTGACCGGGCGTCTACTGGATCGCCCTCCAGGCGCCGTCCTTCACTTGCACCAGCACGGCGGCGCGCTCGTCCTGCCCGTTATGGTTGGTCGGCGACATGGTGTAGACGCCGCTGACGCCCACCAACTCGTGGGTCTTTTCCAGCGCGTCCCGCAGCGCCGCGCGGAATTGTTCCGTGCCCGGCTTGCCGGCTTTCAGGGCGGTGGGGATGGCGTTCTGCAGCAGCAGAAACGCATCGTAGCTGTAGCCGGCAAACGCGTTGACGCTCTGCGGCCCGAACTTCTTCGTGTAGTCGGTCATGAACGCCGCAGCCATCGGCTTGACCACGTTGCCATCCGGCAACTGATCGTAGACCACCACCGGCGAGGTAACCGCGATCACGCCATCGACCGCCGCGCCGCCCAATTTGATGAACGCGGGCGTGACCACGCCATGGTTGCCATAGATGCCGCCCTTGAAGCCGCGATGGCGCAGCGCGACAACCGGCAGCGCCGCCGCCGTCGCCGAGTTGCCCATCATGATCGCCTGCGGATGCACACTGATCAGCTTCAGCGCCTGTGCCTCGGCCGAGGTGTCGGTCCGCGCGTAGCGTTCGTCGGCGAGGATCTTGATTCCGTCGGTTTGCGCGGACAGCCTGGTCGCGGCCAGCACCTGGTCACCCCAGCCATCGGAGAAGCCGATATAGCCGACATCCTTCACGCCGTGCTGCTGCATGTACTTGAACACGGCAGCCACCATCAGTGACAGCGGCTGCGCGTCGTTGAACGTGTACGGCTGCTTGGTCGGATCGTACTCGTAAGGTGCCATCGCGAGCATTGGCACGTGCGCCTGGTTGGCGAGCGGTGCCACTGCGGCGTCCGAGGCGGTCAGTGACGGGCCGATGAAGGCATCCACGTGATCTTCCGAGATCATCTTCTGCGCGATGGTGAACGCGGTGCTGGCGTCCGTCGCATCGTCGCGTATGATGTATTCAACTTTCTGCCCGGCGATCTCGGCGGGGAAGAAATCGAACGCGCCTTTGTAGCCCACGCCCATCGAGGCGGTTGCGCCGCTGATCGACAGGATGGCGCCGATCTTGATTTGTGCCTGAGCCGGCGCCGATGCGCCAAGCAGTCCCAAGGCGGTAACCGCCGCGAACAGACGCGCTTGCATCCCACTCTCCCTGTTGGAGGCCCACCAAGCAGTGCATTGTCCCGAGGGCGCCGTCCGCGCAGACGATGCGTATCCGTGACATCGCCGTGTGGGATTGTCGCCTTCGCATCGTCCTCTGGTCAATATCTTATATCTCAACTAATTTGCCCCGAGCAAGGCCAAGAGCAAGTCCGGAGCATCGCCGATGAGTGCTCGTCCCCACCCGATGCGTGGTCCCAACCGGCTGAAGCTTGGCGTCTTTTCGGCCAATGCCGATGGTGGGCTCACGCTGACCCGCGTGCCCGAGCGCTGGCAGGCGGAATGGCCCGACGTCGTGGCGGTCGCGCAGATGGCCGATCGCGCGGGGCTGGAATTCTTCCTGCCGATCGCCCGGTGGAAGGGATTCGGTGGCGTGACGAATTCCCGCGAATGGTCGTTCGAGACGTTGACCGAGGCCGCCGCGCTGGCCGGCCTGACTGAGCGCATCGCGCTGTTCGCCACCGTGCATGTGCCGATGGTCCATCCGGTGTTCGCCGCCAAGGCACTGGCGACGATCGATCATGCGAGCCAGGGGCGCGCCGGGTTGAACATCGTCTGTGGCTGGAACCCCGAGGAATTCGGCTGCTTCGGTCTGGAGATGATCCAGGACCGCTATGGCCAGGGGCTTGAGTGGTTCGAGATCTTGAGCCGTATCTATACTGAGTCTGCACCGTTCGACTTCAAGGGCCGGTACTACGATCTGCGTGGCGTCTCCGGCAAACCGCGTCCGGTGCAGACGCCGCGGCCGATCACGCTGAACGCCGGTTTTTCCCCGCCCGGGCGCGACTTTGCCGCGCGGGCGGCGGATTGTCTGTTCACTACGTTCATTGAGATCGACGCGGGCCGTGCTCAGATTGACGATATGCGTCGGCGAGCCTCGGCCGCGGGGCGGGAGGTGGGTGTGTATACTACCTGCCACGTGGTCTGCCGACCGTCGCAGGATGCCGCGGAGGCGTATTACGAGCATTACGCGGTAGGAATGGAAGACACGGCGGGCGCTGATCACTACATGGGCAACAAGCAGAAGTTCTCGGGCTCGCACGATCCCGAAGCGTATCGGCTGCACCGCAAGCGGTTCGTCGGTGGCGCGGGTACCTATCCGCTGATCGGCACGCCCGCGCGCATCGCCGAGCAGCTTGCGGCGATCAGTGAGGTCGGGTTCGCGGGTGTGGCGCTGGCCTTTGTGAACTACACGGAGGAGTTGCCGTATTTCATCGAAACGGTGTTGCCGCTGCTGCGCGAGGTGGGGCTGCGCGATTAGCGTTGTGACGCCAACGAGTCGACATCGCTGAACGCGCGCTGTGTCATGGGCGGCGGATGCCGGCCATCCACGACTTTCCTTCTTGCAGCAAGCAGGGTCGTGGATGGCCGGCCCCCGGCCTCCGCCGGGGCATGCCTCGCCGGCCATGACGGAGGTGGGCAGCGTACGTCAATATGTTCGGCTGCTGGTATGACCCCGTCGCGATATTCACCGCGGCGCTGAGCGAACATCGGGCGGTTGCGGGACCTGGTCATAAACTTAGGCTCCCGATGCTTGTCCCGCCGCACACGAACAGGGTCTGCCCGGTGATGAAGCCACTGTGTGGATCAGCCAGGATCGGTACCGCGCGCGCAACGTCCCGCGGCTGGTCGAGACGGCGCACGGGAATGCTGGCGGCCAACGTGCGGATGCGCGGATCGTCCGGTGGCAGCACTTTGTGGAACATTGCGGTGCCGGCGATCGGACCGGGGGCAACGGCGTTGACCGTGATGCTGTCCGGTCCGAGTTCCAATGCCCAGGTACGCGTCAGGCCGATCAATCCCGCCTTGGTCGCCGAATAGGCGGTACGTGTGGGAAGTCCCAGCGCGGCGCGGGAGGCGATCAGCACGATCCGCCCGAACCTGGCCGCATGCATTGCTGGCACCGCCGCCTGCACCAGGATCAGCGCGGCGAAGTGATGCAGCCGCTACAGTGCCGCAAGGTCGGCCACACTGGCGTGCTGCAGCAGCGCGGGCCGGATCATTCCGGCGTTGTGCACCATGGTGGTGACCGGTTCGCGCGTCGCGTCCTGCGCTGCCTGCTGCGTTGCGGCCTCGTCCGACAGATCCACCGTGATGGCGCGGTGGCGCGCATGTTCGATCGGGCTCGGTTGGCGATCGAGCGAGACAACGTGGCACTCGGCATCCAGCAACGCGCGGCAGATCGCGAGACCGATGCCGGCGCTGCCGCCGGTGATCAGGGCGCGCCTCATGTAGCCTCCAGCTTGTCGTCTGCGTTGATTCGGACCTGCACCTGATCGCCGGGGGCCGCCGTCGCTGAGAGGAAGCACACCGCCACCGGACCGGCGTCGAATTTCAGCAGCCCGACCGTCAGCGGCAGGCGGGCGCGGAAGCGCGGCTCGTTGCTGTGGTGCAACCGTGTGCGGGCCAGCACGCGGGCGGGCAATGCGTCTGTGCTGTCCGATGTCAGCCGATCGGACAGGCACGTGCCGCAGACCTCGCGCGTCGGGTATTGCGCGGTGGTGCAGTCGGTGCAGCGTTGCAGCCGAATCATGCGCGCCCCAGCACGGCGGCGGCCGAGCACAGGCCGCGATCGTAGTTGATCATACCAAACCCGCTGACCAGCGCATGGCGCGCGTCCGGCACTTGGCGGCCTTCGGCCTGGTTGAGCACCTGCCGCATCGCCTCCACCAGCCCCAGGTAGCCGCCGGCCGCGCCCGCCTGTCCCATCGACAACTGCCCGCCGCCGGTATTGTGCGGCACGCTGCCATCCACGGTGAAATCGTTCCGGCGTACGAAGTTTGGGGCGTCACCGGGCGTGCAGAGACCGAGCCCCTCGAATTGCAGCATCGAGATTACCGGGTAGTCGTCATAGGTCTCGACCACCTGCACTTCCCGTGGACCGATGCCGGCCTGCGTCCAGAGCGCTTCTCGGTCCATGTCCCAGCCGCCGCGCAACTGCACGGGATCATCGGGGAATGCGTTGTGGCGTTCGATTGCGCCGAGCACGCGCACGAAAGGCAGGCCGTGGCGGCGGGCACGCGCCTCGGGCATTACCAGGAATCCGTCGGCGCCCGCACAGGGCATGACGCAGTCGAACAGATGCAACGGCTCGGCGATCGGGCGCGCGGCGAGGTACTGCGCCATCGTCAGTTCATTGCGCAGCAGCGCAAGAGGATTGCGCCGTGCGTTGGCCCGCTGCGCCACGGCCAGCGTGCCGAAATCTTCTCGCGTCGCACCGGTTGCGCGCATGTAGGCATCGGCGATCAGCGCGAAGCTCGCGTTCGGGCCGCCAGCTCCGTAAGGATACACGGCGTCGCGCGCGAACGTGCTGAAGTTGGCCAGCAGATCGCGAAAACTCGTTTCGTTGGCAGTGTCCCCGGCGATGCACGCGACGATGTCGGCATCGCCCGCCTGCACCGCGCGCGCCGCCCGCCGCAGTGCGATCACACCGCAGGCGCCGCCCATCGGCAGCCATTCAAGCACACGCGGCGACAGCCCGACATACTGCGTGAACGCGACCGCCGTGTCGGGATGCAGCGTGAAGCTGGAAACGCAAAGTCCGTCGATGTCGGGCTTGGCGAGGCCGCCGGCGTCGAGCAGGCGGCGCAGTGCACGCGCCAGGAACCACGCGGCACCATGGTCGGAGCGCCGGACATAAGGCTCCGTCACCGGGCAGCAGAGCGCGACGCCATCGTAGGAACGCGGGATCACCGGCGCTTCAGTCCGCGCGTATCGATGCAGTCGGGGTCTTGCACCAGACGTTGCGCCATCGTCTTCAGCTCTCCGCGCGCCACCTTCTGGCTGGCGGTGAGCGGTAGCGTGTCAACGAAGGCGATCCAGCCGGGTACTTTGAAGTAAGAGAGGTCTTGCAACGATTTACGAACGATGTCGATCGCGGCTTCGGCGGGATCGATGACCGGCGTGCTCGGAACGATACAGGCGAGCACTTCCTCGCCGCGGATATCATCGGCGACGGCGGCGACGGCGACCTCGGCGACGGCGGGATGGCGGCGCAATACGCTTTCCACCTCCACCGCGCTGATGTTCTCGCCGCTGCGGCGGATCACGTTCTTCTTGCGGTCGACGAAGGTGAGATAGCCATCCGCGTCGGCGCGCACGATGTCGCCGGTGTGGAACCAGCCGCCTTCCCAGGCGGCTTCGGCCGCTTCCGGATCCATCAGGTATTCACTGAAGAATCCGGCACGTGGGTCGGGCCCGGCGGCACGCACCAACAGTTCGCCGTCCTGCGGTATGATGCGGACTTCTACCTTCGGCTCGGGGCGGCCGAAGCAGTTGGTGCCGATGTGCCGCGGTTCGCGGTTGGCGATCACCACCGCGCCCGCGCCGGTCTCCGTCATTGCCCAGGCTTCGAGCAATGGGAAGCCGAAGCGTTGCTCGAACGCAGCGTGGTGGCGGCGGTCCACGCCGGCGCCGAAGCCGAAACGGACTGTGTGGTCGCGGTCTTTTGGGTCGGGCGTGGCGCTGAGCAGCATCGATGGCATCACGCCGAGGTAGTGGACGATGGTTGCCTGGCTTTCGCGCACCGCGCTCCACCAGGTGCGTGGATGGAAACGATCGAGCTGCACGATGCAGCCGCCGGTCGCGATCATTGCCATCGTGGAATACGCCATCGCGTTCATGTGGGTGAGCGGCAGCGGCGTGATCAGCCGGTCGCCTTGGTGCAGCTGGCAGAGACCGCCGATTGTTGCGTACCAATGACCGGCGCGGAGGTAGTAGTCGTTGGCCAGCACGCACCCTTTCGGCCGGCCGGTGGTGCCAGAGGTGTAGAGCAGCGCGCATTCCGTCGTTCGGTCGGGTGGGTGGCCGCATGCTGGGCGGGGGGCGGGCGGGGGCGATTCGTCGGCGGCAATCGTTGCGAGGTCAGGGGACGCGGTGTGAAGCGCGCGTAGGTGGGGCGCGGCGGCGATTCCGAGCACGATATCGCTGTGGTGCGCGAGATAGTTGAGTTCGGCGGGGCGCAGATCGGCGTTCAGTGGGACGACCGCAGTGCCGAGCGCGTTGAGCGCGAGCCAGTGGAAGAAGAAGGTCGGGCGGTTGTCGAGCATCAGGCCGACGCGGTGGCCGGGTCCGTAGCCGGCGGCGGCGTAGGCGGCGCGGAGGTGCGCGATCTGCGAGGCTGCCTCGCTGTATGTTGTTGCGCCTGAGGGGATGCCGTAGGCGCGTGCGGTCTGTTGCTCCACGTGGAGGAACGGGCTCGCGGGGTGGCGCGCGGCCGTTTCGGTGAATGCGGCGGCGACGGTTACGGCCAAGGTCGCGTAGGGGACTGTCATGAGACCGCTCGAATTTCACGCGAACGTTGTGTACCCGTCATAGCGGGCAGACGTGTGTCATCCACAAATTGTGCGCGTGTGGGGCTGCGAAGTCGTGGATGGCCGGCCTTCGCCGGCCATGACGAGGAAGGGGCGGGCTCGGGCCGGCCATGCCTGCACCACCGGTGATGGGCGGATGGCCGGGTCAAGCCCGGCCATGACGGAGGGGGCCAGGTCATTGCGTCAAACCGAGTATCGCTGTTGGACGATGCGATCGCCGCGACTGGATACAGCATCTACAGAAACAACTGGATCGACGGCAGCGCGGCGTCGCAGTTGAGCAGGTTTATCCGCTTCAGGCGGATGCGAAGCGCGCCACCTTCGCTCACCAGATGGTGCAGGGCTACGCCGGTATACGTCTGCATCGCATCGCCGCGGGCCTCGGCGTAGTGGAACGCGGTGCGCGTCAGCCAGGTTTCGCCGGCGGTCGTTTCGATCTCGGGCGCCTGCAGGACGTGCTGGCTCCAGCTTTCCGGGCGCTGCGATGGCGGCCTGCGGCGCAGGCGTTCGATGCGCAGGCGTAGCAGCAGTTTGTCCTCGTAGGCCAGCGAGGTGTGCAGTTCGGCGTCCGGCTGATCGCGTGTCAGCGGCACCCAGTAATGCCCGTCCTCGGTGAACAGATCGTACCACTCGTCCCAGCGTTTTTCGTCCAGCAGCCGCGCCTCGCGGGTGATGAACCGGGTGATCTCGGTCTCGGTCATGCCGCGCCCATCAGCCTGGTCCAGGCACGGAACTGGTTGCGCATGGAAATCTCGCTGGTGCCGTTTGCCGTCTGGTCGGGCGCGTCGCGCTCCTGCGCGTGGTAGTCCCGCTGCAGGTTCACCCACTCGTTGCCGCCGGCAACCAACCCCTCCTGCAACAGGCGATAGCATTGCTGATCGTCGTGTCCGACGACCGACATTGGCGAGTTGATCAGGCGGGTATAGGTAACGTTGCGCTCGAAGAATATATCTGGCGCGCCTTTCAGGCGGAAGCTCCAGCTTTCGATCAGCGTCTTGTCGACCGCGATCGGCCGCACCACGCGGATGGTCTGGATCGCACCCTTGATGGTCAGGCTGGGGTAATACACCGTGTTGTGGCGCACGGTTCCCAGGATGTCCTTGGCCCGAGCTTCACCGTGGGCGCGCGTCATCGCCGCCTCGTACTCCGGCACCGCCGCGTAGGCGGAATGGATCGAGAAATGCACGCCGGAATAGGAGTGCCCGTTGTCGAATACCCGCACGCCCATCTTGTCGAAGAACTCGTAGCTGCCGGCGAACGGCACGAGCTGCTCGATCGCCATGGGCTTTGGCGCGTCCGCCGGCTGGTCGGCCCATAGTTCCTTCGCGGTACCGGCCGAGGATTCGTGCGCCGCCATCGGATGCATCGTATCATTCAGGTTCTCGACGAATAGTTTCCAGTTGCTGTCGTGGATGTAGCGCAGCACGCCGCCGGCGACCTCCATCTGGCCCTCGGGCGAGCGATCGACCATATAATCGATGGACGTCAGCGATTCACCGAAATACGCCTTCAGGTCCGGCCCGTCTTCGCTCAGACGGGCGAAGACGAAGCCGCGATAGACCTCGGTGGCGACCGGGCGCAACCCGCGGGCGGCCTCGCAGTAGTCCAGGTTTGTGCCGTCGTAGCCTTGGCGCAACGGAATGGCGGCGATCGCGCCGTCGGTCCGGTAGCTCCAGTTGTGGTACGGGCAGCGCAGGAAACGCCCGGCATTGCCTGAGCGGTCCGAGACAACTCTTGCGCCCTTGTGCGCGCAGCGGTTGCGCAGGACCCGCACACTGTGATCGGCCTGGCGGATCATCAGCACCGGCTCCGTGGCGATGTCGCAGGTGATGTAGTCGCCTGGATCGGGCACCTGGCTGGTGTGGCCGACATAGACCCAACTACGTGCCCAGAGGCGTTCCATCTCCAGGCGGAATATGTCGGGATCGATATACACGTCGCGGTGCACGGCATCGTCGCGCACCAGTGCGCGGATCGCTTCCGGGTCGTCGCGGTAACGGTTCATGCTGCCTCCAACGTGTCGGCCGGCGCGTGCGATCTGTTGTTCACCCGCGCCGGCGAGGGCTGCCGGTGCCGGCGGCAATTTGCAGCGCCGCGGTGGTCGGGATCGCGCCCGGGGTCAGCCGCGCCACGATACTTGCCGTCACCGCATGCCTCTGCCGTCTATCACGGCGGGGAGGTTAGACCCGCTGGTGTCATGCCTCAATGACTTCTGGCGCGCTCGCACGCGAGGCGGCGTACTGTCGGCGTCGCCGCGTGGAGCGACGTGGAAATGTGTCGTGACAGTGATGGTTTCCCGCCATGAGGATTGGAACGAAATGAACGACATTCCGGGTATCAAGCGCCCTGACAGGCGGCGGCCGCGCGGCGCAGCGTGCCGTGTCGCCGGCAAACTAAACTGTCATCGAATCTTAATCACATCGATTGATTACTCAATTTCAAAACTGTGTGGTAGGCTGGGTCTGCTGCTGTAAGCACGAGACAGATCTAAGGAGCCCGCGGGCAAATCCATGACCGATGAGACCCAAAGAACGGCGACCGAGGGCAGCGGTCCGTCGGCCAAGCAGAACGGCTCCGGCTGGGCCTGCGACGACCTGACCGCCACCGCGGCCACGGTCGGCGTCATTTTCGTCGGCGCTGCCTTGATCGAGACCGCCCTGATCCCCGGCATGATCATCGGCGCCGCCGCGATGCTGGCGCCCAAATACGCGCCCAAGGTCGGCGCCACATTGCAGCCGCTGTTCCGCTCGGTCGTCCGCGGCGCCTACAAGTTTGGACGCAAGGCGCGGGAAGCCGCCGCCGAGGCGCAGGAACACGTCCAGGACATCATGGCCGAAGTGCATGCCGAGGACATCGCGCCACCCGCCGCCGCGCCAGAGACGCCGGGCACGCCGCCCGCTTGAGTCCATCCGCGCAGCCCCCGCCGGAAGCCGCGAAGCGGCCGCATCGCGCCAGGGCCACCCAGGGCGCCGCTGGCGAAACCGCGTCTGACGTCGAAACGTCCACTGGGGAAACCGCGCCCGCTGGGAAAACCGTGTCCGGTCCGCCGGCTGCGGCCGATGGGCTGCCCGCCCTGGCCACGCGAGCCGGAAAGCCGCACGCCGAGATCGCCCACGCGATCCGCGGGCGCGTCCGCATCAAGGTCCCGGCATCCAAGTCCAACCCCGAGTTGCTGCATCAGATCAGGGCGCGGTTCGAAGGCCACCCGGGCATCGAGGCGATCGACGTCAAGCAAAGCACCGGCAGTGTCATCATCTGTTACGATCCGGAGCACCACGCGGACGTCCCGAGCCTGTTCGCCAGCCTCGACAAGGCGGGTGCCACGCCGACGGCGCACATGGCGCCGCTGGCCGCCGTGGCCGCCCCGGTGCACCACAGGCCGGACAACAAGCTCGACGCGGAAATCAATTCGATCGAGGAGGAGGCCGAGTTCCTGGCCGAGCACTCGCACGCCGCTAGGGTGATCGTCGAATACATCAAAGGCCTGGACAGGCAGATCAAGCGGTCGACCAATAACAATGTCGACCTGAAGATCCTGGTGCCGGTCGGCCTGGCGGCGTTCACCATCCTGGAGATCGGCGTCGCCACGGCAACACCGATATGGGTGACGCTGATGCTGTTCTCGATCAATCACTTCGTCGAAATGCACGCCCATGATGCGGACGAGGGCTAGTCGGCCGGCCAGGGGTCAGCCCGTGCGCGCCGACGGCGTCGATTGATCGCAGCGCATGCAATTCTCCGTTCGCCATTGGATTCCGGGACGCATCCGGCTGCACGTCCCGGCGCTGGGCTCGAACACGCCGGCGATCGGGAAGGTTGTTACCTGGCTCGCCGCGCAGGACGGCATCAGCGGGGCGCGGGTCAACCATGCCTGCGCCACGCTGGTCGTTACCTACGATGAGACGCGGCGCGCGCTGATCGAGCCGATGCTGGCCTACCTGGTGTGGCTGTCGCCGCGCGACCTGGTGACACTGGTGGACACGGACGACCCGGCCCCGCCGTCACCAGCGGTCGGGGCGTCGCGGCAAGTGGCGATCGTTCGGGCCACGGCGCAGGCCCGCGACACGGTGCAGCCCCCGGGCACGATACAGCCCTTGGAGCCGGCCCCCACGCCGGTCAAGCCGCCGCCGAAGCTTGGTCCTTCCGTGCTGGCGCTGCCGACGGTCTCGCTTGCCCTGGCGCTGACCGCCAATCCGCTGGCGCTCGCGGTCAACATCCCGCTGATGCTGTGGAACGCGGTGCCGATCGCCAGGCGCGCCTGGGGCATCTGGCGGCGCGAACGCCGGCTGAATGTCGATTTTCTCGATACGCTGGCGATCGGCGCCTCGATCGTGCAGGGGCTGCATGTCACCGGCGGCGTCATCACCTGGCTGATCCGGCTGGGCGACTGGATCCGCGACCTGACCGCGGCCGGATCGAAGCGGGCGATTGCCGAGTTAATGGACTTCCAGAGCCGCTCGGCCTGGCGGCTGGAGGACGGCATGGTGACCGCGGTGCCGGCCGCCCAGCTCGTCATCGACGATCTTGTGGTTGTGTATCCCGGCGAGATGATCGCGGTGGACGGCGAGGTCACCGACGGCACCGCGATGGTCGACCAGAAGACCATCACCGGCGAGAGCCTGCCGGTCGCCCGCGGCCCCGGCGAGGCGGTGTTCGCCGCCACCGTGTTGCGCGAGGGCCAGATCACCGTCCGAGCGCTGCGCGTCGGCACCGGCACCGCGGCGGGGCAGATCGCCCAGCTTGTCGACAACGCCCCGGTCGGCGACACGCGGATGCAGAACCACGCGGAACGTTTCGCTGACCGGCTGGTGGTGCCGACGCTGGGGCTGGCGGTCGGCAGCGCGGCAGTGACCGCCGACATCAATCGTTTCCTGTCGCTGGTGATCATCGACTACGGCACCGGTATCCGCGTCGCCGCGCCGACCAGCGTGCTGGCCTCTATGACGCATGCGGCACGTTCCGGTATCATTATCAAAAGCGGCAACCACATGGAGCGGCTGGCCGAGGTGGACACCATCGTGTTCGACAAGACCGGCACGCTGACCCACGGCGTGCCCGAAGTGATCGACGTCATTCCGTACCACAACCAGATTTCCGCCGATCATCTGCTGGGCCTGGCGGTCGGTGCGGAAAGCCGCTTGCAGCACCCGGTGGCCGAGGCGCTGCGCGCGCACGCCCGCACCCGCGGCGTTGGCGTTCCGCTGTGCGACGCGCCCGACTACAAGGTCGGACTGGGTGTGCAGGGCCAGGTCAATGGCTACTACGTGCACCTGGGCAGCGAGCGCTTCCTGCGCGCGAGCGACATCCGCGTGCAGCCCACCGCGCTGGATCGCGCCGCGCTGGATGAGCGTGGGTACTCGTGTCTCTACATGGCGATCGACGGCAGGCTGGCGGCGCTGATCCCCTACGCCGACAAAATCCGCCCCGAGAGCCAGGCGGTGATGCGAACGCTGTACCGGATGGGCATTCGCAACACGGTGATGCTGACCGGCGACAATGCGACGGTGGCACGCGCGGTCGGCGCGCGGATCGGCCTGACGCAGCAATTCTCCGACATGATGCCGGCCGACAAGGCGGACGTTATTTCGTCGATGCGGCGCGAGGGCAAGGTGGTCGCGATGGTTGGTGACGGCATCAACGACTCTGTCGCGCTGACCTATTCCGATGTCGGTATAGCGATGCGCCACGGCGCCGAGGTGACGCACGAATCGGCGCATGTGGTGCTGATGGAGGATTCGCTGTGGAAGCTGGTGCAGGCGATTGAACTGTCGCGCGGGGCGGTCCGCCTGATCAAGCAGAACTACGCGATCGTTGCGGTGCTGAACACACTGGCGCTCGGCTTTGCCTTGCCGGGCGGGCTGGTCACACCGACCTTTACCGCGGTGCTGAGCAACGGGTCGGCGATCCTCGCCAGCCTGAACGGCATCCGGCCGTTGCTGCGCGGGCGATGACATTGCCGCCGGCCCAGCAGAAGGAGCTGGAGCGCGCGGTCGCGCTGTTGGAATCGCCGCGCTTCGCGATCCGCCTAGCAAACATCGCCGGCAAGCCGCTGGACAGCATCCTGGGCGCCGTGCCGGGGCTGAACGGCGCACTGCACGGCGTGCTGCGCAACGCGATCCTGCGCTGCCTGACGGTGGCGATCGAATCGCAGGACGCCGAGGCGTTCGCGCCGTCGTCCTGGCGGCCCAAGGCGCTGACCGGGCTTTCCGGCGGCATCGGCGGCATGTTCGGCGCGCTGGCGCTGCCGGTCGAGTTGCCGTTCACCATGACCCTAATGCTGCGCGCCATCGCCGATATCGCCCGCCATAACGGCGAGGATCTGCGCGCGCTGGAGCCTCGGCTGGCCTGTCTGCAGGTGTTCGCGCTGGGTGATCGCAAGTCGGACGCGGGCGCCGCTGTTAGTTACTACGCCGCGCGCACCACGTTGATCAAACTGACCGGCGACGTCATGGCCAGCCTGGTGGAGCGGACTGCTCTGGATGCCTCGGCGCCGGTGGTGACTCGGCTGGTCACCGAGGTGGTTTCGCGATTTGGTCTGGTGTTGTCCGAGCGCGCGGCGGCCGGTGCGATTCCGCTGCTGGGCGCGCTGGGGGGCGCTACGCTGAATGTCATGTTCATGGATCATTTCGAGCGTGTGGCGCAGGCGCATTTTACGTTGCGCCGGCTGGAGCGGGTGTATGGGAGCGAGGTGATCGCGGAGCTTTATCGGGTCGCGGCTGGCGGGGCGGGAGTTCGATCGCTGCCGGCGTTGTCCGGATGATGCGGTAGCGGATCGGCCGGGCGCTGGTGATGGGTCATTTGAATGTCCGCCAAGGTTCGGTACGCGTCATTCAGACAGAACCACCCACTACGACAAACTCCTTGAGACCCTCGCCGCTTTCGTCTTGCTCGCAACTCTGCGGATCTGGATCAAATTTGTCCACGCAGCCTGGATGGGTGTTGACGGAGGAGCGACCTCGGTCCTATGGCGACCAAGGCGGGCTGACGATGAAGCTTACGTCCTCGGTCCAAAGCGCCGTGGTGTCCCAGGGATTCGCGCCGTCGCCATCGCTGGCGATATAAACCTTGCCGTAGTAGTGGCGAATGTATCTCGTTGGATTATTCAACGACCGGAACGAGTTTCCTTTGCCGCTCTTCCCTGGCTGTGGACAGAAGGTTGCGTCAGACCGATTCAAAGCGGTGCCGTCGAACGGCTGCGTATGCAGGGCAAAGTTCTGCTGCCGCAAGAAGTCGCCCGGATTGTTTCTCGACTCAAAGGAGACGCATGAGTTGTCGCCTAGGCCGCGGCGGACGATCCAAGTTGAGTCGCCCTTGTCCTGCTCAGCGCTGCTCGATGTGATCGGCACGATGACAGCGGCGCCGTTCCGGTTACGGACATAGTTTCCGGTGCAGCATGCCGTTGTCGCTTGCAGCGAGATTTCCGATCCCGGTGCCAGCGTTCCAGATAGGCCAGTAGGCGCGCCATAGCCGACCGCGACAATGTTGGACTGGATAGCGTTCTCGGTGCTGTCGGTCGGAAAGCCGGACGTCATTACGCCTTCGAAGAAGGAGCCGACGGAGGCATGGCTGTTGTCTCCTCCAACGCCGAGGAGTATTGCGCCTTCTTGACGCATCGGCGCATATTCCTGTGGAAGCGCGCCGGAATAGATTGTGTTGAGCCCGCCCGACTGTGCGTTGCCCCACTTCAGCGCAAACCTCGTCTGACCGTTGTTCTTCAACCACGCTGATAGGAAGGGACGTGGCCCGCCGCTGACATTCGCAGCAGGATTGCAGCTTCGTTTGTTCCAGTGGAACAGTCCGTTCTCCAAGTCGGCCTGCACGCCGAGCCCTGGTCCGTTGTGGCAGTCAGCCCACGACAAATCTCTGGTTACGTTGACCGCATCCATGTGGCCGGCGCCGGTGTCCGTGCCGCTCGTCTCGGCGTTGCCATAGTCGAAACAACACCCCGAATTGAAATGGGTTCCAGACGAAACCATGTACATTCCTTCTGGTTGTCCCTTGACCGCAACACCCGATGTCCGGTTGTCGCGGTAACCCATTCCCGGCGAAATCGAGACGCCATAGACCTGGTGACCGCCTGCCGTGATTGGCAACGCGTCCGCCGCGGCGCCGAGGTCGGAACCGTGGGGGCCAGATCCTTTATAATGTCCGCCGGGGGCGATGGTGAGGTCGTTGTGCCTGGGCGACTGATCGTAGATTTTGGTGATGATGCAGGTGGTGTTTTTGCAGAATGCATCTTGCGTCGCAGCGCTCGCGTAGCCGTCCGACAGCAAGCCGATGTTTTGGGTGGCGTTGTCTGAAGCTCTCTTCACCTGATATAATGCGCCGGCATATTTAGCGTATAGCGATCTCACTGTACTATGAGCGGCGACGCATGGCGTATTCCCGGCCGCGCAGATGTCGCAGGGCCCTTGTTTGATAATCTCGGAATGCGCGGCGTGAAGGCCGATCAAGTTTGCAGCCATCAAACCGGCGATGATCGCCAAGGCAAAGCGGACTCTCTTTAGCCTCAACAAGGATAGGAATACGCTCACGATTTATGCCAACGGCCGAAAGTCTTGACGTACGCTACCCACCCCCGTCGCGGCCGGTGCACGCCGGCATCCACCACTTCCCTGGTCGCACGAAAGGAAGCCGTGGGTGGCCGGCCTCCGCCGGCCGTGACGGGTGGAGAGTCGGAAATTTCGGCCGCCTGTATCACTCTGCCAACCCGGCCAGCGCCCCCCGCAATGCCTCGATCCCCTCGCCCGTCTCGGCGCTCGTCACTATCACCTCGGGATGCGCCGCGGGATGCTTGCGCGCCGGCACTCTCACCTCGGCGAGCTTGCGCGCCAACGCCCCCGGCTTCACGGCGTCAGCCTTGGTCAACACCAACTGGAACGTTACGGCCGCGCGATCGAGCAGCTCCATGACCGCGCGATCCGCTTCCTTCAGCTCGATCCGCGCGTCCAGCAGCAGCAGCACGCGCCGCAGCGTCGGCCGGCCGCGCAGATAGTCGAACATCAGGCCCTGCCAGTCGGCCTTGATGTCCTTGCCGGCCTTTGCGTAGCCGTAGCCTGGCATGTCGACCAGGGTCAGCCGCCCGCCCAGATCGAAGAAATTTAGCTGCCGCGTGCGGCCCGGCGTGTTGGATACGCGCGCCAGCGCCCGCTGCCCGGTCAGGGCATTCATCAATGACGACTTGCCGACATTGGATCGCCCGGCGAATGCTACCTCCGGCCCGCGCGGCCCGGGTAGCTGATCGATCCTCTGTGCGGCGTAGATGAAGTTGCAAAAGCCGGCGAACAGCAGACGGCCGGCCTCGAGGCTGGCGGCTTCCAGCGCGGCTGCGTCCTGCACCGGCGCCACGTCGGCATCCTGTGTCGTCACTCTGCGTCATGGCCGGGCTTGACCCGGCCATCTGTGCTTCGGCGGCGGTGCGTGGATGGCCGGGTCAAGCCCGGCCATGACGGTTAGGGCGTGCCCGCCTCGCATCGACCCGCATCAGGTGCGCGCCAGTCCCGGCCGGGCCAGATGGGTGCGCTTCATGATCAGCCATTGCTGCGCGATCGACAGCAGATTGTTCCAGCTCCAGTAGATCACCAGCCCGGCCGGGAAATTCGCCAGCATGAAGGTGAATATGATCGGCATGAACTGGAACAGCCGCGCCTGCACGGGATCGGGCGGCGGCGGGTTTAGCCTCTGCTGCAGGAACATCGTGCAGCCCATGATCAGCGGCCAGGCGCCCAGGTGCAGGAACGGCGCAATGATCGTCGGATCGAACGGGATCAGTCCGAACAGGTTGAACACGTTGGTCGGGTCCACCGCCGACAGATCGTGGATCCAGCCGAAGAACGGCGCATGCCGCATCTCGATGGTCACAAAAATGTCTTTGTACAGCGAGAAGAACACCGGAATCTGCACCACCATCGGCAGGCAGCCCGAGGCCGGGTTCACCTTCTCCTGCTTGTACAGCGACATCATCTCCTGCTGCATGCGCTGCGGCTCGTCCTTGAAGCGCTCACGCAGCGCCGTCATCTTCGGCCCGAGCAGCTTCATCTTGCTCATCGAGCGATAGGAGTAGTTGGCCAGCGGGAAGAACAGCGCCTTGACGCAGACGGTGAACACCATGATCGCCAGGCCGAAATTCCCCAGCACGCTGTTCAGCCAGTCGAGGGCCAGGAAAATCGGCTGCGTCAGGAACCAGAAATATCCCCAGTCGATCGCATAATCGAACATCGGGATGTGCAAATTCGTCTCATAGGAACGCAGCAGCGACACAACTTTCGCGCCCGCGAACAGGTGTGACGGCAACACCGTGCTGGCGCCCGGCGCGACGTTGACCGGGTCCTTGGTGACGTAGTCCACCTGGTAATGGTCGCCGTCCTCGGAGCTGTGGCGGAAATTCACCGTCGAGGCCACCGACTGGTCGGGCACCAGCGCGGTCAGCCAGTATTTGTCGGTCATCCCGGCCCAGCCGCTGGCGGCGGTCGCGTCATACGCGAGGCCGTCGCGCTTCTCGCCCTCGCTCTTGGTCTTGGCGTAGGTGGTCTCCTGCAAGGTGCCGTTGACCACGCCGAGCAACCCCTCGAACAGCACGTAGTAGCCGGACACCTTCGGCGTGTAGTCGCGCCGCACTCGCGCCCAAGGGAACAGCGTCACCGGCGCGCCGGTGGCGTTCTTCACGCGCTGCTCGACGCTGAACATGTAGTTGTCATCGATCGACAGCGCGATCTCGAAGGTCAGCCCGGCGCCGTTGTTCCACGACAGCGTCACCGGCTTGCCAACATCGAGCGACGGCGCCGAGGCAGTCCACACCGTGTCATTGTCCGGCAGCTTCAATGCCTGGCCCGCCAGCAGCGCCGCTGACTGTGTCGGTGGCTGGGCAGCCGGAGCGGTCCAGCCATACTGCACATAATAAGGCTCCGGATCGGAGCGCGGCTCCAGCAGGCGCACCAGCGGCGAGTCCGGCGCCAGCGTCTCGCGGTAGTCCCTCAGCTCCAGATCGTCGATCCGCGCGCCCAGCAGGCTGATCGAACCCACCACCCGCGGCGCATCGATCCTGACCCGCGGCACGGTTTTCGGCACCCCGTTCGCCTGGGACCCGTTCGCCTGGGCCAGAGCCCCCGGCGCGCCGGACGCGGGCTTCCCCGGCGCGGTCGGCGACTGCCCGGACGGCGTCTGGCCGCCGTCGGTCTGCTCAGTTGTCGCCGGCTGGTGCGGCGGCACCGCCGGGTGCGGCATCAGCAACTGAAAGCCGAGCAGGATGGCGACCGAGATGGCGATCGCGAGGAAAAGCCGCTTCTGGTCCATCACCGCTCCGTCACGCGCGCCGGGGGCACCGGATCGTAGCCGCCGTCACACCATGGGTTGCACCGCGCGATGCGCCACGCCGCGAGACCGCCGCCGCGTGCCACGCCATGCGTCCTGAATGCCTCGATCGCGTAGTCCGAACAGCTTGGGAAAAACCGGCAATTAGCACCGATCACCGGCCGCAGCGTCCATTGATAGGCACGCACGGCCCCAACCGCCACCCGAGCGCTCATGCTCATGTCGCACCAACCTTTGCCAGCGCGCGCCGCAAATCGTCGCGCAGCGCGCCAAACGCGCGCCGCCGCGTCGCCTCGCGCCCGATCAGCACGAGGTCCACACCCGCCAGCGGGCGTTCCGCCAGGTTCAACCGCGCCGCCTCCTTCAAGCGCCGGCGCGTGCGATTGCGCACCACCGCATTGCCCACCCGCTTGGTCACGGTGAAACCGAGCCGCGCCGGCCCGTCATCGCCACGCTTCAACGCTTGCAACACAAGCCCTGGCATCGGCGCCTTGCGCCCCTTGGCGGCGAGCAGCAAAAACTCGGCGCGGCGCTTGAGACGATCCGGGGCGGCCACGCGACCCCCCGAAGTCAGGCCGACAAACGCTTGCGGCCCTTGGCGCGGCGATTGGCCAGAACCTTGCGACCGCCGACCGTGGCCATGCGGGCGCGGAAACCGTGCCGGCGCTTGCGGACAAGCTTGGACGGCTGATAGGTGCGCTTCACGGAATCTGCACTCCGACGAAATGGAAAAGCCACGCGAACGCGAGGCCACCCTCGTCACGGTCCCCGTCGCAGGCGGCGGCTTATACGGGCGCCCCCTCACGCCGTCAATCACGGCGGGCGCTCGCCCGAGCGAAGCAAGGCCGGGGCTTTGCCCCGGACCCCACCAAGGGGCGCTGCCCCTTGGATCCCCGCCAAGGGCGGAGCCTCCGGTGGGCGTCCAGGGGGCAAAGCCCCCTGGCGGGTTTCAGGGCAGCGCCCTGAGCTTGCTTCGCTCGGCGATGGCCCTGTGGATGCCGGCGCGGGGCTTTCGATGTAGAAGGCCGTGGTGAGATCGTCGCGAGGGGTTGGCGCGGGAATGGGTCGGGTGCAGAGGTTGGTTCGGTTGCCTGCCGGATCGCCGGGCCGGTTGCCGATGGCTGTGCCGGCGCGGCGGCCGCGTCCGCTCGGCCCGCTGCTGACCGCCTCGCTGGCGCTGCATCTCAGTCTTCTGATCCTGCTGCTGGTGACCATCGAGCGCCAACCGCGCCAGACCGACGAGGCACCGCCAGCGGATTTCGCTATGGTGTTCGAGGGCCATTCGCCGGAGCGCAATTCGGGGCCCAATCCGCAGTTGAACCATCCGCCGCGGCCCGGTTCCCCGGCACCGGCCGCTTCCGTGCCGGCGGTTCCGTCGCTGCCGCCATCGGTTGCGATCCTGCCGCCGCCCCCGCCCCCGCCGCGGAGCCAGGCGGAGGAGCGCCCGGCGCCGGCGCCTCCCACACCGCCCCTGTCGCAGGCTTCGCCCGCGCCACCGGCATCGCCTCAGGCTCCGACGTCCCCCGATGTCGGGGCGGCGCCGGCCGAGCCGGCGCCGCCGGTGGCCCCGCTGGCGATGGCGATACCTCGGCCGCCGCCGGTTCCCGTCGTGCCGTCGCCATCCGTGACGCCGCGCCCGCGGCCGGAGCGGACGACACCCCCACGGCGCGAGCGCGAGCCGGCATTCCCGACGCCGCTGGCTTTCTCCTTCGGCCTGCCTGGTGCGACTGCGCCGCACAGCGCTTTGGCCCCGCGCAGCGCATCGCTGCCGAGCGCACCCGCGCGGATATCGCATCCCGGCCAGCCGGGCATGCTTGACCTGTCCTTTGGCCAGGTCGAGGGCGGTTCCATGTCGCCGTCCTCATCGGTGCAGATGGAGGGCGTCGCCGTCAGTACTGACTGGCTCAACCTGGTCAGCGCCTGGTGGCGGCGCCATGCCTACTACCCTCCGCAAGCCGGCGTGAACGGCGAGGAGGGGGACGTGATGCTGCACATGAGGGTCGACCATGACGGGCGGGTCGAGGCGCTGGAGCTGATCGGGCATTCGGGATCGCAGTGGCTCGACCTGGGCGGGCTGTCGATCTTCCGCGACGCGCACCTGCCGCCGCTGCCGCAGGACATGCCGGAGGCGCAGATCCCGTTCCACGTGACGATCCACTACGTCATCGTCCGCCATCAGTGAATCGCGGGTGGTGTCTGGTTTGAGGTCGGCACCGGCCGGCCCGCCTATGCGAATATGTGTAACTGCCCCCTGAACACCATGAAGCTCGGGCGAGTTTGGCGGCTGTGGGTGGGTTTGCGACGCTTCCGACGCCATCCTTCCGGTGCAAACTCGTCCGTCGGGCATCGCGCGTTGGGGGGTAGGTGAGCAATTGCGTAGCGAAGGGAAGAAGAAGGTTTCCAGCGTAAATGCACGCAAATAACGCAAATACACGCAAATAGCTCGGTTTTGGCCGGGCTTTCCGAGTTAAACCCTGGCCTCCTCTTGGCTTTATAAATGCCTTAGACGGAGCGCACGCGGAGATTGCCGGATTCGCTCGGTGTCCGCACGACCGCAGGCCCATCTGCGTTATTTGCGTTAAAAACCTTCTTCTTCGTGGCTGCCGCGCAGCACCGGCGGCCAGCTGCCCGAATGATCGACGCTTCGGTGCTACACCCAAGTCATGCTGGTATCTATGACTCGCGTTTGTTGCGGCAAAGAAAGTCGTGGATACCGGCATGCGCCGGCATGACGCGGGGTAGCGGCCCATGCGTCAATGTTTAGGGCCGCTGGTATAACATTCCGCTCACACGGCGTCGCGATTTCGCCATGGTCGCATCGGGTCCGGCAATTGTCATGCTGGCCGGCTGGACAGGCGGCGTCCGATCGGCCACACGCGGACGGCGGCTTCCGTCGATTCGCATGACCCTCGCGCGCCTCAAGCACTTGCTGCCGCTCGCGCTGCTGATCGCGGGCCTGGTTGCGCTGTGGGTGTTTGGCCTGCGGCGCGACCTGTCCTGGGCGAGCCTGTCGCGCCACCAGGCGGAGCTGCTCGCCGTGGTTGCGGCGCACCCGATCGAGGCCGGAGCGGCCTATGTCGCCACCTACGCGATAACGGTCGCTTGCTCGCTGCCCGAGGGGGCGCTGGTGACCATCGCGGGCGGTCTGCTGTTCGGCCCGGCGTTGGGCGGTGTGCTGGCGATCATTGGCGCCAGCACCGGCGCGGTGGTCCTGTTCCTGGCCGCGCGCTACGCCTTCGCCGACCTGGTCGCTGCGCGCGCGGCCCCGTTCATGGCGCGGATCCGTCCCGGGATCGAGCGGGACGGCTTCCTTTACCTGCTAGCCCTGCGGCTGGTGCCGGTGTTTCCGTTCTGGCTGCTAAACCTGGTCGCCGCGGCGTGCGGCATGCGGTTGCTGCCGTTTACCCTCGCGACGGTGCTCGGCATCATCCCCGGCACGTTCGTTTATGCCTGGGTTGGCGCGGGTCTTGCGGATGTGCTGGCGGCTGGCGGCACGCCGGATTTCGAGATGATATTCTCGCCCCGCATTCTGCTGCCGCTATTGGCTTTGGCGATGCTGACGCTGCTGCCGGTGGCTTGGCGCGCCGTGCGGCCGCGCAATGCCAATGGGCGCCAAGCTAACGCGCCCCAAGCCGAGGCACGGACTGCCGAGGGGTGCAAGGCCGAAGGACATGACCCCGAGGTACGGCCCGAGGGACGTAATGCCAAGGGGCGGAATGCCAACGGGCGCAACGCCAAAGGGCGGAATGCCTGAGTTCGACCTTGCGGTGATCGGTGCCGGCGCCGCGGGGCTTTCGGTCACGGCGGTCGCCGCACAGCTCGGCCTCAAGGTGGCGCTGATCGAGCGCGACCGCATGGGCGGCGACTGCCTGAACACCGGCTGCGTGCCCTCCAAGGCGCTGCTGGCGGCGGCACACGCGGCGCAGTCCGCTCGCGCGGCCGGCCGGTTCGGCATCCGCCTGCCCGAGCCGGTGATCGACTGGGACGCGGTGCGCACGCATGTCGCCGGCAGCATCGCCGCGATCGCGCCGATGGACTCCGAGGCCCGCTTTCGCGCGCTGGGCGCCGAGGTGCTGCGCGGCGAGGCCCGCTTCCTCGACGCCGGCACGCTGGGCATCGACGGTCGCCGGCTCACGGCGCGGCGCATCATCATCGCGGCCGGCAGCCGCGCCGCCGTCCCGCCGATCCCCGGCCTGGACGCGATCCCCTACCTGACCAACGAGACGCTGTTCACCCTGGCGCACGCACCGGCGCATCTGCTGGTTCTGGGCGGCGGCCCGGTGGGGCTGGAGATGGCCACGGCGCATGCCGGGCTGGGCTGCCGCGTCACCCTGGTCGAAGCCGACCGCATCGCCGCGCGCGAGGATCCGGAGCTGGCGGATGGATTGCGCCGCGCCGTGATCGCGCAGGGCGTGACATTGATCGAGGGGGCGTCGGTCACCGCCGTCGAACCTGGCCCCATCCTTCTCCTGGGCGATGGCCGGCGCCTAGCCGGCAGCCACCTGCTGATTGCCGTCGGCCGCCGGCCGAACCTGGAGCGCCTGGCGCTGGACGCCGGTAACGTGCGCGCCGGTCCAGCCGGCATCGCCACCGATCGCGGCCTGCGCAGCGTGACCAACCGCCGCGTCTTCGCCATCGGCGACATTGCCGATCCGGCCGGAATCGGGCCGCGCGCCTTCACCCATGTCGGCAGCTACCATGCCTCGATCGTCATCCGCCGCGCGCTGTTCCGGCTGCCGGCGCGGCTCGACTACGCGGCGCTGCCGCGGGCAATCTACACCACGCCCGAGCTCGCCCAGGTCGGCCTGACCGAACAGGAGGCGCGCCAGGCCGGCCATCGCGTCACCCTGCTGCGCGCGCCGCTGGCCGAGAACGACCGGGCGGTCGCCGAGGGTGACCCGATCGGCCTGGTCAAGCTGGTGATCGCGGGCAAGCGGGTGCTGGGCGCGGGCATCCTGGCGTCGCACGCCGGGGAGATGATCGGCCAATGGACTCTGGCGGTGGCAAGGCGGGTGCCACCGGCCGCGCTGGTGGGGCTGATCGCGCCCTATCCGACGCGCGCCGAGGCGGGAAAGCGCGCCCTGACCGGGCTATTCACGTCACGCTTATTCGCCATTCGCACGAAAATGTTTGTCAGGTTGCTATTTTGGTTGCCCTGAGCCAGCCAATCGCTCACTTTACCGAGATGACGAAGTCGTGCGCCACCCACAAGGGACAGGGGCGCGATCTGGGGCGGGGGGCCGCACTGGCGTTGCAGGGCGGAGGCGCGCATGGCGCCTTCACCTGGGGTGTGCTGGATCGACTGCTCGAAGAGGGGCTTCAGATCGATGCGATCTGCGGCGTGTCGTCGGGCGCCCTGATCGGTGTTGCGCTGGCCCAAGGTCTTGTTCGCGGCGGCGCTGGCGGCGCCCGCGCGGCGATGCGCGAGCTGTGGCACCGCTTTGCCCAGGCCCACGCGATGAGCCCGCTGCAAAGTGCCCCGCCCGAGCGCTGGCTGTGGGGCTGGGACATGTCCAACTCGCCCATCTGGCGCGGGCTGGAGGCGACCATGCGGATGTTCAATCCGGCCCAGCTCAATCCGTTCGGCCACCAGCCGCTGCGCGCGCTGCTGACTGATCTGGTCGATCTGGCGCTGCTGGCCGATCCGGCAGCGCCGCGGCTGATCGTCTCGGCGACCGATGTCGAAACCGCCGAGGCGGTGCTGTTCGAGAACACCGAGATCACGGTCGATGTGTTGCTGGCCTCGTGCTGCCTGCCGTTCGTGTTTCCCGCGGTGGAGATCGGCGGCCGCGCCTACTGGGACGGCGGCTATTCCGGCAATCCGCCACTGAAGCCCCTGCTCGCGATGTTGCTGGCCCAGGCGGCGCCGCGCGATTTGCTGCTGGTGCCTGCCCAGCCGGCGCAACGACCGGGCGTGCCGCGAACGCCGCTGGAGATCACCAATCGGCTGAACGAGATTGCCTGCCGCAACGTGCTGGCCGCCGAATTGACGGCGCTGCCGGCCGGTATCGCGCTGACCATGTATGATGCCGACGCGGCGCTGCTCGACTTGCCGATCTCGTCCAAATTCAATGGCGAAGAGAAATTCCTGTCGCTGCTGTTCACTGCCGGCCGCGCGGCTGCCGCGATCGAGGGCGTGCCGCGGTCCGCTGCCGGCCGGCCGTATCCGAAGGCCGCCTCGCCGCGCATGGCCGCACCGCAGGCCGCCCCGCCGCGCGCCGGCAGGATGGTGGTCCAGTGATCCGGTTCGTGGTGGTCCCGTTCCCGGGGATCCCGTTCCGAGTGATCTTGTTCACATGCCGCCCGGCAGCTCGCCGCTATCACCGTATCCGCTGCCACACGGCGGCGGCGTATCGCGTTGCCTGCAAGGATCCGGTCCAGCCATGCCGTCCGCCATGCCAATAGACATTTCTGGCCCGCGCCCGCCCGCGCGTTCGGATCTCGACCAGCTGGATCGGGACCAACTGGATCGGGACCAGGTCGATCGGGACCAGCGGGATCGCGATCGGCGCGTTGGCCCGCGCCGCAGCCTGTCCATCCGGCTGCTGCTGCTCACCATGGCCCTGGTCGTCGCGGCCGAGGTGCTAGTGCTGATCCCCAGCATCGCCCGCGATCGCCGCATGATCCTGCGGGAGAAGACGCTGGAGGCGTACATCGCCGCACTGTCCGCCGCCGCGCCGGCCGACGCGCCGGCGCTGGCGCAGCGCGACGAACTGCTGCGCGCGTCCGGGATCGATGCAATCCGCCTGCGCGACCAGCGCGGGACCACGATGGTGCTGGCGGGAGACCCGACGATACAGCCGGCCAAGACCTTCGACCTGCGCCAGGAGACCACTTTCCAATCGATGACCCGCGGTGTCATGGCGGCCATGGCCACCGACGACATGCTGGTCCAGATCATCGCCGACACGCCGTTCAAACCCGGCACCGAGATCGAATTCGTCATGCACCGGTTGCCGCTGTCCCAGGCGCTGCGCGAGGTCGACGGGCCGGATGCCTGGATGACGCTGATGGTCGCCAGCATCGTCGGCATGGCCCTGTACCTGGCGCTGCTGCACCTGCTGGTCCGCCCGATGCGCCGTCTGACCTCCTCGATCATCGCCTTCCGCGCCGATCCCGAGCATGGCGTGCCGCTCGATCCGAGGGCGGTGACGGTGTTGCGCAACGACGAGATCTCGACGGCCGGGCGCGAGTTGGCGGCAATGCAGCGGGAGTTGCGCGCGGCGCTGTGGCGCAACAGCCGGCTGGCGGCGCTGGGCACTGTGGTGGCCAAGGTCAGCCATGACGTGCGAGGCGTGCTGACCCCGGTGCTGCTGCAGGCCGACCGGCTGGGCAAGCACGCCGATCCCTCGGTTCGGCGCACTGGCGAGTCGCTGGTCCGGGCGGTGGAGCGGGCGATCGACCTGGTGCATCGCACCCTGGACTTCGCGCGGGACGGGCCGCCACCGCCGATGCTGGCGTTGATCCGGCTGCGCGCATTGGTGACCGAGGCGGCCGACAGCGTTCGCGGCACGGTGGCCTTGCTCGAGCTGGACAACCGCATCCCGGTGGACCAGGAGGTTGCGGCCGATCGAAATCATCTGTTCCGCGTGCTGGCCAACCTGCTGCGCAACGCCGCCGAGGCCGGCGCCCACCGGGTGCGCGCACGCGTCCGGGAGGATGGCGACATGCTGGCGATCGAGTTGGCCGACGACGGACCGGGCCTGCCGGAGACCGTGCGCGCCAACCTGTTCCGCCCGTTCACCAGCACGCATCGGGCGGGCGGCTCGGGCCTGGGTCTGGCGATCGCGCGCGACCTGATGCTGGCGCATGGGGGCGACATCGGATTGATCGCCACCGGGCCGGGCGGCACCACGTTCCGCCTGACGCTGAAGCTGACCGAACGCGTCGACAGGGAGCCGCAGGCGGCCGATTCGGTGTAGGGTTCTGAGGTGCGCGCGCGTTGCGGCTTTTGGGGGCTTGGGCGCCGAGCGGCAGGCAAGCAATCAAGTGCACACAGAGTTAGACGGAGTTTCCACAGAGTTTCACCGAGGAAGCCAGCAATTGCGCTTCGCGCAACGGTTCATGCTTGCTTCGCGCCAAGCGCATCAATACTTCTCTCGTGGAACTCTGTGGAAACTTCGTGTAACTCGGTGTGCACTTGATTGCTTGCTGCTTCTTCTTCGATCCTTGACGACGCGCGTGGTTGCGCAAAGGTACGTCGGCGCTCACGGACTGAAAGCGGTCACCCTGCGCGACGGCACACCAATCCGCGGGTCGCAGTCGCTTTGGTCATTATTGGGCGTGGCCTTGGCTGCCGAGAGCAGCAATGGTGTACGGTTGGGATGACGGTGCCAGTCACGACGCGCGTGCTCTAAAATCCCGGCGCGGAGGCAATGATGATGTCGCTCAAGCAATGGCTGATTCTCCTGATTGTGTGCCTGGTCGGGCTCGTCGGGCTGTTCGTGGCGGCGGATGCGGGTGAGGGCACGCCCTACGGGCTCGGGCTTCTGGTGTTCGTCGCCGCGGTGATCTACGCGTTCGCGCTGGTGAAGTGGCACTTCGATCGGCTCGATGCCGAGCGGCACTGACTTGATGACCTCCGATGGGGCGACCTCTGGCGGGGCGATCGGGGACGCGGTGGAAACCGGCACCGCCGGCGCGCGACGCCCGACCGCTGTATGGGATCCCGGTCAATATCTGCGCTTTTCCGACCAGCGCCTGCGGCCGGCATTGGATTTGATGGCCCAGGTACCGCTGACCGCGCCGCGCCGGATCGTCGATCTGGGCTGCGGGGCCGGCAACGTTACCGCCATCCTGAAGCAGCGCTTCCCGTCCGCCGAGGTAACCGGTGTGGATGGCTCTGCTTCGATGCTGGAGAAGGCGAGGGCCGCGGCGCCCGCGTGCCGCTTCGAGCAGGGCGATTTCGCGACGTGGATGCCCCAAGGGATGCCCCAGGGGAGCCCCGAGGGAAGTTCCCCGGGGCAACCCACCATCGCGCCCGACCTGATCTTCTCCAACGCGGCGCTGCAATGGGTGGGCGGGCATGCCACGCTGTTCCCCCGCCTGATGTCGCTGCTGGCCGCCGGTGGCGTTCTGGCGGTGCAGATGCCGGCGATGCACGACGCGCCGTTGCGCCGGCTGCAATACGAGGTGGCGGCACACGGGCCCTGGGCCGAACGCCTCGCCAGCCATGCCTCCGCGCCGCCGATCCTGGAGTCCGCGGCGTACTGGGACCTGCTGCATCGGCACGCGGCGGGGCTGGACATCTGGGAGACCGTCTACCTGCATGAGCTGACCGGTGAGGACGCGGTGGTCGAATGGGCTGCCGGATCGAGCCTGCGGCCATTCCTGGAGCCGCTGGAGCCGGCCCAGCAGGCGGCATTCCGCCTTGCCTACGCCGAGGCTTTGCGTCCGCACTACCCGCGCCGCGCGGACGGCACCACGCTGCTGCCGTTCCGCCGGCTGTTCCTGGTCGCGGTGGCGCCGTAGCCCGCGAGGGAATAGCGGGTCGTCGCGCGATCATGCCTGCGTACGATCTGGGGACGATGCGAGGGCAGGACGGTCCGCTGGGGGGCAGCGATTTCGTGGCGACAGCGCCTGCGTGCGATTTCCGAAGGATGCGCGGGCCAAATGGTTCGAAAGGGGGGATTCGAACCCCCATGACCTAGGATCGGTCGATTTTGAGGGACCCCAGACAGCCTATCCTATCTCTATCCGGCGGGCCTCCATAGCCCTATAACTAAGTGATCTCCCTGGTCTTTTGGCCTGGGGTCACGTTCCAGTCCCAGCCGGTTGTACGCCACGGTTGGATTTCTGGCTGCACCTATTCTGCACCTGAAATCCAGCCTCAGCCGGAGGTAGGAATGCCAAAACTCAAGCTCACCAAGACCGTCCTCGACGCCGCTCAGCCCGACAATGACCCCTACGAAATCCGCGACACCATTGTACCCGGATTCTTGCTCAAGGTCACACCAGCGGGCCGCAAGATATTCATGGTGGCCTATGTCGCCAATAATGGCCAGCCCCGGAAGCCAGCCATCGGCCGCTTCGGCGAGATCACCGGCGAACAGGCGCGGAACATCGCTCAAGATTGGCTTGCCGATGTCGGCAAGGGCAAGGACCCCAGCGCCGAAAAGAGCGCCGCGCGTCAAGCCCTAACCGTCAAGGACCTCTTCGACCGCTTCGTCACTGACTATTCCGAGCCGCGGAACAAGCCGTCCACCGTCACGTCCAACCGCGGTTACGGCAAGCGCTACATCATCCCCGAACTCGGCCAGATCAAAGTGCCGGACGTCACCCGCGCCGACATCGCGGATCTGATGAAGAAGATGTCCGCCCGTCCAACCTACGCCAACCGGGTTCTCTCTGCCGTGCGGAAGATGTTCAACATGGCCGAACTTTGGGGCATGCGGCCCGACGGCTCGAATCCGTGCCCGGCCGGCGTATCCCGAAGTTCCCTGAAAAGGGAAAGACCCGACTGATCACGGATAGCGAGCTAAAGCGGCTCTTCGCCTATCTGGACAAGGCCGAGGCTGAAGGCCTGGAGCATCCCTTTATCCTTCTCGCCGTCCGGCTTCAGTTCGAGTTCGCGGCGCGGATGTCGGAAATCTTGATGCTTGAATGGACCTGGGTCGACGTCGACAACCGCCGCGTCGAATGGCCCGACAGCAAGACCGGGGGGGTGTCGAAGCCGATGAGCGCCGAAGTCGTTCGGTTGTTCGAGGCCGCGCCGCGCGTCGAGGCCTCGCCCTATGTCTGCCCGTCGCTCCTCGATCCCAATCAGCCGATGTCGAAGCACACCTACTGGAACGGCTGGAGGCGTGTTCTGGAGCGAGCCTGCCTGCCGCATAGTAGGTACCCACGGCATCCGCCATCGTTCCGCGGCGGACATCGCCAATTCCGGCATCCCCGTGAAGGTCGGCATGGTGCTAACCGCCCACAAGACCGTCACAATGTTCATGCGCTACGTTCATACAGAGGATGATCCGGTCCGGGCAGCCGCAGAAGCCGTAGCGCAGCGCCGTCAGGCTCTGGTCAGCGGCGTCGTGGCGGCCCCCGCAGTCATGTCTCAGCCAAACCCCGCGCCGCCGTCCGTTGCTCCGGAGTCGTCAAGCGCTGTGGCCCGGGTCTCCGACCGGACGCCGCTCGGCCTTCAGGACGGCGCCTACACTTCCCAAACCAAGCTCGGGAATTATCGGCCGTTCCGTCATCGTGGCGGCGAGAACCGGGCTGTCCCTCTGGGGACCAAGCGCGCGCCGAAGACGAAGGAGGCGGCCCATGCACGGTGAGGGACTTCCGCATTCCCATCGTCGAGCGCGAGACACAGCTCGGCGTGCTCGGCTAAAGGATGAGGTCAGCCCGATCCCCTTCGTCGACACCGAGGCGGCCGCGCGCTATCTCGCGCTCGAGGCTCAGACGCTGAAGGCATACCGCGCTCTTGGAAGCGGACCCTTTGCCCACAAATTCGGCAAACGGGTCCGTTACGCCGTCGGCGATCTCGACGCTTGGGCAAGAAGCCGCCGGCGGGTGACCGCTTCGGGTCCGACTCGGACCGTCCCGTCCCCACCGATCTCACAGCGCCACTGGCCGGCGCCGGACATCCTGCGGCGCGCCAGGTTCGTGTACGATGCTGGCCCGATCCGCTTCGTCGACACTGAGGCGGCTGCCCGGCATCTCGCGTTGGAGACGCATACCCTGGAATGCAATCGCTCGCTCGGCGGCGGCCCCGCCTACCACAAGTTCGGGAAATGGGTCCGCTACGCCATCAACGACCTCGACGCCTGGGCAGCGGGAAGACCGACGCCAGCAATCAAATCGTCATTGACCCCGCATCGATCGGCTGCAGCTCGCCCCAGACGATCTGACGCGCGTTTCGGCCCGCCGTTTTGGCCCATGGGCCGAGAACGCTGCCTACGCGCAAGTTTGATTGCGCATAGACCCCATTTTTGCGTGTAGCCTTGATCGTTGCGCAAATCCGAGCCATCTTTGCGCGTAGATTCTACACGCAAGGAAGACCGACTTGGCGAACCAGATCCCCGACACTGCTCTCCAGGCCATCGAGGAAGCCGTGCGCCGTCATCCAGACGGCGCTTCGGCGCAAGAAATCCTGCGCGACCTTGCGACCCCCATCCCTCTTCGGACTCTCCAGTACCGGCTGAAATTCCTCGTCACCCGAAACCGCCTGGTCATGAACGGCGAGGGACGTTGGGCCAAATACCGAATACCTGATGTTGCTGCCCGTGTCGCACCAGCCAAGGCTGCCGCGCTCACCGAAGTCGAAGAACCTGTGATACCCCTGTCCGGGGCGGGGAAATCGGTCGGCAATTATGTCCGGCAGGCGCCGGAACATCGCAAGCCTGTCGGCTATGAGCGCAAATTCCTCGACGACTATCGCCCGAACGTCTCCTTTTATCTGACTGAGCGCGACCGCGCACACTTGATTGCTGTGGGGCGGCCACAGATCGCCGAGCAGCCCGCCGGCGCTTATGCAAAGCAGATCCTCAGCAGGCTTCTAATCGATCTCGCTTGGAATTCGAGCCGCCTGGAAGGCAACACCTACTCGCTTCTCGACACCAAGCGCCTGATCGAACTGGGCGAAGAGGCTGAGGGGCGCGCGCACGTCGAAGCTCAAATGATCCTGAACCACAAGGACGCCATCGAATTTTTGGTAAGCTCCGCTGACGAGATCGGCTTCAATCGTTATACAATACTCAATCTCCACGGACTCCTGGCCAACAACCTCCTCGCCGATCCAACCGCGGCAGGCAGGCTCCGCTACATCACCGTCGGGATCGAGCGCTCCACCTTTCATCCGCTCGAAGTCCCGCAGCTTATCGAGGAGTCCTTCGACCAGGTCCTCGCGACTGCTGCAGCAATCACCGATCCGTTCGAGCAAGCCTTCTTCGTCATGGTGCAGCTTCCCTACCTGCAGCCATTCGACGACGTGAACAAACGCGTATCGCGCCTTGCAGCGAACATCCCGCTCATCAAGGCCAACTTGTCGCCGCTGTCATTCACTGATGTGCCCCGGCTGACCTATACGGAGGCAGTTCTTGGCATCTACGAACTAACCAAGATCGACCTCCTCAGGGATGTCTTCGTCTGGGCCTACGAGCGGTCAGCTGCGTGCTACGCCGCCGTTCGCCAATCCCTGGGGGAACCTGATCCCTTCCGGCTTCGCCATCGCGGACAGCTTCGCGAGCTCATCGCCGACCTCGTCCGGGCGCGGGTGGGTCGGAAGGATGCCGCGGCGCAAATAGCCGCCTGGTCGCAGAGGGAAATCGATCCCGTCGACCGCCGGCGTTTCGCCGAGCTGGCCGAAACCGAGCTCATAAGCCTGCACGAAGGTAATTTTGCCCGCCATCGGATCGGCCCCTCGGAATTCGTGGCCTGGCGGAAGGTTTGGGAGGCGAGATGACCGAGGCCACACCGCCGGCAATACCGCCGGCCCCGCGATCTACGCCCTCACCGTGCGGGCTTACCCGGACCCAAGCCCGACTGGAGCAAGCACGCCAAGGCCGCACCCTTCAAGCGCGACGACAAGATGCTGGACGTGCTCCCGATCGGAGTCATGGTCTTCCCTGGCACCGGCATCCAGAATGATCTCGCCGACAAGGCCAAGCGGCTCGGCATTCCAGTCTGGCGGTTTGACGATGGCGGCGCGTGGGCGCCGCATTTGCTAGTTACACGCCCGAACCGAGTGCAAATTGACGCAGACCACCCCGTGCATTGGTCGTAACGCGCACCGAGGGTGCATTGGGTACGATGGCTTACGAGTTCGACATATTCATATCCTATCGACGAACCGAGACTGTCGGACGATGGGTGCAGAATCAATTGCTCCCGCGTCTACAGGATCGCCTCAACGAGGCCGCCCCTGCGCCCGTGCGCCTGTCTTGTGATATCCAAATGGAAACCGGCGTCAGTTGGCCCGACGAGCTGAAAAGACGTCTCGCAAGGTCTGGGCTTCTTATCATGGTATGCACAGCAGATTACTTTCGGTCTCGCTGGTGCATGGCAGAATGGCAGAGTTTCCGCGAACGCGAAAAAAATGCTGGGGCTATTCGGGCCGGGAAATCCCCAAGGATTGACATACATTTGGACTACTTGGCTGCCCCATTTTATCCCCGGCTTCCGCGCTCCTGATTGATGGAAAGTAAGTCCCGGCAATCACTTCCCAACCCACAGCCACCCTAACCAAACGATTGATCGACGGGACACTATCTGGCCCCAGGGACACTTTTGTTTGGGACGACGAAGTCCGTGGGTTCGGCCTGAAACTCACCTCCGCCGGACGAAAGATTTTCAGTCGCGTTGTTGCTCCCTATAATATGCTGATAAATATGGAATTTCTCCACGACGTACGACTGACAGCAAGGCGCCAGCAAGTCCCAGGACAGGTCTCGGTCAAATCCTCATCGCCGAGGGTAGATCGCGGGTCGTGCCTGACCAGGCTCCCTTGACCCTCCAGAAGGAATGGACGACGAGCGTTCCGCCGGATGCCATCCCTGCCGAGGTTTGGGGGGCGCGGGTTCGGCATGCTTCCGGGTGCCCTCCTTGGAGAAGCGCATAGCGTGCTTCAAAGCGGCGGGCGTCGGGGCTGCGCAGCAACACCCGGTCCCTCTGTCTGGCGAACCCGCTCCGGTCTCCGCTCAGCACAGTGCAGCGGCTCAGGACAGATGTCGCGACGATCGGCTAGACGGTCCCAGAGTAATCCAGCACCGAGGAGGAGTTTGCGGCGTGCGCGGATCCGGCCGCCGGCTGGGAGTCCGCTTGGCGCATCATGCCGGCCGTTGTGGGCTCTGCCAGCGTTTCCCGGTAGCGGACGTGAGTTCAAGCGTTCAGCAGCATGAAGGCGACGCGAGCCGAGATGGCCACCTGCGACCCAGACCTTGAGCGAGGCCGATCCGCACGCGGGCCGACCACCGCCATTCGTCGTGCCGCCATGGTCGACCAACCGGGCACTCACCAAGTGATCAGTGGAGACTGCCGTAGCCACCTATCGTCAGTCAGCTGCTCGACGACAAAATGGGCCACGTCAGTGCGCGCGATGGCGCCGCCACGGAACCCTTCAAGATCGGTAAGCACCCCGACGCGACCACACGGCGGCTTGTCGATTAGGACCG
The DNA here is from genome assembly GCA_035696165.1 of Acetobacteraceae bacterium. Taxonomy (GTDB): domain Bacteria; phylum Pseudomonadota; class Alphaproteobacteria; order Acetobacterales; family Acetobacteraceae; genus Palsa-883. The sequence goes on along the minus strand of DASRQX010000297.1, from coordinate 205 downwards.
AGGGCCGGACGAGCACCAAGTCGGTCGAACTCGCGCGCAATGCATCCTCCTGCCGGTTTTTGTCGATACCCCGCTCACGTGAGAACCCGAAAATCCTTTGGGTTGATGATTCGGAAGTTGTCCGTGACTCGGTCGCAGTAGGTGTCCCAATTCCTCGGCACGTCGTCGCGCAGGAAGGTCAGCATTGCGATGCTGAAATCCTTGA
>DASRQX010000296.1:0-33841 GCA_035696165.1 Acetobacteraceae bacterium | reverse complement strand
CCGTGCATCAGCAGGTCGCCGCGCACCAGGATCTCGCCGTCCTCGGCAATACGGACCTCGACGCCTTGCAGCGGCGGGCCAACCGTTTCGATGCGGATCGCATTCGGCGGGTTGGCGCTGACCACCGGTCCGGCCTCGGTCTGGCCGTAGCCCTGCATGATGCGGATGCCGAGCGCCAGGTAGAATCGCCCGACCTCCGGCTCCAGGCGCGCGCCGCCGGACATCGCGGCGATCAGCCTTCCGCCGAAACGGGCGCGTATCTTGGCGCGGACCAGCCGATCCAGCGGCCAGTCCAGTAGATCCTCGATGAACGACAGAGGCGCGTGATCGACACGCTTCAGGCCGATCGCCAGCGCGCGGTTGAACAATGCCTGGCGCCAGCGCTTCTCACGCGCGACCTGTCCCAGCACGCGGGCGCGGATCACCTCCAGCACGCGCGGCACCGCGGTCAGGATGGTGGGGCGCACCGTCAACATGTCGGCCGCCAGGTGTTCTACCCCGCGCGCGTAGACAATCTCGGTGCCGATCGAGGGCAAGAAGAGCTGCCCGACCGTGTGCTCGTAGCTGTGTGAGATGGGCAGGTAGGAGAGATACACCTCGTCCTTCAGCCGCAGCGGGCGGACCAGTTCGAACGCGCCGCGGCAGTTCGACAGGATGGCACGGTGCGGCAGCATCACCCCCTTGGGCGCGCCGCCGGTGCCGGAGGTGTAGATCAGGCAAGCGAGTTCGGTCGGCGCGATGGCCGCCGCGTCGACCGCGATGTCGTCCGGAGGGGCGGTGTCGCCGATCAGCTCGGTCCAGGGGATCAGCCGCGTGGTGCCGCCCGCGGCCTCCGGCGCGCCGTCCATCACCACCAGCAGGTCAAGCCCGCCGGCGCGCGCGCCCGCTTCCCGCAGCCTGCCGGCAAGTTGGGCGGACGCGACGATCGCCGCGCGTGCGGCACTGTCGCGCAGGATGTGTGCGTGGTCCTCGACGGTGTTGGTGACATAGGCCGGCACCGGAACGGCGCGGATCGCCATCAGGGCGGTCTCGGCGATCAGGTATTCGGGCCGGCTTTCGGCGACGATCATGACGCGATCGCCGGCCGCGACACCGGCGGCGCGCAGGTGCCGCGCGGCCGAGGCGGCCTGGCGGGCGAACTCCGCCCAGGTGATGCCGTGCCAGCTCCCGCCGCGATGCGCGCGCAGCATCGGCTTGTCCGGCCATTCCCGGGCACGCGCGAACATCATCGCCGCGAGGTTGGGCCATGTCGGATAGGTCTGCACGTTGCCTCGGCGCGGAAGGCTGCTCTTTGCCAAGCGTCCCTACATGCTTACATGCAGCGCGACCAGTGTAGCGGCCCGGGGCAGTCCGCCGGGCCTACCCCCCAGTTAGCCGGAGGACCAGCCACGTGATGCGGCAGACCATTTCCCGCGTTTTCTCCGCCAGCGCCGCCACCGCCCCGGTGCCGGACGATGGCTTGCCCGCCTGGGACCTGTCGGACCTGTATCGGGGGCCGGACAGCGACGCGGTGCGCATCGATTTCGCCGCCGCCGAGGCAGCCGCGACGGCGTTCGAGACCATGCATGGCGGCAAGCTGGCCGATCTGCCGGGCGCCGCGCTGGCCGCCGCGATTGGCGAATACGAACGGATCGATGAGATCCTTGGCCGGCTGGCCTCCTACGCCCAGTTGCTGTTCGCCGGCGATTCTACCGACGCGACGGTGGGAAAATTCTACCAGACCGTCACCGAGCGGGTGACCACCATCAGCAGTCGCCTGCTGTTCTTCACCCTGGAGCTGAACCGGCTGGACGAAGCGGCGCTGGAGGCCAAGCTCGCCGATCCGGCGCTGGCACGCTGGCGGCCCTGGTTGCGCGATTTGCGAGTGTTCCGCCCGCACCAGCTCTCCGATGAGGTGGAAAAACTGCTGCACGAGAAGGAGGTGACCGGGCACTCGGCGTGGAGCCGGCTGTTCGACGAGACGATCGCCGGGATGCGTATTCCCTTGGGCGCGCCGGTTCCCTTAGGCGAGCCGGTCGGCGGGCCAGGGGGCGAAGCACCGCTGACGGTCAGCGCCGCGCTCAACAAGCTGTCGGACCGCGATCGGGCGGTGCGCGAGGCGGCCGGCAAGGCGATCGGCGCGGCGTTCGGCGCCCAGGTGAAACTATTCGCGCTGATCACCAACACGTTGGCCAAGGACAAGGAGATCACCGACACCTGGCGGCACTATCCACGGCCCGGCAGCTACCGCAATCGCGCCAACATGGTGGAAGACGAGGTGGTGGACGCGCTGGTCTCCGCCGTCACGACCGACTTTCCCAGGCTGTCGCATCGCTACTACGCGATGAAGGCAAAGTGGCTGGGACTGGAGAAGCTGCAGCACTGGGACCGCAACGCGCCGCTGCCGGAGGACGACGACCAGCTTATCCCATGGGATGCCGCGCGGACGCGGGTGCTGGGCGCGTATGGGGCGTTCAGCCCGGAGCTGGCGGCAATCGGCAAGCGCTTCTTCGAGGCGCCCTGGATCGACGCGAAGCTGGCGCCCGGCAAATCGGGGGGCGCCTTCGCGCATCCAACGGTGCCGAGCGCGCATCCCTATCTGCTGCTGAACTATCACGGCCGGGCACGCGACGTGATGACCCTGGCGCACGAGCTGGGCCATGGCGTGCATCAGATACTGGCGGGCGCACAGGGCTATCTCATGTCGGGCACGCCGCTGACGCTGGCCGAGACCGCCAGCGTGTTCGGCGAGATGCTGACCTTCCGCGCCATGCTGGACGCCGAGACCGACAAGCGGCGGCGGCGGATCATGCTCGCGGCCAAGGTCGAGGACATGCTGAACACCGTGGTGCGGCAGACCGCGTTCTATCTGTTCGAGACGCGGCTGCACGACGAGCGGCGGTCGGGCGAGATCATGGCCGACCGCATTGGCGCGATCTGGCGTGGGATACAGACCGAGAGTTTGGGGCCGGTGTTCGAGTTCACGCCGGAATACGATGTATTTTGGGCCTATATTCCGCATTTCATCCATTCGCCGTTCTATGTGTATGCCTATGCGTTTGGTGATTGCCTGGTGAACGCGCTGTATTCGGTGTTCCAGTCGGGGCATCCGGGGTTCCAGGCGAAGTATTTGGACATGCTGCGGGCGGGGGGGACGAAACGGCACAAGGAATTGCTGGCGCCATTTGGGTTGGACGCGTCGGATCCGGCGTTCTGGCGGAAAGGGTTGGATGTGATCGCTGGGTTTATCGATGAGCTGGAGGCCGAGGGGTGAGAGCGGCCACGCAGCGGCGTTGCCTGGTCCGTTCTCCATCGGCGCGCCTGAATCGCGAAGCGGCGCCGAAATGATGCGTCATGTCTGACGAATCGACACTCTTCGGCGAACTGCGGCGGATGGCGCGGACCTCCGGCGCCGTGGGGGGCATCGCCGCACGCTTTGCCGGAGCGCGCGTGTTCGGCATCAAGACCGATCGCGCGGCGCACGCGGAGGATTTGCGGGCGGTCCTGGGCGGGCTGAAAGGCCCGCTGATGAAAGTCGCACAATTCCTGTCCTCCGTGCCGGACGCGCTGCCGGCGGAGTATGCCGACGAGCTGTCGCAGCTTCAGGCGAACGCGCCGGCGATGGGCTGGGCGTTCGTGCGCCGACGCATGGCGAGCGAGTTGGGGCCGGCGTGGGAAAGCCGATTTGCCAGCTTCAGCCATGAGGCGGCGGCGGCGGCGAGCCTGGGGCAGGTGCATCGCGCGACGTTGCACGATGGATCGCTTGTCGCGTGCAAGCTGCAATATCCGGATATGCCGAGCACGGTGGAAGCCGACCTGCGCCAGCTTCGTCTGGCGATGGCGATCTATCACCGCATGGACAATGCCATCCAGCACGAGGAGATCTACAAGGAACTGACCGAGCGCCTGCGCGAGGAGCTGGATTACGAGCGTGAGGCGGCACAGATGCGGTTGTATCGGTTGATGCTGGCGAAGCAGCCCAACGTGCATGTGCCGACCCCGGTGGAAGGGCTGTGCACGCGGCGGCTGCTGACGATGACCTGGCTGGATGGGCGGCCGCTGATGCATCGGCTGGCCGAGGACCCGCCGCAGGAGGAACGCAACCGTATCGCCGAGGCATTGTTCCACGCGTGGTACGTGCCGTTTTATCGCTACGGCGTGATCCATGGCGATCCGCATCTGGGCAACTACCAGGTGCGGCCGGATGCCAGCGTCAACCTGCTGGATTTCGGCGCGATCCGCGTGTTCGAGGCAAAGTTCGTGCGGGGCGTGATCGACCTGTTCGAGGCTGTGCGCGACGACGATGAAGCCAAGGCGCACCACGCCTATACGACATGGGGATTTACCGACCTGTCGAAGGAGAAGATGGCGGCGCTGAACCTGTGGGCTCGGTTCCTATATGAGCCGCTGTGCGAAGATCGGGTGCGGCGGATCCAGGAAACCGACGATCCGATGTTTGGCCGCGTCGTGGCAGCACAGGTGCATGCGGGGCTGAAGCGTACCGGCGGGGTGAAGCCGCCGCGGGAGTTCGTGTTGATGGACCGCTCCGCGATCGGGCTGGGTGGGGTGTTCCTGCGGCTGAAGGCCGAGCTGAACTGGAGCCGGCTGTTCCACGGTCTGATTGCGGATTTCGACGCGACGGTGCTGGCGGAGCGCCAGGCGGCCGCGCTGGCGGAGGCGAAGGTGCCGCCGGCCGGTTAGGGGTCATCCTTGTATCGTTCCCGGCGACAGCCGCCCGGTCAGCGGCGTGAGCTTCACCGACCTGCCATAGCCGCCTCGCCCGGCATGCCCTAAAATACCAGCCCAAGCTGAACGCCAGGGAGGCACGCAACATGTCCGCTGACCCCAACCACGTCGTCCTGACCGGGGAAAACCCGTTTATCCGCCTGAGCGAAACCGATGGCGGCACAGCGACCACCAACGCCAGCTTCTGGCGCATCGTTCTCGGCCCCGCCGGCCCCGGCCATGTGCTGTATATGAAAAGCGAGCTCACCCAGGATCAGTGGCGCATCTACTCGGACAACATCGCGATGGCGCGTTGGCTGCAAGCCACCGTCCAGGGCATGCTCAATCCAGACACCGCGGATCAGAGCATCCCGGTGATCGACGCGGAGTTCAGCCGCTCCGGCGACGTGCGGGATTTCTGGACCGAAAGCCTGGTGACGCATGACGAGGAGATCGAGCTCACCTGGTACGACATCGGCGAGCCGTTGCTGATCCACACCCAGCCAAATGCGACGCCCGGCCGTCCCTATGGCGTTTGCACGATTCTAATTCCCGCGCTCGGCGCGCGGCTGACCCGCAATGGCGTCCAGGCCACGGGCCGCCCGTTCGCCACGCAGCGGGAAGGGCGTCCGTTCAGCACCTGTGCGCTGGCGTTCTCCGAAAGCTGGACCGAGGCGCGATAGCAGCGGTGCAAGATGGTTACGGCATAGGATAGTTACGGAGTCGGGCGGACGTCCTGCAGCCGATACAGGCCGTCCGCCAGCAGCGTAAACCCGGCAACCTTGTTGCTGACGCCGGCGATGTTCCGCGGCGTCCACAGATAGATCAGCGGCAGGTCCTGGTTCACCTGCCGCCACACCGCCGCGTACAGCTCGCGCCTGGTCGCGAGGCCGCTCGTTGCGCGCGCGGCATCCAGCTTGGCATCCACCGTGGCATTGCCGTAGCGCGCCATGTTCAGCGCGCCGTCGCTGTGCAGGAAGCTCCAGGCGTTGCTGTCGGTGTCGAGCAATCCCGACCAGCCGCCCAGCGTCATCGCGAAGTCGCCGCGACGCACTGCGGCAAGGCCGGCGCCGAATTCCATCGCGTTGACCTGGACGGCGAATCCGGCCTCGGCTGCCATCGACTGGATCACCTCGGCGGCCTGCACGCCCTGGGGCGTGTTGGTGATCGTCAGCGGCACAACGAGCGGCGTGGCGACCCCGGCTTCCTTCAGCAGCGCCCGCGCTTTTGCCACGTCGCGTCCGGGCGGTTTGATCGAGGGGTCGTAGAGCGGGCTCAGCGCCGAGGTCGCCTGCGCGTTCGGCGTGTACATCCCGGCGAACACCACCTGGCTCAGCGCGGCGCGATCGATCGACAGCTCGAACGCATGGCGCACGCGCGGATCGCGGCCAAGCGCGGTCTCGGCTTTTGGGAAGGCGCCGGTATTGATGGTCAGCGCGCCGTAGCCCAGGCTTTGCACCGCTATCAGGTTCAGACGGGTGTCGCGCTTCACGCTGTCGGCGTCGAGCGGTGCGATGTTGGCGACATCCAGCGCCCCAGCCTGCAGATTCGCCAGGCGGACGCTGCTGTCGGGAATGATCCGGTAGATCACCCGGTCGTAGTGGATGCGCGCCGCGTTCCAATAGCCAGCAAACCGCTCGAGCGTGATGTGGTCCTGCGCCACGCGATCGACGAAGCGGAACGGGCCGGCGCAGACTGGGTGCAGGCCGAAATCCTTGCCGCCGTCCCGCGTGGCGCGCGGCGGCAGCATCATGCCGGCGCGGTCGGTCAAGATGGCGACGAAGGGCGAGAACGGCTGCTTCATCACCACGCGCACGGTCAGGTCGTCGACAGGTTCGGCGTGGTCCATCGCGCTGATCTCGCTGCGCCGGAAGCTGCCGGTTTCGGTCAGGTGGCGTTGCAGCGTGTAGACAACTGCCGCGGCATCGAACTTCTCGTTGTCCTGGAACGTTACGCCCGGGCGCAGATGGATCAGCAGCGTCTTTGTGTCGGCCCATTCATACGAGGTCGCCAGCACCGGGACGATGTTCAGGTTCGCATCGAAATCGAACAGTTTATCGCACAGCGCCGTCATCACGACGGTGCCGGCATAGGTGCGCGAGAAGGTTGGGTCCAGGATGTCCGGATCGTCCTGGATGCCGATGCGGAGTTGCGCTCCGACGGGCGTGGCCATGGCGGTCAGGGCGAGCAGGCCGGCGAGCAATGGCAGGATGCGCATGTCGGGTCCTTCGGTGCGGATGCGGTGCCGCTATCAGGCGGAACGTCGCACCGGCACGCAAGCCGGCAACCCGGATCTCGGTGGTATCTGACGTTGCGACCGACCATGGGCTGTGCATATGTCGTTGGAATGGCTACCCGATCGGGTATTTCATGCGTGACCCAGCTCACGTTTCCTGCCCGCCGAGCCCGCCGATTCGTGACGGATACGGACCAACGAACGCCCAGGCCGAACAACGTGGAATCCAAAGGGAGACGCCACATGCCGCTGTTGCATAACCAAACCGCCGCCGTATCGCGTCGAGCCGCGCTGGCTTGTGTCGGGGTTTCATTCGCCAGTGTGGCGGCCACGCCGGCAGTGGCCGAGGAAGCGGCGATCTGGCGCCACGACTACTGGGCGGAGAAAACCCGCGGATCCGCAACGATCAAGCTGGCGATGTATCGCAAGCGCGCCGGCGCGCCTCGGCCTGGGGCAAAGCCGCTGCCGGTACTGTTCCTGGTGCACGGCTCCTCGATCGCGGCGTTGGCGAGTTGGGATCTGGGCGTGCCGGGGCACGGCGAATACTCGACGATGAACGTGTTCGCCCGGCAGGGTTACGACGTATGGACGATGGATCACGAGGGCTACGGCAAATCCGATCGCACGGACGGTAATTCCGACATCGCCAGCGGGGTCGCGGACCTGACCGCGGCGATGGCGGTGATCACGCGTGAGACCGGCCAGACGCGATGTCATTTCTTGGGCGAATCGTCCGGCGCGCTGCGGGCCGGCGCGTTCGCGATGGCGGCGCCGCAGCACATCGATCGGTTGGTGCTGAGCGCGCTGACCTATACCGGCAGGGGTTCGCCGACGCTCGGCAAGCGCGCCGAGCAGCTTGCGTACTACCAGTCGCACAATCGCCGTCCGCGTGACCGGGCAATGATCGAGAGCATTTTCACGCGCGACAGGCCCGGCACCACCGATCCCGCGGTGGCGCCGGCGCTGGCGAACGCCGAGTTGGCGTATGGCGATAGCGTGCCCACCGGCACCTATCTCGACATGACCGCGCATCTGCCGGTGGTTGACCCGACGAAGATCGCGGCGCCGGTGTGCATCGCGCGCGGTGAATATGACGGTATCGCGACAAACGAGGATCTGTGGGATTTCTTCCGCCAGTTGCCCAATGGCGATCGGCAGTTCGCCATTATCGCCAATGCAGCGCATGCGCTTGGGACGTGCCGCAACCGTGCGGCGTTCTGGCACACGGCGCAGGCGTTTTTCTCGATGCCAGCGGCACCTTCGATCGGGTGATGTAGTGGTGCCGGCAGGCGCGGCGGGCGGCGGTGCCGAGCGGATTTTCTGTCGGTTAAGTTGGCGGACCAAAGTAGACAGGCGGCCATGAAGATCGTCAACATCCACGAAGCCAAAACCACCCTCTTCGCCCGGTTCGCCGAGGTCGAGGAACGCGAGCAGGCCGTCATCGCACGCAACGGCGAGCCGATCGCCCAACTCACCCGCATCGAGCCCACGCCGGGCCGCCAACCGGGCCTGCTTCGTACGCCGCCGGGATGGCGTGATTTCGCGTTCGATCCATCGGTCTTCGCCCCGTTGACCGACGAGGAACTGGCGGCGGAAGGCTGGCCGGTGTGACCGGCCGGTAGTTGGCCGACGCCTGCGCGGGTGAGTTCCGCAGGGCCGCATTTCCGCCGGACAATGTTGCCTCGCGGCTTGATCGACGGCGGCCTGCGACGCGCTGGGCCGCGACCCTCGCCAGAAGCGTGGTTCGGCGCTAGCATTTTCGCGTTTTTCGCGGAGGGCTGCATCCATGGTCAACCTGCACGACATCCGCTACGTCCGCGTCGGCACGCCCGACCTTGACAGCGCGGTGCGCTTCACAACCGACATCGTCGGCCTGCAACTCGTGGCACGCGACTGCAACGCGGCGTATTTCCGTAGCGACAAGGTCACGGTGCGCGGTGACACGCGCGACCATACACTGGTCTATTTCGAGGGCAATCCGGCTGACCAGGCTATCGGCTTCGACCTGCACGACCCCTCGGACCTCGACGCAGTGGGCGCGGAACTGGAACGCGCCGGCCATCCGGTGCATTTCGGCACGCGCGAAGAATGTGAGCAGCGGCGTGTCAGGGCGTTTATCGCCTCGCACGATCCGAGCGGCAACCGGATCGAGTTCGTTGCGAAGCCGTACCACGCCGGCGTGCGATATTTCCCCGGCCGCGACGCCGGCATTACGCATTTCAGCCATATCGGCCTGTATACGACGGATGCGCCGCGCGACGAGAAATTCTGGACGAAGCTGTGCAACGCGCGAGTGTCCGACTGGATCGGTGACGCGGCACTGCTGCGCATCGACACCGCACATCATTCGCTGGCGCTGTTCCCGTCGTCGCATGGCGGCGTACAGCACATCAACCACCAGGTCGAGGACGTGGACGACGTCATGCGCGCGTGGTATTTCCTACGCGAGAAGGGCGTCAAAATCCTGCTTGGCCCCGGCCGGCATCCGCTGTCCACGGCGGTGATGCTGTATTTCCGCGGGCCTGACGGGATGATTTATGAGTACTCGTGTGGTGTGAAGCATATCCTGCCGGAACAGGAGGCGACGTATCGGCCGCGCCAGTTCCCGTTCGAGCGCTACGCCGTGTGCATGTGGGGTTCGGTGCCCGATCCGGAGGTCTCGGCCTTTCCGCAAGGCGAGGCTTCGAAGGTAGCGCCGCTGCGGGCTGTGATGTACTGACGGCGTGGTGCGCGCGGTTGGTGAGGCGCTGCGACGGTCCCTGTGCCGATGGGTCCGACGCCGCGTTATAGAAACCGGTGGGCGGATTGATCCGCCGGTACTGTGTGCCGGTCATGCCGGCGAAGGCCGGTATCCACGACTTTCTTTGCTGCGACAAAGGCAAGTCGTGGATGCCGGCATGCGCCGGCATGACGGGGTGGGTGGCACAGGCGGGTCAAGCTCCCGGGTGCAGGGCATTACAGCCGTGTGCGCAACAGCTTTCCCCAGCCGGGCAGCGGGGCAGCGTGGCCGATGGTGCGTAGCGCGCCCCACAGCGTGACCTGGTTCGTCGTCACCACCGGTTTGCCGAGTGCAGCCTCCAGGCGGTCAACGACCCCCTGGGTGCGCCAGTTGCCACAGGCCAGCATCACCGCGTCGGCGTCGGGCTGATCGACCGCACAGGCAAGGTCGTAGGCTGTTGTTTCATCGAGCAGGCCGATATCCAGATTTGCCACGTGGCCCAATGCGCGATGCGCCAGCACGTGCGCGCCGCTGGCCTCGATGAACGCGGCGGCGATGCGGTTCACCTCGTCGCTCCATGGCGCGGCGATGACGATCTTGCGCGCACCGAGCACTTCCAGAGCCTGCATCATCGCGGTTGATGCGGTGGTGGCGGGCTTGCCCGAGGCTTGGCTGATGCGGTTGATCAGTTCCTTGTCGTAACCAAGGCCTTTGCGCGACGACGGCGCCGTCGCGGCCAGCACGATCACGTCTACGTCCGCATCGGCCAACTTGCGGCTTTCCTGCTCGATCTCTTCGACGATGCTGATTGTGGCGTTCGGATCGACGGTGCGCAGCACCAGCCGCGCGGTGTGCAGCGTTATGTTGGTCGGCAGGATCTGGCGGTACTCGATCTCCTGCGTCGTGCTAGAGGATGGCGCCAGCAGACCGATCCGTCCGGTGTCCTCGCGTCGCGCCATGGTGCGCTCCCTTTGTTATGATCTAAACAGAAACTACGGCTAAACAGAAACTACGGCTCCGGGGTCAGCCTGGGTGATTGTGCACGCGAACCCAAGCTTCGCGATCTGACTGACCAGCCGTTGTGCCTGAGCGTTCGGCGAGGCGCTATGGAAATGGTTTGGCCCGAGGTCATGGTAAAAGGTGCCATCAGGCAGCATGTGGTAGGCGGCGGTTAAGATGGAAGCGGCGACGGCGCAGATGGCCTTCTTGGGTCCGCGGCGGTGGCGCAGGCGCTGAAACTGGGCTTGTAAATAGCTGGTCTTTTTCTTGACCCCGGCCCAGGCGCATTGCACCAAAGTGGTTTTCAGCCAGGGTGCGCCCTTGCGCATCTTGTTGGAGCGTCGCTTGCCGGCACTCTCGTCGTTGCGTAGGCAGAGGCCCGCCCATGAGATCATGTGGCCCGCGGTCGGAAACGGCTCATGTCGATGCCGATCTCCGAGATGATCACCTGCGCCGTCAGGTCGCTGACGTCAGGGATGCTGCGCAGCAGGCGCACCGCATCTCGAAAAGGGTCGAGGTCACGGTCCACCGCCTCATCGATCTCAGCCAAGGCGGCGACCAGGGTGTCGATCTGACGCAGGTGCAGACGCAGCAGGAAGCGGTGACGGTCCGTCACGCGCCCTGTCGGGCGGCATGTACCTTGTCACGCGGCGCCTTCACCCGGCGGTCAATCAGCGTCACCAGATGATCGGGATCGGTCTCACCATCGATCAACGCCTCGAGGATCGCCCGGCCGCTGACGCCTATGATGTTGGTCAGCACGGAAGCCAGCTTGAGATTGGCATCCTCCAGCGTCTTCTGAATCCGCTGGACGTGACTGGCCTGTTCGCGCACCAACTGCTTGCGGGTGCGCAACAGAGCCCGCATCTCCTGCGTGGCAGGTTCAGGCACCAAGCTGGCGCGGATCAGACCGTGCGCCAGCAGATCGGCCAGCCAGGTCGCGTCGGCCACGCGGTCTTGCGGCCGGGCACATTCTTAACATGTGCGGCGTTGGCCAGGATGAGCGTCATGTCGCCATCCGAGAGTATGTGCCAGACCGGCTACCAGTAGACGCCGGTTGCCTCCGTGCGGACGTGGGTGCAGCCGCACTCGTTCAGCCAGTCGGCCAACGCCAGTAGTCCGGGCGTCGTCGTGTCGAACGTGCGAACCTCGGCCTGCACCGTGCCCTCGGCCGCCAGGCGGACACACGCCACCACCGTGTCCTTGTGCACGTCCAGGCCGGCGCAGCGCGGGTAAAGAACCTCCTTGTGCTCTCCTTCTCTGCCGCCGCCGACGCAGGGCACCCCGGAAATAAAGTCTAAACAACGCGCTCCCGGACATCGCTGCCCGTGGCGCAATCGGGGGTGCTTTGGGTGCCCCGGATCCAACTTATACGCGGGTTCGCTCACACCATGATGACGACCGAACTCTCCGCCGGCGGCCGGCAAACAGTAGCCGGCCGGGAAACAGTCACAACAGTTTCATTCACGGCGGGTCGGTCGTGACGGTGGAAACTTATACCAACGGCCGTAAAGATTGATCCACCGACGGTACCCCCCGTCATGCCGACGCAGGCCGGGATCCACGACTTGCCTTCGTTGCAGCAAAGAAAGTCGTGGATACCGGCCTTCGCCGGCATGACGGGGGTAGCGGCCCGTGCGTCAATGTTTAGGGCCGTTCGTAAAACTCTGTGTCCAATTGATTGCTTGCCTGCTTGCCGTCGCTCCCACCAGGCGCTTTGTTACGGCAGAAGTAGTAACGTCGAGCGTCTCCCTCAACCTCGTCAACCCCAGTATGTCATCGCGCTCGCCGAGTTCGGCGGCTCCCTCAACCGGGTAGATACGTGCCGATCACCGGGCGGGCTCGATCAGGCGGTCGAGTGTGATCGGGAACTGGCGAACGCGGGTCCCGGTCGCGTGCCACACCGCGTTCGCCACCGCCCCGGCCGTTCCCGTGACCCCGATCTCGCCGACGCCTTTGATGCCGAGCGCGTTGACGTACGGGTCACTCTCGTCGACGAGAATGGCTTCAAGTGACGGAACATCGGCGTTTACCGGCACATGGTATTCGCCGAGATTCGGGTTCATCGGGCGGCCGGAGCGTGGGTCCATGACGGCGTGCTCATGCAGGGCGAACGATACGCCCCAAATCATGCCGCCGTAATACTGGCTGCGCACCAACCGCGGATTGATGACCCGGCCGGCGGCGAAGGCGCCGACCAGACGGCTGACGCGGATCTGCCCCAGTTCGGGATCGACCTTCACCTCGGCGAATACCGCCCCGTGCGCATGCATGGCGTAGCTTGATTGCGAGACCGGATCAGTTGCGCTGCTGCCCCGCCCTTCGATTTGCGCGCGGCCGGCGCGTGCGAGGATGGCAGCATAGCTCTCGCTTCGGCTCTCGTCGTCGCGGCGAAACAGCCGGCCGTCACGCGCGATCACGCCGGCGTTCGCGGCACCGAATAGCGGCGAGCGTCCATCGCCCGTGGCCAAGTCTGCCAACTTGGCGATCACGTCTGCGCCGGCGGCGTGGATCGCCATGCCGGCCGTCGCGGTATGGGATGAGCCGCCGGCGATCCCTGCATCGGGCAAGTCGGACGTGCCGGACCGGAACTCGACCTGATCGATGTCGAGCCCCAGGCCGTCGGCGGCGATCTGCGCGAGCGCCGTCCAGGCGCCCTGGCCCATGTCGTGCGCGCCGATTTCCATGACGCCAGTGCCGTCATTCCGGATGACCGCGCGGGCCTGGGCCTGGAACATGATCGCCGGAAAGGTCGCCGTACCTACGCCCCAACCGACCAGCAGCCCGGCCTGATCGCGCATCTGCCGCGGCGCGAGCGTGCGCCGTGCCCAGCCAAAGTGTTCGGCCCCTTGGGCGTAGCAATCGCGCAAGGCCTTCGAGGAGAACGGCTTGCCGGATATCGGTTCCACTTCAGCATAGTTCTTGAGCCGGAACGCGAGGGGATCCATCCCGCAGGCATGCGCCATCTCGTCAATCGCGCTCTCGAGCGCGATCGAGCCTGTCGCCTCGCCAGGTGCGCGCATGAAGAGCGGCGTTCCGGTGTCGATCCGGACCGCCTCATGCGACGTGGCGATGGCCGGGCTCGCATAGAGCGTGTGCGAAGCGTCGGACGCCGGTTCGAAGAAATCGTCGAAGGTGCTCGAAGCCGTCTTCGTGTGATGGTCGATGGCCATCAGCGCGCCGTCACGGTCCGTGCCGAGGCGCAGCGTCTGGCGCGTCGGTGCTCGATGGCCCACGGGGCCGAACATCTGCTCACGGCGAAGCACCAGCTTGACGGGTCTACCGACCAGTCGCGCCGCCATGATGCCGAGCACCTGCGGCCCGGCTATGAAGCCCTTGGAGCCGAACCCGCCGCCCAGGAAGGGACTGCGGATATGGATTTTCTCCGGCGGGATTCCGAACAGCCCCGCGACACGCCCCTGAGCCATCGCGAGGCCCTGGCTCGGCGTGTCGATGGACAGCGTATCGCCGTCCCATGCGGCCACGATCGCATGCGGTTCCATCGCGTTGTGGTATTGCGCCACCGTCTCGTAGGTTGCCTCGATGCGCCTGGATGCTTGCTCGAGGCCCGCCGCGACATCGCCCCGATGCATTTCGGCCGGGTTGCCGACCCCTACTCCAGACGGAATGAAACTTTCGCTGGCGTCGAGGCCGATGCGGGACGGTTCGGTCTCGTAGCGGGGGGATAGCAGCACGGCGCCTTCCGTCGCGGCCTCCAGCGTCCGCGCGATTACCACCGCGATCGGCTGGTTCGCGTAGCGCACATGATCGTTTTGCAGCAGGTCGAGCCGAAACATGAAGGGGTTGGTCTTCGCGTCCGGATCCTGTGCCAGCCTCGGCTTGTTGGCAGGTGTCATGACCTCGACGACGCAGGGATGCGCTTTCGCGGCTGGCACGTCCAGGAAGGTGACGCGGCCGCGCGCGATGCTGCTCACCGCCAGAACGGCGTAAAGCATGCCGGGCGGATGGTTGTCGGCCGCATAGCGGGCGGCTCCCGTGACCTTCAGGATCCCGTCGCGACGGGTGAGCGGCTGACCGATATTCGATCCGTGCCGGAGATGAGCCGGAGCCTGGGTGAGCGCGATTTCAGGCATGGAGAACTCCGGGAAGAAGGGCGAAGGGGGAGGCCGGAAGTGCCGGCAGGCGCGCGGGCGCTCCGGCCGCCGCCAGCGTGAGCGCCCGCGTAACGATCCGCCGTGCAAGCTCGATCTTGAATCGATTGTCGCCGGATGGTTTCGCGTCCGCGAGCGCCGCTTCGGCCGCACGGCGGAACGCGGTTTCATCCGGACCAGCGCCGACCAGCATCGCCTCGGCCGCGCGCGCCCGCCAGGGTTTCAGGGCGACGCCACCGAGCGCGATCCGTGCCTCGATGATCGTGTCGCCCTCGATCCGCAGGGCGGCAGCGGCCGACACCACCGCGAAGGCGTAGGAGGTGCGTTCGCGAACCTTGAGGTAGCGGGCATGCGCCGAGAAGGCAGCCGCCTCCGCCGGCAGACGAACGGCGACGATCAACTCGCCGGGTTCCAGCGCGCTTTCGTGCTCAGGCGTCTCCCCGGGCAAACGGTGAAAACTCTCGAGCGGAACCTCGCGGGGCCGCGCCTTGCCCTCGATCTCGACCACGGCGTCGAGTGCCGCGAGCGGGACGCAGAAATCGGATGGGTTCGTCGCGATGCAGCTTTCGCTCCACCCGAGGATCGCGTGCAGCCTGGTGTCGCCGCCGCGTGCCTCGCAGCCTGCGCCCGGTATGCGTTTGTTGCAGGCGCTCGCAGCATCGTAGAAATACGCGCATCGCGTGCGCTGGAGGAGATTGCCGCCGACCGTTGCGGCGTTGCGAAGCTGCGCCGAGGCGCCGGACAGCAGCGCTTCCGCGACCGCCGGAAAGCGGGGGGCGAAGTCCGGGTCATGTGCCAGATCGGCATTGCGCACGAGCGCGCCGATCCGGACACCGCCCCCTGCGAGATGCTCGATCCGGTCGAGCCCGGGAAGACGCGTTACGTCAACGAGACGGCTCGGGCCGGTGATGCCGCCTTTCATCAGATCGAGAAGATTGGTTCCGGCGGCCAGGTAGGCGGCGCCGGGCTCCGAGGCGGCCGCGACGGCCTCGGGGATCGTTGTTGGCCTGACATAGTCGAAGGTTTTCATGCGGCATGTTTCCGGTCGAGTTCGGTACGGCTTCTCTGCGCATCCAGCACCGCGTCGGTGATCCCGGCATAGGCGCCGCATCGGCAGAGATTCCCGCTCATGCCTTCGCGCACACGTTCGGGATCATTGCCGGCCTGACCTTCCTGGATCAGGCCGATCGCACTCATGATCTGGCCTGGCGTGCAGAACCCGCACTGCAGGCCGTCATGTGCGATGAAGGCGGCCTGGACGGGATGGAGGACGTCACCTTGCGCCAAGCCCTCGATCGTGAGGACGTCCGCGCCGTCGTAACTGACTGCGAGCGCCAGGCATGAATTGATTCGTCGGCCGTCAACCAGGACCGTACATGCGCCGCACTGTCCGCGGTCGCAGCCCTTCTTGGTGCCGGTCAGGTCGAGGCGTTCGCGAAGGAGATCGAGCAGCGTGACCCGCGGGTCATCCAACGCGACTTCCCGCGCCACTCCGTTCACGGTAAGCGAAATTGACAAGCTCATACGCTGCTCCGATCAGTGCTATCGCCAAACGAGGTCCAAGCCGCGATGCGGCCTGTCGACGGCGTGGAGTCGCACGTGCGTTGCCCGGGGGACTACTACCGCCTGGGCGGGTCACGGTGCGCCAGGGGTTGACTGACGTGACCGCCCTGCTGTTGTGCCAGTTCGGCTATTATACGGAGGGCACCTCCGCTTTACAAGTGGTTCGGGAAATGTGATGGACAATATGGGAGAACATTCGGCCAAGACCACGAGGCGACCGCGTGCCGATGCGGTTCACAATCGCGAGCGCGTGCTGGAAGCGGCCAAAGCGGTGTTCAGCGCCGGCGGCCCGGACGCGAGCCTTGAGGCGGTGGCGCGGCGAGCCGGCGTCGGCATCGGCACGCTGTACCGGCATTTCCCGACCCGGGAGGCATTGTTCGAGGCGGTCTACCGCCGCGAGGTCGAGCAACTTGCCGATCTCGCCGAGCAGCTGAAGACGGAGGTGGGGCCGGCGGAAGCGTTGCGCCGCTGGCTGCGCTCGAACGTGGAGTTCGTTGCGACGAAGAAGGGCATGGCGAAGGCGCTCGCGCTTGCCGCTGGCCCTTCGGAGCTAACCGCCTATTCGTTCGATCGCCTGACCAAGGCCGTGGGAGTGCTGTTGGACCGCGCGGCCGCGGCGGGCGAGTTGCGCGCCGAGATCAGCCCCGAAGATCTTCTGCGAGCGCTCGTGGGCATGTGCTACATGCACGACCAGCCCGGCTGGCAAGCAAGCGTGCTGCGTCTGGTCGAGGTCTTCGTCGACGGATTGTGCTGGCCATCCGACACGAAGCGGCCAATTGCGGCCGCGCGCCGGAACCCAAAATAGCAGCCACCGACGCGGCGGTGATCAATCTTTCCGGGCGGCCGGGCGGGGACCTCGATAGGCGGCCGCTCTACGCCGGGGTCGGCCGGCGGCTGCGGCGTTTCCTGCGGCCGCTCTTCCGGTACTTCCGCAGGGCCGCGCGGGGGGTTATCGGACATTGCTATGATGTGAGGCATGGGACCGTGCACGTAATTCCATGGCGCGAGATTGACCGCCTATCTCCCGGGTGCAAGCGCCGTTGACGCATTGTTGAGCGTGCGCTGACACGGCGCGCAGACGCACACGGCGTTATCCGATACGAGCGCGACTTGTCACACCCGGAATGTCCGCGATCATGCGCGGCTGGTTTCTTGTGTTGGATCGTTGCGTCTCACCGAGCCATGACGCTTCCTACGGCGAACCCACGTTGGAGCGACCCCCCGTTGCAGAAATCGATGATCGAGGTCGCGTCCGCCGGCACGACCGGCGCATTATCGAAATGGTATGACTTCTACATTTTCGCCACCGCTTCGGCGTTGATATTCGGTCAGATCTCTCACACGCCATGCACCAGCCAGTAGGCAACCGCCAATGCTGCGATTGCACCGAACAGCGAAATCGCCAGTACCCAGCGGACGATCCCTGGTGTCGCCCCTTGGCGTGCCTCGGTGGCGGTTTTCTCGATTGGGCGATGGGTCGATGGATGATCGCTCATAACAGGCTCCCTATGCACATGTCGCCAACATCGCGCGCGGTTCGGTACATACGTTTTGAAGCGCCTGATCGATCAGATGTGCGGGAGAGTTGATCGACATCTCGGTGAAACCACGCGCGGCGATGTGACTGCGGCACCGTGGTCATTCTCTCGGGAGGCGATCAAGCCGCGGGGTAGGCCTACGCCGGCAGTGGGTTCCCGCTGACGGCATTACCGATGGAACCAATCCATAGGTTGGAGCATTTGGCATGCGGCGGTTTTGCCATTGGGAGTAACGCAACATGTGCAGGCGTCTTTCGTTTCCAACGATGATAGCGATGTCCGCGTTTCTCGCGGCCCCCGCGTTGGCACAGACGATGAACTCGTCGCCGACCTCGTCGCCCTCGACACCGCCGGCGGGCGTGACCGCGCCGTCGAGCACATCGCCCGCGGCGACGCCACCCATGACCCCCGCGACGCCGCCTATGACAAGATCGACCAGCGCGGCGACCGGCAGCGCGAGCGGCAGCAGCAGTGGCAGCTATGTCACGGCGGATCAGCAGATTCGTGCCAGCAAGTTGATTGGCAGTTCAGTCTACAACGACCAGAAGGAGAAGATCGGCAGCATCGATGAATTGCTGGTCGATCAGCACCACGCTGTCATCAGCGCGGTGCTGTCGGTGGGCGGATTCCTCGGCCTCGGCAGCAAGATGGTGAAGGTGCCATACAACGAGCTGCGCGTGGTGGGCGACGAGATCGTCATGTCTGGCGCCACAAAGGATCAACTCAACCAGATGCCGAGCTACAAGTTCGCCAGCCAGAGCTGATCTGGCGCGTGGCCTCGTCCTGCCGGCTGGCGTATCGTTTGTCAGCCGGCATGATGTGGTGCGCAAGGACCATCGCCGTGAAACATTTTGCGTCACAGGCGGCGTTGCTCGCCGCGCTGGTGTTGCCGACTGCCGCGCTGGCGCAAACGGCTGTGCCGGGTGGCGCCGCGGGACCTGCTACCCCACCGGCTGTCCCGGGGCCGGCACCCACGGCCGGTACCGCTCCGGCCGAAATCATGCCGCGAAGCGCCAAAGGCGGCGCCGATACCGCGGGCGTAGCCGCGGCGCCTGACTCGGCTTTCGCAAGAACGGCGGCCGCGGCCGGGTTGGCGGAAGCGCGCATGGGGCGGCTGGCTGCGGAGAACACCCAGTCCGCGCAGGTCCGGACGTTCGCCCAGCGAATGGTTACGGATCACATGCAACTCGGACATAGGTTGACGGCAATCGCGGAGCGAAAGGGGTTGACCCTGCCGACCGAGCCCAACGCCCGGGATGTCAGCACGCTGACGGATCTTGCCAGGCAGAAGGGCGCGGACTTCGATAACGCGTATTTGCGTACGCAGGACATCGATCATGAGATCGCGATGTCGGCATTCCAACAGGAAGCCGAGCACGGCACCGACACGGACCTGAAGGCCTTTGCTCAGGCAGCGCTGCCGACTTTGCGCCAGCATCTGCTGATGGCAAAGGATGCCGAGAAGGGCAGCTTATGACCGGGCGCGCTGCGCGTGACGCCCGCGCGTGAACCCGAGCGCGTCAACGTTGGCAACACGCCAGCAAGCCGAGGGAACCAGCTTCGGCCAGATGCGTTGAATCGACTGGATGCAACTGCCAAGGAGACGATGGCATGCCCAGCATTCGCGACGCCCGGGTCCTGTTCATGTCCGCCGACGCGACGGTCCGCGACATGCGCGTTGCGCTGAACGCCCGTGGCGACGAAAGCTAAGCCGACGCGGCGCACGCGGACGGCGCGCGAGCCGCCGGCCTTTCGTCGCACCACCGCTCCGAAGCGCCCCCGCCGCGATACGCGGTCCCAGCCGCTATGGACCGGCAGTCTGCGCCTGGCATTGGTGACGGTGCCCGTCCGGTTGTACCCGGCGATCAGCGGCGGCGCGCGAATCAGTTTTCATCAGGTGCATCAGCCGTCGGGCAAGCGTATCCGCTACCAGAAGATCGTGCCGGGCATCGGGCCGGTGGACACCGACGACATCGTCAAAGGCTTCGACCTGGGCGAGGGACAATACGTTCTGCTCAAGGACGATGAGATCGAATCGTTGAAGATCGAAGCGAAGCGGACGCTCGATCTTGTGCAATTCGTTTCCCAGGGCGAGATCGATCCGATCTGGTTCGAGCGGCCATGCTATGTGGTGCCCGACGGCGAACTGGCGGAGGAAGCCTATGGCGTGCTGCGCGACGCACTGCGCGCGACCAAGAAACTGGGGCTCGGCCAGTTTGTGATGCGCGGGCGGGACTATGTTGCCGCCATCAAGCCTTGTGGCAAGGGGCTGCTGCTGGAGACGCTGCGATTTGCCGACGAGGTGCGCAATGCCGCACCTTTCTTCGCCGATGCCGCTGACGTCGAGCCGGATGCGGAACTGCTCGATCTGGCGAAGGAATTGATTGCGCGGAAGACAGCGCCCTTCGACCCGGAGCGGTTCCACGATCATTATACCGAGGCGCTGCGCGAATTGATCGATGCCAAAATGAAGCATCGCAAGCCGGTCTCCATAGATGAAGAGGCGCCGACCGGTGGCGCCAAGGTGATCGATCTGATCGAGGCACTGAAGCGCAGTGTCGGCCGGCGGGATACCGAGGCTCGGCGCGACCCCGGCGCGCGCAGAAAGACCGGCTGAGGAATGGCAGGGCAGCGGGCGCGGCCGGATGAGCTCGATGCCTACCGGGCTAAACGCCGGTTTGACCAGACGCCCGAGCCACGCGGACGTGCCGCTCGCAAGGCCGGGCGGCTGTACACCATCCAGAAGCATGCTGCGCGCCGGCTGCACTACGATCTGCGGCTTGAACTTGACGGGGTATTGAAGAGCTGGGCGGTGACCAAAGGTCCAAGTCTCGATCCGGCAGACAAACGTCTTGCAGTACGCACCGAAGACCATCCGGTCGATTATGCGACATTCGAGGGACGCATCCCGGAGGGAAATTACGGTGCCGGCACGGTGTTGCTATGGGACAAGGGGGAGTGGGAGCCGATCGGTGACCCGCGCGCGGGGCTGGCCGAAGGCAAGCTGGAATTTCGTCTGCGTGGTGAGCGGCTGAAAGGGCGGTGGGCGCTGGTGCGCTTCCACGGTCAGCGCGACCCGAAACGCGAAAACTGGCTGCTGATCAAGGAGAAGGACGAGTTGGCGGCGCACGGACGCGCAGTAACCGAGCGCGCCACGACCAGCGTTGCATCGGGGCGCGACATCGATGCGATCGCCGCCGAGCCGGACGCGGTGTGGGAGAGCAAGGGCGCGGTATCGAAGAGCAAACGGCAGGCGTCGTCGACAAAGCCAGCACGGCACCCAGCACGGCACGATGGCAAGCTGCCGGCCTTCTCGGCGCCGGCGCTCGCCACCATGGTGGATGCACTGCCTGAAGGGCCGGACTGGCTGTTCGAGGTGAAGTTCGACGGCTATCGCGCATTGGCCGCGGCGTCCGGCGACCACGTCCGTATCTACACGCGCAGTGGCAAGGACTGGACCGACCGTTACCCTGCGATAGCACGTGCGATCGCGGTGCTGAAACTCGACCGTGCGCTGCTGGATGGCGAGGTGGTGGCGATCGATCGCGCAGGCCGCTCGGACTTTGGCGCCCTGCAACAGGCGCTGTCTGAAGGGCGCGGTGGGCTGATTTATTTTGTCTTCGACCTGCTGGAGCTCGGCGGAATTGATCTCCGCCCTGAAACGCTTACCAAGCGCAAGAAACGGCTGCGCAAGCTACTGGCCGGCGTGCCGCGGTCTGGGCCGGTGGCTTATACTGACCATGTCATCGGCGACGGGCGCGAGATGTATCGCACGCTGTGCGACAAGGAGTTCGAGGGCATGATCGCCAAACGCGCAACCGCGCCGTATCGACCCGGACGCACCGCGTCATGGCTCAAGATCAAGTGCCGCCACGAGCAGGAGTTCGTGATCGTCGGCTGGTCATCGTCATCTGCCGAGCGACCCTTCGCGTCGATCCTGCTCGCCCAGCACGTTAATGGGCGCTTGCGTTACGCGGGCCGCGTCGGGTCCGGCTTCTCCGGACGCGCCTTGTCCGACCTGGCGGAGCGCTTCAAGGGGTTGGCGCGACGCGCCGCACCGTTAGACGAGTCGCTGCCGCTTAGCCTGACGCGTGGCGTTCACTGGCTGCGGCCGGAACTGGTGGCGGAGATCGCCTTTGCCGAATTCACGAGCGACGGCATTGTGCGGCAGGGACGCTTTGTCGGGCTGTGCGAGGACAAGGTGGCGAACGACGTTCGACAGGAGAAGCCCATGCCGGTGCGGAAGGTGGTGCAGCACGTCGAGAACGACGCGAGGGTGGGCGGGGTGCGGCTCACGCATCCCGACAAGATACTTTACCCCGCGCAGAAGCTGACCAAGCGCGATGTGGCGCTGTATCTCGAGGCAGCTTCCGGGCGTCTGCTACCGCATCTCGCCGATCGTCCGCTGAGCTTGTTGCGTTGTCCGGACGGCGTGGCGAAGCAGGGTTTCTTCCAGCGCCACGCCGGGGCCGGCCTGCCCAAAGCTATTCGGCGCGTGCCCGTCATCGACAAGGATGGGAAGCAGGTCGAGTACCTTTATATCGCCGACAAAGCCGGCCTGTTGGCGGCAGCACAATTCGACGTGCTCGAATTCCACATATGGGGTGTGCACGTTGACGACGTGGACCGGCCGGATCGCATCGTGTTCGATCTTGATCCGGATCCGGCGATCGGTTTCCCAACTGTGCGCGAGGCCGCGGATCATGTGCGTGCCGCGCTTGACGCGCTCGGTCTCGCGAGCTTCGCGATGCTGACCGGCGGCAAGGGTGTGCATGTCGTGGCGCCGATCACACGGCGCCATCCCTGGCCCATCGTGAAGGAATTCGCCAGGGCACTTGCCGAACATTTCGCGACCGAGGTCCCGGAGCTGTACGTCGCGACCATGAGCAGGGCCCGCCGCACCGGTCGCATCTTTATCGACCATTTCCGCAACGAACGTACGGCGTCGGCGATCGCGCCGTATTCGCCGCGCGGGCGTCCCGGCGCCGCGGTCGCCTGGCCGGTGACATGGCGGGAACTTGCGAGTGTCACGTCGGCTGATGAGGTATCGCTCGCCACGGCGACGCAACGGTTGGCTGAGCCTAATCCCTGGGACGACTACAACACGGCAAAGCAGAGCCTGACCGCGGCGGCGCTTCGTTCTCTCGGTGTGGCGGCCTGACCTGCCATTGGCGGGGACGAAGATGCACTGGACGGTGGCAAGAAGCCTGACGATTGCGCGGAATGAGACGTGATGGTGCGCGCAGTTTGAAGCGGCGACTGTTCGATGTACGCAAAAATCCACCCGGAGTGAGCGAGTTGCGTCGCGGATAGGACGCGACTCGCCGAAGCAACATGGGGGGACCAGCGTATGATACGAAGCGCTCGAATGATCGACTCTTCGGTGCCGCCCCCCGGCATGCCGGCCTCCGGGTCAAGCGCCCGAGGGCAAGCTTCGGCCGGTATCCACGACTTGCCTTCGTTGCAGCAAAGAAAGTCGTGGACACCGGCCTTCGCCGGCATGACGGCGGGCGGCCTGCACCTGTCACCGCATGGCGCGTGCTGAGTGGCCCGTTTGGCGCAGAGAAATTTTCGTTGCACGACCCGTTCGGGCGAAGCGCGGGCGACTGCCTGACGAACACAGTAGCGCCCGCGCCGTTTCTTCGTCGCCATCAACGCAGGTTGCCCTGCGAGGAAACTTCCATGACGCCAGTACCACACGCGCGCAATGGCCATCGTTGCGCGGTTGCAAGCCGCGCCCGCAAGAATGCTGGAGGCGCGGCGCGCGAAATGGTCCGTCTCTGGCATGATAGGTGTGACGCAGGTCACAGCGCATCCGGTTCACTTCGTGCTCGATTTGGATTCGGCCCAGAGTGCGGTAGCCGCAGCCCTTCCCAATCACGTTTGCGCTGGCAGAGCGAAGAAGCGCCAAACGTGCGTAATCGATATAGGACGCCGGGTTTCGGATCGCATTCGGATACCGGCAGTATAACCGCACAATAACGACGCCGGGCACGTGACAGATGGCCGCAACGCTCCTGCGAGCGAAGTGACGAAATACGTTCCCGAAAGTGTACGAAATGCCGCGTAATGCCGATCAGCGCGATCACTTCGAGTGGGTAACGGCAGATTGCGGCGTAGCGCAGTCTGATCTCTCGTCTGATCGACACATCTCGCTGGCGTTCCTTGCGCGCGACGGCCTGCTACCGATGTTCATGACCCCGGCATTCGCGATCCGCGGATTACTCGGTCCGCGCCGCCGGATGTTCGATACCAGCGGCTGAAAGTCTTGACGTACGCTACCCACCCCCATCGCGGGCGGCCCCCGGGTCAAGCGCCCGAGGGCAGGCTCCGGCCGGCCATCCACGACTTCATTGGCCGCACGAAAGGAAGTCGTGGATGGCCGGCCTTCGCCGGCCATGACGGGTGGAGAGCATGACGGGTGCAGAGTCAGAAGTTTCGGCCGCTGGTGTGACTTTGGACAACCCGCTGGAAAAGGGGGGAACAACGCATGAGTGCCACCACGAATGATAACGTGTAGGCAACGTCCTATGATCGAATCCGGTTGCTCGATGCGACGTGCGACCAGGACATGCGCCTGCTGCCCCCCGTCAGATTATTCGTTCGCATCGGCAACCAATGCAATCCCGCTGGTAGCGGAGGAGTTGTTCGCCGCTCAAGGGCAATACCCCATTGTGTTCGCGGGCACGATCGCGCGAGGTGCGACAGCCCCTTGACCATCGGCCAGACCAGCAACATCCCGAGACTTGCCGGACGCGCCGCGCGCCAGGGCGATCCCGGCAGTGTCGCGGCGATCCTGGCGGCGGATGACCCACTGGTGGCGATTGCCGGCAGGCTGCCGCGGCTGCTGATGCGGTCTGGCCGGCGCCTGCCGGGGGTAAGCGTCCCGGATGGGCGCCACTCGGGGAGACGTCACCTGGGGAGAAGTCTGGGTGAGCGGCTGGCTGGATGCGCTTTGCGGCTGGCCCAGAAGGGGCAGGAACGGGCCCTTGCCACCGCGCGCCAAGCGCTGCTGCGGCAGGATCGGCTGCGCGCCGAACGATTGGGTTTTGCGGGAGTCGGAGAATGAAACATTTGCTGCGGACGGTGCTGCTGTTCGGCATCGCCTTGACCGGGGTGCCGGTCGTCGCCGTCGCCCAAGCCCCGGTGGTCCAGACGTCGGCCGCGCAGGCGCCGGTGGCGCAAACCTCGACGCCCCAAACCTCGATGACACTGGCCGACGAGCGGGCGTTTGACTGTGTGATCCACCCGTCGTTGCGGGCGAATTTGGGCAGTGAGATTCCGGGCCTGCTGGCCGCGACGCTGGTCCGGCGCGGCGACCACGTGCATGCGGGTCAGGTCGTTGCCCGCCTGGTTTCGGAGGTGGAGACCGCGCAGGTCGCGCTCGATCAGTTGCGCGCCTCCAGCACGGCGGAGATCGAAGCGTGCGAGGCCCAGTTGACCCTGGCGCAGCGCGAGCTGGGCCGGACCGAGGAGCTGTACAAGCGTCAGGTGGCAACCGCGCAGCACCTGGACGAATTGCGCGCGCAGGCGGCGGTCAGCGACCGGGAATTGAGCCTCGCGCGGCAGGTACGGGAGGCGACCCAGCTGGAGCTGCTGCGGTCCAAGGCCTATCTGCGGCAGCGCGAAATTCGTAGCCCGTTCGACGGCCTGGCGACCGACCGGCTGATGTCGGCCGGGGAATATGTCCATCCGGAAGCGGTCATTCTTCAACTGGCGCAGCTCGACCCGCTGTATGTGGAAACCTACCTGCCGGTGCGACTCTTTCCGCTGCTGCGCGCTGGGCTGGAGGCGACGGTTGAGCCGGCGGAGCCGATCGGCGGCATGATTCAGGCGCGGGTCGTGGTGGTGGACCAAGTGTTCGACGCGGCGAGCGGCACCTTCGGTGTCCAGCTTGAAGTGCCGAACCGGGAGGGGCGGCTGCCGGCCGGTCACCGCTGCAAGGTCAGCTTCCGGTTCGGGGAGGCGTCTGCGCTGGTACGTTGAGATTTATTCCAGCGGCCGAAAGTCCCGACTTTCCACTCGTCATGGCCGGCCTTCGCCGGCCATGACGGGGGTAGGTAGCGTACGTCAATACTTTCGGCCGTTGGTATTATTCCAGTCGCCCATCGGCCGGCTGGTCGTGCGCTGATGTGCGACTCCCGCGGCGTTCAGACGGCCGGTGTTAGCTTGCGGATGCGGTGGTTCTCGGAATCGCCGATGTAGATCGCGCCATCGGGGCCGACCGCCGCGCCGTGCGGGCGTGACAGGCCAGCCTGCGTCGCTGGGCCGCCGTCGCCGCCACCCCCGGCGATGCCGCTGCCGGCGATGGTCGTTACGATCCACGTCCGCGCGTCGATGCGGCGGATCACGTGGCTTTCGGTGTCGACGATCAGGACATTCCCGTCCGCATCCAACGCCATCTCCTTCGGCACGTTGAACGCGGCGTGGCGCGCGTCGTGGCCGTCGCCGCCGTAGGCGCGGGCGCCGGTGCCGGCGACCGTTTCGATGATGCCGTTGCGCACCCGACGCAGCGTGCTGCCCTGGCGCTCGAGGATGTAGACCGTGCCATCCGGGGTCGCGGCGACAGCGCGGGCGCCGAAGATGCCGGCCTCGATCGCCTTGCCGCCGTCGCCGGTATGTTCCGCCGCGCCGGTGCCGGCGAAGGTGGATAGGGCGTTGGTGCCCAGGTCCGCCACACGCAAGCGGTGGTCCGCGACGTCGGCGATGTAGAGCAGCCCGTGTGCGGGATCGAGCGCGAGGCCGTTCGGCTCGGCCATGGGTTCGCCGGATGGCGAGCCCTCGCCGGCCAGGGTGGTGATGATGCCAGTGGCGCCGTCGATGCGGCGCACGCGCTTGTTCAGCCGGTCGGCGGTGTAGATGTTGCCGGCGCGATCAATGGTGACGCCGTAGGGTTGGCTGAGCTGCGCGTTGGTGGCGGGGCCGCCGTCGCCGGAGAAGCCTTGTGTGGCGTTGCCGGCGATCGTGGCGATGCGGCCGGTTCGTGCGTCGATGCGGCGCAGGCAGTGGTTGTAGGTGTCGGAGAAGACCAGGTTGCCGGCGGGATCGAAGGCCAGGTCGAACGGGTTGTTGAGTTGCGCGTGAAGCGCCGGGCCGCCGTCGCCGGCGTGGCCAGGTTCGCCGGTGCCGGCGAAGGTGCTGATTGTCCATTGGTGTGTCATTTGCGTTCCTTCCCGGTCAGTCCTTCCTGGTGCGAACCGTCCTGGCCCGAACGGTTCTGGCGGATGGCGCTTCCCCCCGGATCAAGTGCCCGAGGGCAAGGCTTATCCGCCCTACGCGTCCATTGCTTGCCCGTATCATCCGCCGCGTTGCGTGCGCATCTCCTGGGTCATGCCGTTCTCGGTCGCGCTCTGGGACATCGCCCAACCAGCGGCGGCCGGTTGCTCCACGGCCAGCGGACGCCAGTCGCGGAAGAACGCGGTGCCGATCTCGCCGGCCAGCAGGATCAGGTCACGCTGCACGGCATCGAGGAATTCGTGCAAGCCATCCGCGATCACCCGCTCCACCGGGCGCGACAGGATCGCGGCGCGCACCTCCTCGGTGCGTTCCAGGGCCGCAACGGTGCCGCGCAATCCATACCGGCTGCGCAACTGCCCCAGCAGCCCTTCCATCTCGCCGACGCACAGCAGCACGCTGCGCGGGAACGACGCATCTGTCAGCAGGAAGCGCACGACGTCCTGTGGCGTGAATCCGGGCCGTGCCACGCGGCGGAACGCGTGGTAGCCGGCGGCGGCGCGCAACACGCCGGCCCACAGGGTCATTTCTTCAACGCGACGTTCCTCGGTGCCAGGTGGCACCAGCGAGTGGAAGCGGATATCCAGCAGCCGCGTGGTCTGGTCGGCGCGCTCGATGAGCCGACCCAGTTCGTAGAAGCACCAGCCCTGGTCGCGGAAGAACGTGCCCTCGGTGATGCCGGTGTGCTCCTGCACGCCCAGCTTGATCATGCCGCACAGCCGCGACAGCCGGTCGCCCTGCAGGTCGTCCTCGGTGATCGCCGCCACGTCGCGGTGGAACATGTTGAGCTGCATCCACATCTCGGTGGAGATCAGCGGACGCAAGGTCCGCGCGTTCAGCCGCGCCGCGTCGATCGACGTGGGGACCGAGTTCGGGTTGTCGCGCTCCAGCAGGTAGAAGCGTTTCACCGAGTCCGGATCGGGCGCGTGGCCGCTCTTGGCGAACTCCTGCTCATTGGCGTTGATGCGGACCAGGGCATACCAGGCTTCGGCCTCGCGCCCGGGGCTCTCGAAGGTCTGCGTCACGTCGATCAGCCGCGCCAGGTTCTCCACCCGCTCGAGGTAGCGCGCCATCCAGAACAGGCCCTCGGCGTAGCGGGCGAGCAATGGCTGATCCTGCGACATCGTGCTCAGCCCTCCGCCAATACCCAGGTGTCTTTCGATCCGCCGCCCTGCGACGAATTGACCACCAGGCTGCCCTCCTTCAGCGCGACGCGCGACAGCCCGCCCGGCAGCACCCAGGTGCTGCGCCCGGTGACGGCGAACGGGCGCAGGTCCAGATGGCGCGGGCGCAGCCCCTGTTCGGTCAGCGTCGGTGCGACCGACAGGCCGATCACCGGCTGGCTGATCCAGTTGGCTGGGTCGGCCAGCAGCGCGGCGCGCGCCACGTCCAGTTCGGCGCGGCTGGCGCGCGGGCCGATGGTGATGCCGTAGCCGCCGGACTCGCCGACCGGCTTGACCACCAACTGATGCAGCCGATCCAGCG
The DNA here is from genome assembly GCA_035696165.1 of Acetobacteraceae bacterium. Taxonomy (GTDB): domain Bacteria; phylum Pseudomonadota; class Alphaproteobacteria; order Acetobacterales; family Acetobacteraceae; genus Palsa-883. The sequence goes on along the minus strand of DASRQX010000296.1, from coordinate 5,251 downwards.
TGTATTGCAGCCCGTCCCGCTCGCGGCAGATGTGTGTCTCGACGATCGGCAGGATCGGGTCCTGATCGAGGTAGTAACGAATGATCCGCGGCATGTAGGCATAGATCGCCTTGTCGTCGGCCACCCCTGTGCCAACAGCATTCGCCAGCGTCACGTTGCCCTTGCGCCAGGCCCCGATCAGGCCGGGCACGCCCAGCATGCTGTCAGGCCGGAACACCGTTGGATCCAGAAAATCGTCGCCGATCCGGCGATAGATCGTGTGCACCGGGCGCATCGCCCCGGTGGTGCGCATCCAGACACGGTCGTGCTCCACCGCGAGATCCGCGCCCTCGACCAACGGCACGCCCATCTCGCGCGCCAGGAACACATGCTCGAAATACGCCGAGTTGTAGATGCCCGGCGACAGCAGCACGACCTGCGGATCGTCGACCCCCTCCGGCGCGATCTCGGTCATCGCCTCGCGCAGCCGCTGCCCGTAGTCGTCGACCGGGCGCAGCCGCATGCCCGCCATCAGGTCGGGAAACGTTCGCAGCATGACATGGCGGTTCTCCACCACGTACGACACGCCAGACGGAGTGCGCGCGTTGTCCTCCAGCACGCAGAACTCGCCGGCCTGGTCGCGCACGATGTCGATGCCGCAGATGTGCACATAGGTGCCGAAGCGGACCGGAAAATCCTCCATCTCCGGCCGGTAGTTCGGGTTGGAGAACACCAGGTCGGCCGGCACCACACCGTCCAGGATGATCTTCCGCGCATGGTAGATGTCGTGCAGGAACAAGTTCAGCGCGGCGACGCGCTGCTTCACCCCGGCCTCGATGCGCGTCCATTCCGCGGCGGTCAGCACGCGCGGGATGCAGTCGAACGGCAGGATGCGGTCGATCGCGCTGGCCTCGGAATAGACGGTGAAGGTGATGCCCAGGTTGATCAGGTCGTTCTCGGCCGCCGCGGCGCGGGCGCGCAGCGCCTCCAGGCCGATGACGCTGATCGCCGCCCGCAGCCGCGCAATAGTGCCGCCGTCACCGCCCCGGTCGGGTGCGAGTTCGCAGAAATATCCGCCGGGATCGTAGCCGGCAAACGGGTCGGCGAGGGGCGCGGTCATCGGTGGCGGATCCCGGATCGTGGGTCATCGGGCGGACGTGCAGCCCGAGCCTAGCAGACCGGCCCGAAATACAATCGCCGAAATGTGCCCTTTCGCGGACCGTGACGTGTGCGGCGTTACACCGAAAAGCGATCACCGTGCCCACCAATCCGCTTGCCCTCACGCCGCCGTGGGGTCATGCTGACAAGCGGCTGCGGCAGTGCTGCCACAGGGGCCTGCAAAAAATCAGCGCGTGACATGATTCGTGGTTGCAAAACCGGAGGATAGACGGTTTACCTCAGGTCCAGGATGATGTTCGCTCTGGCTGAACCACGGGGAGGCAAGAATCGCATGCGTCGTATGCTGTCCGGCGTGGTCGCCGTGAGCCTGCTGCTGAGCCAGGTCGCCAACGCGCAGCCGTGCGCGAAGCCGGCCGACAAGACCGCCTTCGACGTCGCCGGCCTGAAAAGCCAGCTTATGGTCACCGCGCTCGCCTGCGACGTGCGCGACCGGTACAACGACTTCGTGGTCCGCTTCCAGCCCGAGCTGATGCAGCAGGAGCGCGCGCTCACCGCATATTTCGCCCGCAGCTTCGGCCGCCGCGGCCAGCAGGAGCACGACGACTACATCACCAGCCTGGCGAACACGCAGTCCGAGATCGGCATCAAGCTGGGCACCGCGTACTGCCAGCAGAGTGTCGGGCTGTTTGACGCTGTTCTGGCGCTGCCGAAGGGCGCCACCGTCGCCAGCTTCGCCGCGGATCGCGACTTCGACCAGCCGATCACCCTGGTGGTCTGCGTGGCGCCGACCAAAGGGCCAGTGACCCGCACCGCCGCCCAAAGCCAGTCGGGCCAGCCGCGCCCCTGATCGCGCTCGACCCGGCTGGATGAACATCCTCTCCATCCAGTCCTGGGTCGCCTACGGCCATGTCGGCAACACCAGCGCGGTGTTCCCCCTCCAGCGCCTCGGCGCCGAGGTCTGGGCGATCAACACCGTCCAATTCTCCAACCACACTGGCTACGGCCATTGGACCGGCGACGTCTTTTCCGGCGCCCAGGTGCGCGCCCTGGTCGACGGCGTCGCCGCACGCGGCGTATTGCCCACCTGCGACGCGGTGCTGTCGGGCTATGTCGGTGACGCGGACATCGGCGAGGCGATCCTCGACGCCGTCGCCCGCGTGCGCGCCGCCAACCCGCGCGCGCTGTATTGCTGCGACCCGGTGATCGGCGACGACCGCGACGGCGTCTACGTCCGCCCCGGCATCGCCGAGATGCTGCGCGACCGCATGCTGCCGGCCGCCGATATCGCCACGCCAAACCGCTTTGAGCTGGACATGTTGACCGGCACCGAATGCCGCACGCTCGGCCAGGCGAAGGCCGCCGTGACGCACCTCGCGTCGATGCTGTATCCCGGTGGCCCGCGCTGTGTGCTGCTGACCAGCCTGCGCACCGAGGCCACGCCCGACGACGCCACCGACATGCTGGTGAGCGAGGCCGGCCGCTTTCACCTGCTGCGCACGCCACTTTTACCGCTCGACGTCAACGGCGCCGGCGATGCGATCGCCGCGTTGTTCCTGTTCCATCGCCTGCACAGCGGCAGCGAGGTCGCGGCGCTGGAGGCCGCCGGCTCGGCGATTCACGGCCTGTTGCGGCGCACCGCGGCGGCAGGGTCGCTCGAGATCCTGACCGTCGCGGCCCAGGAGGAATTCGTCGCCCCGGGCACGCGTTTTCTCGCCGAGCCCTGCTGAGCACCCCGCACGCGCGGCGGCCGCACGGCCCAATCGGAACACACGCATCGGAATACACGCAATTGTGTGCGATATCGCCACGATTCCACCGCTTGCGCCCGACATCTGTGCAGCAGGTCCATCGTCGCCTCAGGCGGCCTGCACAGGAAACCGGAAAATGCTCAGACTGGCACTCTTCTTCTTTGTCATATCGCTGATCGCGGCGGTGTTCGGCTTTACCGGCATCTCGGTCGCCACGGCGGAAATCGCCCGCATGCTGTTCTTTATTACGATCGTGATCTTTGTTGTCCTGTTGGTGGCGGGGGTGATCACCGGCGCCGCCTTGTTCTAGCGTCGGCAATGTGCCTCTTGTGCAGTGCACACCCAAAATTTGCACGCGGCAGTTGCATCGGCGCATGATGTGTCACGATCCACCGCCGGGCCCACGGGCGCGGCCAGGCAAAAATGTCGGTCCGCACCGCGTCCATGACCCGCGCCAGTAGCGAAGGAGGCAGGCCATGACTGTTGCCGCGATCCTCAAGCACAAGGGTCACCAGGTCACCACGGTCGTTCCCACGGCGACGATCGCCGAGGTGGCCGAGGTTCTCGCCACGCACCGCATCGGCGCGGCGCTGGTGATGGACCGGGCCGATCAACTGCTGGGCATTATCAGCGAGCGCGACATCGTCCGCTCGCTGGCAGCGAACGGCGGGCACACGCTGGAGATGACGGCTGGCCAACTGATGACGCGCGCGCTGCAGATCGCCTCGCCCGACACCACGGTCGAGGAGGCGATGCACATGATGACGGAGGGCCGCTTCCGCCACCTGCCGGTGATCGATCACGGCCGGGTGGCCGGCCTGATCAGCATCGGCGACGTGGTGAAGGCGCGCATCATGCAGCAAGCGCATGAGGTCGATAGCCTGCGCGCCTACGTAGCCGGCGCCGCCTGACGGTGTCCTGACGGTGTAGGGCGGAAAACCGAAGCGCATTCCGCCACCCGCACCGCATCGACGGCTTTTGGCCGGGGCGCCCAAAGCCGGCGGAAGGCGTTGCGCGTTTCCGGCCTACGCACCGTCGCCGGCGGTGCGGCCTGCAATCGTCACTCCGTCTTGCTCCAAGGTGGCGGGCCGAGGTTGACGTCCGCCGGCTTGGTCGTGGCTCCGGTCAGCGCGCCGGCGCCGCCGCCGATCACCGCCCCGACCACGACGCCGATCGGGCCGCCGATCAGGCCAATGGTGGCGCCGGTGCCGGCCCCGGTCGCCGCACCGCCGGTGGTCCGGTCGTCCGCATTGGTGCCGCAGGCCGCGACCAGTCCGACGCCCAAGGTGGCGCCCAGGATGACGCCCGCCCGTAGGGTCGCCCGTAAGGCTCCGTGTCGCATCACTGTCTCTCCCGATTGGGTGGCAAAGGCACCCATGGGACGAGTCTAGAAAACTTCGCCCGAGTCGCGCCCGAGTCGCGGCAGAATTCTGGTAAATCTTCCGGCATCACCCGTCGCACCCCGCGGCCGCCGCACCCCCCAGCCGTCCCACCCCGTGCTGCCAACGCCCTGCCGCGGCCTGAATCGAGTCGGTCCGGATATCCGCCACCGCGCGTCGGCGGTCGGCCATGCGCCGCCCCGGTCTTCGAGCCAAGATACTCCCTCTCCCCCTGCGGGAGAGGGTTGGGGTGAGGGGTCTCTAGCGTGATCGCATTTGGCCAGCCTGCCGCGCGCGGACTGCCAAGGTCCATGTGCGAAGGTCCGGCTGAACCGCCAAGGCGCCAAGCCGCCAAGCAATGCATCGCTGATCCGGAGCCCCACACCAGGCGGGAGCCGACCAGCAATCCTGGCGCCTGGCATCTTGGCAGGGCTCTTCAACGCTTCAGAGTCACGCAGCACCCAGGGCGCAACCGAAGGATCGCTCGGAAGGCCGGCTCGGCCCAAACCCATTTTGCGTTGTTTGCGTTTTTTGCGGTTCGATCTTCCTCGCTTCGCCGCCCATTTCCGACGATGCCGCGGGGGCCGACTGCTCGTCAGCCGCCTCGGCAGTCAGCAAGGTTTTCAACCGCAAATAACGCAAAGAACGCAAATCGGCCGATAACCGCGCAGGCACCGAGCGAGGCATTCGATTTGCGGACGCCGGTCGTCGGACCCAATGCTCTGTCCCTGTTGAGCGTCAATCGAGAACGTTGAACAGCCCTGGGCGTCTCGGCGGTCCGCTGATGTCGCAGTCAGCGGATCGCGGCTGTCGCTGGTTTCAAATGCGATTGCCCAATGTCCGGCGCTCACATCCACCTTGACTCTCTTCTAACATCATGTTAGTTTAACTTTCTTTCTACCATCAAGGAACAGCCGCCATGAACACCTTCCAGACCAGCGCCGAACCGCTCACCCTCGACCCCGCCACCTTCAACACCATGCTCCGATCGACCATCGAAGCCCTGCCGCATCACCCGCACGCCAC
>DASRQX010000295.1:0-15164 GCA_035696165.1 Acetobacteraceae bacterium | reverse complement strand
CCACCAGGGTGCAGCTGGACGCCTTCAGCCAGTCTCGCATCTCCCGCAACTCCAGGCCCGTGGTGCCGTAGGTGCGGGTCTCCTTGCTGGACCGCGCGCCAGCCCGGCCGTTGTTCAGGCAGGCAACCACCGTCGCCTGATGCACGTCCAGGCCGGCACAACACTCAACGATTGCTTCCATCTTCTCCTCCTAGATGGGGGCAACCGCTTACGCCGCGCGACTTATTCAGATTCTACTCCGCGTGCTCCCCGTTGCCGGGGGCGACAAAGGGCAATACCCTTAAGACGGCGCGGATCAAACTCTGTGGCGGGGACAGCAAAACCACCGCAGACACTTTCGACCTCTAAGCGATCACGGCCGCAGAGTGTCGTGCTTTGGTCCGTGCCGCCAACCCCCACGTCCAGGCACCCGCAGGACCATTTTCACCCATCGCGGTGCGGCCGCCCGCCGGCCGCTGGCTTACTCTCTATGGTGATTCTTTCTTGCGGGGTTGGGGCAGAGGACGGCTTCCTGTAGGCGTTGGGTGTTTGGCCCGGACGGTCGCCTGACGGGCATCCGTTCCACGACGCGCGCTGGCGTCTTCTGATGCCGGAAGCTAGCGTGCGAGCTTCCGCACAGGAACGCATAAACAGAAACAAGAAAGATTTTTTCTCCTGATCGGACCGAATTCCACCAACTTGTTTCATTCAGGGCGGGTCGGTCGTACCGATGGAAACTTACACCAGGTATCGGAAGGGCTGGCCCACCGGCACTGCATCACGTCATGGCCGGCGAAGGCTCGCCATCCGCGACTTTGCTGTCACCAGCAAGGAAGAACCTATGCGGGTGGGAGTGGCAGCCAGGCGCTGGATCGGGTTCGGTATGCGTCCCACAGCACGAGGGAGCAACCGATGCGTATCGAGACCCAACCGCAAGACCACCCGACCGCCACCACGGGGGAGACTGCCAGACTTCTGGTGTCGTTTGAACTGAGCCAGAGCAAGTGGGTGCTGACTATCCGCGCGCCGGCCAGCGCAAAGCTGTCGCGCTTCACGGTTCCGTCGCGCGACACGGAGAAGGTGTCGAGCCTGCTGACGGCGCAGCGCCAGCAAGCGGAGCGGCGCACCGCCCGGCCGGTGCAGATCGTGAGTATCTACGAGGCCGGGCTGGACGGGTTCTGGCTGCACCGCTGGCTGGAGACGCAGGAGGTCGAGAGCCATGTGGTCGATGCGGCATCGATCCTCGGCCCGCAGCGCCGACGCAACGCCAAAACCGACCGGATCGACGGGGAGAAGCTGCTGCGCAGCCTGGCTGCCTGGCTGGGCGGCGAAGTGGGTGTGTGCTCGATGGTGGTACCGCCGAGCGTGGCGCAGGAAGATCTGCGCCGCCTGTCGCGCGAGCGGGGCGAGCTGGTGGACGAGCGGACGCGGCTGAGCAATCGGGTCGGCGGACTGCTCGCCAACCAGGGGATTGCCGGGTTCAAGCCCTTGAAGAAGGGAGCACGGCAGGCGCTGCAGACGTTGCGCACAGGTGACGGACACGAACTGCCGCCACATCTGCGGACGGCGATCGAGCGTATCTTGCAACGGCTTGAATTGCTGTCGGAACAGATCAAGGCCGCGGAGGCGGAGCGAGACGCGCTGCTGCGTGCCGCGCAGGTAGCTGCGGCGCCGGAGGCTGCAACAGCCGCATCGCCCGAAATGGCCGCCGCGCCGTTGCTGTTGCGGCTGCGCGGGATCGGGCCGGAGTTTGCCACGGTGCTGCCATTGGAATGTCTGAACAGAGACTTCGACAATCGACGGCAGTTGGGGGCATTCGCCGGCATCGCGCCGACACCGTGGTGCAGTGGCAGCGTGGAGCGCGAACAGGGCATCTCCAAAGCCGGGAACCGGCGGTTGCGCACCATCCTCATTGAGGCGGCCTGGTCGTGGCAGCGCCATCAGCCTGACTCGGCGCTGACGCAGTGGTTCCGCAAGCGGATCAAGGGCCAAAGCGCGCGCGTGAAGCGCATCGCCATCGTTGCGCTGGCGCGCAAGCTGCTCGTGGCACTGTGGCGCTACGTGAAGCACGGTGTGGTGCCGCAAGGTGCGGTGCTGAAGGCCGTGTGAGCCAAGCGGTAATCGAAACCGCAACGATGAAGGAACACCGCGCCATGCGATGACAGACACACCGAGGTTCGGTCGGGCCTGATCAGCTCGCCGAAGTCCAGGGCACGGGACCGCATCCACGACGGGCTGAAAAATGCCGTATTGCAAGAATGGTCCCGATCGCCCAGCCCGCTGCCCCAAGCATGGGGGTTTATGGTGCGGCCGCTGCGAGCGGCGACCGGATATGAGTTGATGTGGCGCGACGCCACATGGCCGACAGGGCTGGGACATGGACCTGGACGATAAGGCGGAGCGAACTTGCATGCAGGACCGATCGCTGCTGAACGACACGAACGATTGTGCTTGGGTGACGGTGCCGGCCTCAAGTCCTGCGCTGCGCGCACCCGCAAGCGGGCTGCGCGACTTGACCCCGGCACCGTCACCCAAGCCGGATGCAGTGGTGCCGTTTAAGCACTCAATCGCAGCAACTGAACACGGAAGGGAAGGTGGCGAGATGAGCGAATTGCCACTTGACGGGGGACACCTCATATGAGTCGTGGATGCAGGCATGCGCCGGCATGACGGGGGCGGCGCCGGTGGGTCGATACTTGCGCCGCCCGGTATGAGTGCCGCCGTCAGCTTGCTAATGCGAGATCGATGATCTGGATTGCGTGCAGGCTGTCGCCATTGCCCAGTGCGTGGCGCGCATCGCGAATCTCGGCGACCAGCCGGCTGTCACTCGGGGTGCTGGTCTGGTCTTGAGCAACCGAGCGATCGAGTGCCCTGGTCTCCGCCATCTCCAATGATTGCTGCGCCTGCCCGGTGCGGCCGGCGACCAGCGAGGCGCGGGCGGCGCGCAGGTAGTCACTCGTTGTCGCCGTGCTGCCGGCGGAAGATGCCGGCAAGGTGGGCGCGATGGTGGATTTCGTATCGGTCGGCCCGATGTTGCTTGCATGGTTGGACAGCGGCAGCGACTGGCCGACGCCGGGCTGGTGGCCTGGCCGCGCACCCGTGGCGGGATCGACGTTGGATGGCGTTTGGCCAAGGGCCTGCAGCGTGGTCATGCCAAACAGGGCAACGGTCGCAAGATTCAAGTAGCGCATGGTGACTCCTTTGGGAGAAGGTTGCGTGATCGTAATCGCATTTAGATTATTCCGACAAGTGCCAACACCACAACTATCACCAACACCAGGCCGAAACCCCCGGTGGGGAAGTAACCCCAACTGGCGCTATGCGGCCAAACCGGCAAGACGCCAATGAGCATCAAGACGACGATGATGAGAAGAAGTGCGCGCATGATTCGAGAAGCCTAACGCTTCAGTGTGTCTTTCGCACTTCCGACGGCGTTCTGCAGCTTGCCTTCAACTCGATCGGCCTTGCCGTCGACTTTCAGCTTGGAATCGCCGGTGAGCTTGCCGACCATTTCCTTTATGGAACCGATCATTTGCTTGCCGGCGCCGAGCACTCTGGCCTTGTCCATCTTGTTGGGGTCCTTGTCTTGTGTCGTCGATCACGGGCAGGCCCGAAGCCGGTGGAGCAAGATCAAACCACGCAGACAGGTCGCGTCCCTGCCTTCCACGTCTTGGCTCGCTGCCTTCTTCGACCGCGATCTTCGGATTGTGTCGGACCGGCGCTCGAGGTGGTCGTCCGGGAGCGTGTCGGCGCTTACGGCGTGTGCTTCTCAGCGCTGTTGGTCAACGCGTTGCCGGTGGCGGAGATGTCCTCGCCGGCGCCCGCGGTGGCGTGACAGGCACCCAGCAAAGGCACCGAGACGACCAGCATCAGGAGGGTCAGGACGATTGAGAGTGTGTTGCTCATAATCATAGTCCTTCCGTGTGGGTCTGAATGATCGGCGATCGCCCAGTCTGGCATCAGCGCCGGATCGGATGGCCCATGTTAAGGTCGTCTTCGCAGGCCACGGCACCGCCGGCGGCGCCAGGTGCGCCACCGGTCAATGCGCCACCGGTCAATGCGTAAGTGAGCAGGTTGACGTCGGCGGACGTTCCGACCTTCGTGCCCGCTCCGCGCCTCTTATTGTTTCTTCTCCTCGGTCTTCGCCGCCGGGGCTGGAGCCGCATGCGGGGCAGCCGTGCGCGCGACCGCCGGATGCACGGCCGCGCCCCCCGCCGCAGGTGCGGCTGCGCGCGTTACTGCCTGGTGCGGTGCCGCGGGGGCGACCGCGTGCGTTACTGCCTGGTGCGTTGCCGGGGGCGCGACGGCGTGCGCTGTTGCAGGGTGCGGTGCGGCCGGGGCGGTCGCGTGTTCAGCCGGCTGCGCGAACGCCGGATGCGCTGCCGCGGGCGCGGCAGCATGCGCGGCGGGATGCGCAACCGCGGCGGGCTCGGCTGCGTGTTCGGCAGGGTGCGCGACGGCTGCCGGCTCAGCGGCATGCTCAGCCGGATGTGCAACAGTGGCAGGCTCGGCGGCGTGTTCGGCAGGGTGCGCGACGGTGGCCGGCGCGATCGGATGTGCGGCAGCGCTGGCAGCCGTCGGGTGGGCGGCACCCGCGCCCTCGAACTGCGCGGGACGCGACGTGGCGGCAATCGCCGGATGCCCATTGTTGCGGCTCGCCGCGAATTCTGGATTGCTGGCGGCCGCGGTGGCGTGCCGCGTCTGCTCCGCGGTTGCCGGGGTGTGCCTGTCGTTCGCGACCGCGCGTTCCTCGGCGGTTGGCTCGGCCTTCAATCCGCCCGCGCCCCCCACGTAGCTGACGTTCGTGCGGTTGATCACGGTTACGTTTTGTTCGTAGGTGTTTTGGACTTGGACAGCGCCGAAATTATTGACGGATCGGTTGTACGCGAAGCTGCCGTTGTTCCAGCGGCCACCTTCGTAGCCGCTGCCACCGTAGCCAAACCCGTAGTTGACACCGCCATAGAAGCCAACATGCGGGCCCCAATAGCCGCTATTGAAGACGTAGGCACCGCCTACCCAGCCCCAATACGGCGGGGTCCAAAGCACGCCGACACTCGGTGGCTGGATCCAGGTGCCCGGCACCCAATAATAGCCAACCGTTCCGTAGGCCCAATAGCCCGGGGTCCACATGTAGCCGACCTCGGGGATCGGCGGCTGCACGTAGACCGGCAGCAGCGGTGGCGCGATCTGGATCGAGACGCCGAGCGCCACCTGCGCGTGCGCCGGTGTTGGCGCTGCCGCGATCAACGGAACCGCGAGTATCATTGCGGCGAGCAACAAGCTCTTGAGAGGCAGGGATTTGGCGATGATCATCATATTCCTCACTGCGACGGGAAAGGTTTCGAGTACGCATCCGTCCGCGTCGCCGGGGCTGCGTTTGCTATCGGGTGCTGGGCCTCTGGCGAGCCGCCCGCGGGGTCGTTTTGCTTGCGATTGACCGAAGGGCGGCGGTCCGATCCAAGGCCCCAACAACTGCCAATATGGGGGCGGGGACGTTGCGCAGGCAGCCCCGGAAACTACTCATATTGCGTGTCGGAATGATCGACTCTTCGACGATACCCGACATGCCGGGCCCCCGGGTCAAGCGCCCGGGGCCGGTATGGCGAGGGGTGGGCAGCGCCGGACGGTCAAATCTTTCGCCGGCCGGTTTGAACGGCGCCCCAATCGGCAGGCTGGTCACCGTCGAATAGCCGCAGCCCTTGCGGGGTGGCGACGCGAGAGCGATGGCTGCGCGTTGCCCGGCAGGACGGGTGGCACTACGGGCGGTTAATGGTTCAAAGGAATTCCGCCGGCAAGCCAAACCACAAGCAGAATGACCACCACGAGACCCAGAATCCCGCCGGCCCCGCGCCCGCCGTAGCGACTGTAACCGTAGTAGCCACCTCCGCCGCCGAACACCAGGACCAGAACGATGATGAGAAGAAGCAGTCCCATGATACACCTTTATTTCACGTCCGAGCGCGACGACCGGGCTGCGCCGTCGACGCCGGATCAATTGATGCCTTAGGCAGACGCCCTGCGTTGCTTGCCAGCGTCGACCCAAGGGTCGAGGGGCTGGTTCAAGGTCTCCACACGCACTTCGGAAGCGGGGCACACCCATCCCGCGGCGCCGCTGAAGGCAGCCCAAGCCGTCCCAAGCTTCATCGGGTCGACTGTGTCGACGAGAAATCGGATATAGCGGCGGACGCCGTCGCGTGTGACGTAATGTCCGACGACGCGAGCCAGGCACACACCGCGGGCGGTGGCCGTATAACCATCCAGAACAAGAGCGGCGTCCTTGACAGCTGCGGTTCCACGCCAGGCTGCATCATTCGTGGCGGACGTGTCCGCGTTGCCATTTGCAGACATCTCGCTGGTGCTACGATTGAAGTCCGCCCACATGGCGCCGAGCGCCATCGCATCTGTGGTGGTCACCGGGACACGAACGCAACGATGGGTGCCGTCGCGCATCACGAACGCCGGGCCGATGCGCGTCATGCACGTGCCCCGGGAACTGACTGTATAGCCATCGAGAACCAGATCAGCCTCCTTCATGGCGTCCTCCCTCGGAAGGCTTGCGGGAGAATGGTTCATCATCGCTCCTTGCCGGTGAGGTACAGCGCGCGGCCGTCGGTCAGGTTTGACGCCGTCTGCTGGTTTCGTTCCCGTCGATACCGAGATCTGCATCCGGAGGGCGCTGGTGATCTGCGATGTCCCGGTGATCCGCAATATTATTGTAGCGGCCTGACGGTATTGGGCGGCCGGCAGATCGGCCAACCTCGGAAACTACTCATGCCAATCCGCGCGATTATGAACCGGGTCGAGTGCCGTTCGATCCTCGCCGCGCCGCCGCTTGGTGCGGCAACGCCGCGCGAGGGAGCAACGCGACAAAGGTTGTGACTTATACCGGGCGCCGGAACGATCGCCCCGCCGGCCCTGCACCCCGTCATGCCGGACACCTGGTATAACCCTGGCAGGCAACTAGCGGTAATATGCATGCTCTCCATAGTATCCGGGATGGCCGCCAACGTAAGCAGGACCACCGTAAACAACACCACCGTAACCGGGACCACCGTAACCGGGACCCGCTGCGACGACGCATCCGGTCAGAGCGAGCGACAGCAGCAGCAGCGTCATCAATGTCGTTTTCATGTGTGCCTCCATCAAGGACCGCACCGACCCTTGTCATATCTGACGCGCGCACCGCATAAGGCCGGCGCCGGAACGGGATCGATGCATTTGTGCCGGTCGGTCACGATCGATCCTGTGCCCGGTCGGCCTACCTTGAGACCGCCTTGTATCAGGCCCGATCGCGCTTCGCGATCGGCTTCAGTGCAAAATCGTCACTCGATCGTCACGAACCACAGTGGCATGTGGGGTCGATCGAGCCGCCACGACAGGCTCGGAAATCACCTACTGGGGGGCTGCCGACCGGCGGCGTCCGGTGTTCCCGCCCGGACGCGCGGCGCGTCGGCGTCGTTCCCGACGGCGACAAGGGCCAGCCGGGCCAACGCCGGAAGCGACTTCGTGCCGGTCTTCCGCATGATCGAGGCACGATGGTTCTCGACGGTGCGCTGGCTGATCCTCAGATCCGCGGCGATGTTCTTGCTGGGATGGCCAGCCAGCACGAGTTCCATGATCTGGCGCTGTCGCGACGTTAGGCCCGCGACGTGTTGCGCCGCGTCCTCTTGCCGGGCGGACAGCTTGCTCGAATCCCGCGACTGTTCGAGAGCGCGCCCGACACTGTCGAGCAACTCCTGACGGGTGATCGGCTTTTCGATGAAGTCCGAAGCGCCAGCTTTCATCGCCTGGACCGCCATCGGCACGTCGCTGTTGCCGGTGATCATGATGGCTGGCAGATCGTGGCCCGCCTCGCGCAGGCGGCGCAGCAATTCCAGCCCGCTCATTCCGGGCAGGTAGGCATCGATCAACAGGCACGATTCGCGGCCGGGCCGGAAGGCCTCGAGAAACAGTTCGCACGCCGCGTAATCCTCGACGTGCCGGCCATCGTCTTCGAGCACCTCGCGAATCGTGTTGCGTACCCGGTCGTCGTCATCGACGACGAAGATCACCGCCGGCCCGGGACTGTCGACGGTCTCGGCGGCGCGCGGCCGCGGCAAGGGCTGGCGTACGACAGACGGCGCTGCCGGCAGCAGGTGCTCGATGGCTTGCATCAGCTCCTTCAACTTTATCGGCTTGTTGAGCTGAATGCATTGCAGCAGTGCGACCCGGCCCACGATGCCGGTTGATATATCGCCGGTCAGAATGATAGCCGGGACTTCACGACCGAGTTTCTCGCGAAGCTTCGTGGTGACCTCGAGCCCATCCATCCCGTTCGGCAGGTTGTAGTCCGCGAGAATAAGGTCGGGCAGGACGATCCCGCGTGCCACCAGATCAAGTGCCTCGATGCCGTCGGACGCGACAGCCGCACGATAACCTACTTTCTTGAGCAAGACTTCAAGCAGCTCGCGGACCTCGGGATCGTCCTCGACGATCAGGATAAAATCGTCCCGTCGAACATCCGCGATCGCATCGCCGATGGCGTGGTCGCGATCCGGTTTGCGCTCCGACGCTTCTGCGCACGGCGTAAGCAAGACCTCGATGGCGAAGACCGAGCCCTTGCCCGGCCACGAGCGGACGCGAACCCGATGGCCCAGCAACCTGCCAAGGCGCTGCACGATGGAGAGACCAAGGCCAAGGCCACGGCTTCGCTCGCGCGCGGGGTTGTCGAGCTGGTGGTACTCCTCGAAGATCGCGTGAAGTTCTTCTTCGGGAATGCCGATTCCGGTGTCCCAGACCTCGATGCTGAGCATTTCCTTGTGCCGGCGGCAACCCAGCAGCACCTTGCCGCGTTTGGTGTATTTTATCGCGTTCGACAGCAGGTTGCGGATTATCTGCTCAAGCAGACGCTGGTCGCTGTGGATCGAAAGGCCGCAGGAGATCACCCGCAAGGCAAGCCGTTTCGATTGTGCGGGATAGGTGAATTCATCCCTCAGCCGGTCAAACAGCGCGTCGACCGGAAAGCTGGCCATATCGGCGTGAACCGTGCCGGCCTCGATCTGGTTGATGTCGAGCAGCGTGTTCAACATACCGGAGATCGCGCTGAGTGTTTCGTCAATCCGGGCGACGAGTTTCTGTGCTCGGTCGCCCTCGACGGTTTTCGCCAGTAATCCCTGAAGCAGGGCAAGTGTTTGCAGGGGTTGGCGGAGATCATGGCTCGCCGCGGCGAGAAAGCGCGATTTCGCGACATTGGCGAGTTCCGCCTGCCGCTTGGCCGCGCCCAACTCGTCCGCCACGCGGCGCCGCTCAGTTATGTCGGCAAAGGTAATGACGACGCCCTCTGCCCTATCGTCCCGGGTACGGTATGGCAATACGCGGCGGACATACCAGGCGCCGCTCTGCGCTTCGATTTCCCGCTCGATCGGCGTCAGGGAGTGCATCACCGCCTTGGCATCGGTCATCAGCGTGCTGTCGGCAGCCAATGAGTTAAGGTCCGCGAGCGGCCGCCCGATGTCGCTGGGAATGACGCTGAACAGTGACCTGGTGGCTGGCGTGAAAAATCGGATATGCAGCCTGGTGTCGAGGAAGATCGTCGCGACATCGGTGCTGTACAGGACGTTTTGCAGATCATCGGAGGTGGTGCGCTGCCGCTCCAGCGTTTCCTGAAGCTGGCTGTTGAGGGCGGTGAGTTCTTCATTGAGCGACTGCAACTCCTCCTTCGAGGTCAGTAGCTCCTCGTTCGCGGACTGATACTCTTCATTGACGGACAACGCCTCTTCGTTGATCGCCTTCTGCTCCTCGCCGGATATTTCCAAGTTGTGGATGGCGCCCTGCAGCTCCGTCCGGGTGATTTCCAGTTCGTGCTCAAGCGCGGCGACCCGCGGCAGCTCCAGCGGCGTGACGGGATGACCGTGCGCCTGCCCGGACGCCGGTTCGTCAACAAAGCAGATCAGCAGCAGTTCCTCATTCTGACTCACAACCGGCCGCACGTCGATACCGAACGAAATCGCGCTTCCGCTGTACGTCGCCCGGCCACCGCCAACGATGACACGGGTGTTCTGCTGGCTGGCTTGCTGGATTGCCGACCGCAGTTTGATGCGCAGGTCCTGGCGCGCCATGGCGAGCACATCGTGCGTTGGGTGCCCAGGCGCGACACGCAGGTAGCGATCCGTCGGTCCCAGGGAATAGAGGCACTCATGCTTGCGATTGATCAGCACCGCCGCGGGCGCATAGGTCTCCATCACCAGGCGGCGGCACAGATCGGCGAGAGCGGCGTGACGCGATGGCGCATGCCCCGAACCCGCCCGCGCCGGGACCCGCACGCCGTCACCGAAACCCCTGGAGAAGCCAAATTCTCCCGGTCGGCTAAGTCCGATATGGCGATACAGCCGTTCCGGTTTAGATATGACATCGAAGCGGCCGTCGGCATTGCCGATCGTCTCCGAACCGCCAAGCAGCAGGATGCCGCCCTTGCGCAATGCGAAATGGAACAATGCGATGACGTTGGTCTGCGCCTCGGGACCCAGATAGATCAACATGTTTCGGCAGGAGATCATGTCGAGGCGAGCAAACGGTGGGTCCGTCAGCACATCCTGCACCGTAAAGATCACCATCGAGCGCAATTCCGGCAAGACCCGGTATCCGTGGTCTTCCTTGGAAAAGAACCGGGCAAGTCGTGTCGGAGATACATCTGCCTCGATGGTCGGCGGGTACAGGCCTTCTCGGGCACTTGCGACGGCATCCGGGTCGACGTCGGAGGCGAAGACCTGCACCTTGATGTTGCTTTTTGCCTCGGTAAGGTTCTCGCGAAAGAGCATCGCAAGGGAATATGCCTCCTCGCCCGTGCTGCATCCGGCGACCCAGACGCGGATCGGGTGATCGGACTGGTCAAGTATTATAGTAGGAATGATCTTCGTCGCCAGAAGTTCGAACACCTTCGGATCGCGGAAGAAACTGGTGACATTGATGAGCAGGTCGGTGGCAAGCAGATCACGTTCGCTGGCGTCTCGGCGAACCAGATCGAGATAGCGCTCCATGCCATCAGGCTCTATCCCCACCATCGCCATGCGCCGCTCGATCCGGCGATGCAGCGTGCCCGGTTTGTACAGGGTGAAATCGTGCGCGGTCTTGGTGCGCAGGAGATCGATGAACTCGGGCAGCCAGTCGCGCGCCCGGTCTGGCGGCAACGCCTTATCGGGAACGCCGGCGAAACCCATTTGCCGATCGTATTTTATCAGTGCCTCGGGAATTTTGGCGACCGGCAGCACCAGATCAACCACGCCTGTCATGATCGCGTTGCTCGGCATGCCGTCATAGGCGGCCTCATTGGGGTCCTGTGCGATGACCAGCCCGCCTTTTTCGTGCACGGCTTTCAGCCCGAGGCTGCCATCGGCACCGGATCCCGAAAGGATCACGCAGATGGCGCGCGGGCCATACGCCTCGGCCAACGAATGCAGCAGGAAGTCAAATGGCAGGCGCGCACCGTGACGCGCCTGCGGCTGCGACAGGCGCAGGACACCGTCGCCGACAGCAAGATAGGTTCCGGGCGGGATGACATAGAGCTGGTCGCATGCCAGCTTCATGCCGTCGGCCGCCTGATGCACGGTCATGGATGTGTGGCCGGCCAGCAGGTCCACCATCATGCTTTCGTGGGTCGGATCGAGGTGCTGGATCAGGATGAAGGCAATGCCGATATTGGCTGGCAGCGCGTCCACGAGTTTTCTGCACGCATCCAGGCCGCCCGCCGATGCGCCGATACCGACAACCGAGAAGTTCCCGGATCCAGGCGGCGGGGCGCGGGCCGGCAAGGAATGCCGGCTCGATCGCAGCCGGGTCGTCTGGCCCTGACTTACATTGGCTTGTTTCATTGTCGATTGATCACAGATGTTAGCTCCCCGATTGGAAGCTTGAGCCCTTAGATTACCACATCATGCCCGCCGCGGCGACGCTCAAGCGGCATTATCGACGGTACTGAGTAGATTCCGCAGCTGGCAGCGTCGACGTGACTTTGAAGATGATAGACCTTCGGCCGGGCACCTGACAGGGGGAGCGGGCCAGGGGTGCCGGCCCGCCGGTTGCAAACGCGGACACTACCCAGCGCGGTCAGTGGGCGGTCAGTGCAAGCATCAAGAATGCCAGCAGGGCATACAGGATGACCAACGCGAGAATATCGCTGCGAATCACAGGGGCACCATCCCCAGCGGCCTTTGTTACGACCCCGAAAAGCGAGTGGCCGCAAAAGCGAGTGAACAGACGCTTCGGGCTTGACGTCCCGCGCCCAGGTCAGGGCGTTCTCAACCAATCACCTGGCAAACGGGACGGTTGGCAGTTGTGATCATAGCGCGGGACCGAACCCGACAGGTAGGCTCGGAATCTACTCATATGGCGCCACGGCACCGCGGTACGCCGTGAACGCGCCGGCGTCCTTGTGTCCGCGGTGCGCACATGTTCATCGACTTGGTGATGCCGGGGCCGGTCACCCGGGATTGAGTAATTTCCGAAGCTGCTGCGGACCGCGTTCCGTCGGTTATTGTTGGCGGTGATAAGTCGTTTAGGCCGGCCGCCTGGTACCGCGCGCGCCGTCTGTATTCTGGGCGCGCCCGCGCGGCTGCGTCGTCATTGGCGTGCGTCTTTGCTGCAACCAGGAGAGCCGAGCATGCAGTCGACCCGTAATATGCTGCCCGAGACTGGCCGGGCGCAGTCCGTCGACCCTTTGAACAGGCACCTCACCGCGACGATCGATTTCCCCGACCTGATCATCGAAATTTCGCGCGGCATCGACCGGCAACCCTGGCTTGTTGGATCGCGCAATGCTCCGAAATGATCAGCGCGGGTGGCGTCATTTCGGCACGGAGCGGTCGTATGAAGATTGTCGAAACCCTGGCAGATATGGGGAAAAGTAAAGCGATGACCGCGCTCCGTGTGCTCGTGGTGGAAGACGACGCCGTCATCGGCGCGTTGCTCGCCGAAATGCTTGAAGGGATGGGTCACGACGTCTGCGCGGTCGAGGCGACCGAGGCGGACGCGGTGACCGCCGCGGCGCGATGGAGCCCGGACCTGATGATCGTCGACGTGCGGCTAGGCGAGGGAAGCGGCGTTTCCGCCGTCGACGAAATCCACCGGGCCGGGCCGGTTCCGCACGTGTTCGTCAGTGCCGATATCTCACGGCTTCAGTCGATGAGACCCGACGCGGCGATCATTCAGAAGCCGTATCGCGAGGCCGACCTTGCACGGGTCATTCAACGTGCGCTTGACGCCCCGGCCGTCTCTTGAGGCGGCGTCGACCAGTACTGCCCGCCGGCGGGGTGTCCCGTGCCGCAATGCTGACCGAATATTGGTGTGACCCGCCCGACCCGCGGCGGGCTGAGGTGTTGTTCGCATAAGTGCCCTGGCGCATAGGTGCGCCAGTCCGGCTTCCGCAGGCCAGCAATAGATGCGATCGTGGCAGCCGTCGTCAGCGGCGAGAAGGGGGGATCTCATGGCAACCAGCGGGGTAGACGATCAGCGGTCACATATCTATTTGGGTCTGGCCGGCGAAACCGGGCGCGGCCCGACTGTCCAGTCGGGCTTGTACCGCCTGGCGGACGGCGGCGACGAATGGGAGACGCTGCGGGATGGCCTGCCGGAGGCGCCGGCTGTGCGCGCCCTGGCGGTGCACCCGCTGCACCCCGAAATCGTCTATGCCGGAACGCAATCCGGGCCATATCGCAGCGAAGACCGCGGCGAGCACTGGGAGAAGGTCAACATTCAAGACCACGGCCTGCCGGTCTGGTCGTTTCTGTTCCATCCGCACGATCCCGACGTGATATTCGTCGGCTACGAGAATTGCGAAATCTATCGCAGCGCCGATGCCGGCGAACACTGGACCCGCCTGCCGGTCAGCGTGCGCTTCCCGGAGATCACCACCGCATCGGGTGCCAACCCCGCGAAGCGGGTGCTGATGATGGACGCCAGTGTCAGCGAGCCCGACCACCTGTACGCGGCCATCGAAGTCGGCGGGACCATCCGCTCCACAGACGGTGGTGAGCACTGGGAGAATCTGAGCCACGGCCAGTATCTCAACGACGACGCGGTCGATATGCACGGCGTACTGGCGAGCCGTTGGCGGCCCGGCACGGTGTTCGGTATCGGCCGGGCCGGCATGTTCTGCAGCACCGATGGCGGCGATCACTGGCGGCATGTGAAGCTGGAGCCACTCAATGCAAAAGGGCAGATCTATTGCCGTGACATTCGCGAGGTACCGGGCACTCCGCGCAAGCTGTTCGTGGCGGCGGGCAGCAATTTCCAGGGTGATCGTGGCGTGCTGCTGTACAGCGGTGACGGCGGCGACACCTGGACTCGCACGGACATGGGTCTGACTCCGCCGCACACGATGTTCGCCCTGGCTTTCGACGAACTCCGGCCTGCCCTGATGTCCTGTGCCACCAATGGTGGGGAGATCTACAGCAGCCGGGACGGTGGCGAGAGCTGGACGCCTCACAAGCCGCCGCCGGGGGGAACCCAGATCTACGCCCTCGCGCGCGGCTGAACTCGGCGACGAACCAAGCGCGCCCGCCTGGTGTCTGCCGTGCGCGGCTCATACCAACCGTCATAAAGAATGACCGTTGGCATCAGGCTTTGTTTGGCGCGCCGCCGCCCTCTGTTTCCCATGGGGCAACCCGGCGCGCGATACCAACCGGCGAAATCGTTGGAAGAGTCAACGATTTCGCCGGTTGGACAGCAGTTCTCAATGCGATTGAGTCGCGGTCGCGGCGACGGGGGTGAGTCCGGAGTGCAACAGTCGGCAGTGAACCGACTGGCCGCCGCAAAAAACGGATTCGCACAAGCGCCGGAATGGGATTCCTGGCGCCCATGCCTGCGCTCGATTGGCTGCTCGGATCATTGCGAGGGTGCCTGGACCGGTTCCCGGACCAGCGCCGCGGCATGAACGCGACCTACCGCATCGGCGACATCGGCATGGCGGCCTTCTCGGTGTTCTTCATGCAAAGCCCGTCGTTCCTGGCGCAGCAGCGCCAGCTGGAGGAAGGCCACGGCCGCTCCAACTGCGCCAGACTTTTCGGTATCGCCAAAATCCCCTCCGACAACCACATCCGCGACATGCTCGATCCGGCCGCGCCAGCGCTGCTGCGTCCGGTGTTCGCCGAAACCATCGAGCAACTCAGGCAAATCGACGGCGGCCTCGACATGTTCCGCCGGCTCGATGGGCG
>DASRQX010000294.1:0-5619 GCA_035696165.1 Acetobacteraceae bacterium | reverse complement strand
GCGCTTGTGTTCGTTGTGCTGCTGATGAAACGCTCCGTCGCGGAAAAAGGCGCTCGGATCGGAGGCGAGTAAGGTGCTGCCGAGGTAGGGCGGCACTGAACGTCCGCTTCCGGGATCGCCTACTGGGCCTGGCCACGGCCGAGTTGGGTCGAATCCGGCTGTTTACGCCAAGCGATTCGGCTGCCGCTGATTTGCGTCGGCGGGTGACGTTCAACCCGAGCCACCAACGTTCAAACATCCACCTCGACAACACTCCCGGCATGTTCCTGGATGAACGCGAAGCGCAGCTCCGGGCGCCGGCCCATCAGGCTTTCCACCAATTCGTTGGTCTTCGCGCGATGTTCCGCCGCCGCGACCACCTTCAGCAGCGTGCGCTTGGCCGGGTCCATCGTGGTTTCCTTCAGCTGCGACGGCGGCATCTCGCCCAGGCCCTTGAACCGGCTGACCTCCACCTTGGCACCCGCCTTGAACATCTCCTTCGTCTTCCGCTGCCGGTCCGCGTCATCCATCGCATAGATCGAGGTCGCGCCATGCGTCAGCCGGTACAGTGGAGGCTGGGCCAGATAGACATGGCCGTGCCGGACCAGTTCCGGCAGCTCGCGATAGAAGAACGTCATCAGCAACGAAGCGATGTGCGCGCCGTCGACATCGGCATCGGTCATGATGATCACGCGGCCGTAGCGCAGCTTGGCACGGTCGAACCGATCGCCGACGCCGCAGCCAAGCGCCTCGATCAGGTCCTTCAGCTCCTGGTTGCCCCGCAGCTTGTCGGCCGACGCGCTGGCGACGTTCAGGATTTTTCCCCGTAACGGCAGGACCGCCTGGGTTTCGCGGTTGCGCGCCTGCTTGGCGGAGCCGCCGGCGCTGTCGCCCTCGACCAGGAAGATTTCGGTTTCGGCGGCGTTTTCGCGCGTGCAGTCGGTCAGCTTGCCGGGCAGGCGCAGCCGGCGCGTCGGCGATTTGCGCGCGGTATCCTTGCTCTCCTTGCGGCGCAGGCGTTCTTCCGCCCGCTCGATCACAAACGCCAGCAAGTTGTCCGCCTGGGTCGGATCGCCGGCCAGGAAATGATCGAAGCGGTCGCGCAGCGCGGTCTCGGTCAGTCGAGCGGCATCGGTGCCGGTCAGCTTCTCCTTCGTCTGGCCCAGGAATTGAGGATCACGCAGGAACAGCGACAGCTTGGCGGCCAGTGGGACCAGCAGATCGTCCGCGGTGATCTGGGCGGCGCGGCGGTTGCCTCGATGCTCGCCCCAGGCGCGCAGGCCCTTCAGCAGCGCGGCGCGGAACCCTCCCTCGTGTGTGCCGCCCAGCGGGGTGGGGACGGTGTTGCAGTAGGAGTGCAGGAAGCCGTCGCTATCCTCCAGCCACGCGGCCGCCCATTCGACCTTGCCGGTGGCCTCGCCGGGCAGCGCCGCTTCGCCCGCCCAGATTTGCGGCAGCACGCGGGGTGTGGCGGCGATGTCTTCCTCCAGGCTGTCGCGCAGGCCGCCGGGGAAATGCAGCACTGCTTCGGCGGGCGTGTCGGCGGCGGCGCCCTTCAACAGCCCGGGGTCGCACTGCCAGCGAATTTCGACACCGCGGAACAGGTACGCTTTCGAGCGGCACAGGCGGTAGAGGCGCGCCGGGCTGAATGACAGCGCGCCGAAGATCGTCGTGTCCGGCTTAAACCGCATGCTGGTGCCGCGGCGGTTTTGCACCGGCCCTGCATTGATCAGCTTCGTGGTCGGCTTGCCGCGCGCGTAGCTCTGCTTCCACAACACGCGGTCGCGCGCGACCTCGACCTCCATCCGTTCGGACAGCGCGTTGACAACGGAACTGCCGACGCCGTGCAGGCCGCCGGATGTGGCGTAAACCTTGCCGGAGAATTTCCCCCCTGAATGCAGTGTGGTAAGAATGACCTCCAACGCACTCAAGTTCTTGAATTTTGGATGGGGATCGACCGGAATACCGCGGCCATTGTCGCGCACCGTCAGCCAGTTGTCCCGCTCCAGCGACACCTCGATGAATGTCGCGTGACCGGCCACCGCCTCGTCCATCGCGTTGTCGAGGGTCTCCGCGGCCAGGTGGTGCAGCGCGGTCTCGTCGGTGCCGCCGATATACATGCCGGGACGGCGGCGCACCGGCTCCAGACCCTCCAGGACCTCGATGTCCTTGGCTGAGTAGCCACCGGCGTCCCTGCTTGGGGCGTCCTTGCCCGGCCTTGTGGTTCCGAACAGATCGTTCATGCTGTGTTCCTGCTTGGAGGCCCAGACTAGCCAACCCGCCTCGCGCCGGGCAAGGGTGGGGGAGTGCACGCCGTACCCGGTTTGAAACCGGCGGTTTGAAATCGGCCGGGACTGGGACGATGGTCGGAGATGGATCCACTTGCGCTTTTCGGCCTGTTTGCCGTGTCGGCGATGCTTGTGTGCTACGCCTGCGAACGGCGCAGCCCTTGGTTCATACTGGGCTTCGCCGGGTCCTGTGCCCTCGGGTCCGCCTACGGTTTTCTGCAGGGTGCGTGGCCGTTCGGCCTCGTGGAGGCAGTCTGGTCGCTGGTCGCCTTGCAGCGTTGGTGGCAGGCGAGGGTAGCTGGCGACTGATGTGGCAGCGGAACTCCGGGCCGGCCGGGGCGTGTCCGGCCGTCGCCGCATAACGGGGACAGGCTACTCGGCTTCGGCGCTCGCTACTCGCCGCCAGGTCACCAGCGTCAGGCCTTCGGCGGCGTCGAGGACCTGCCGCGGGCCAGGCACCAATCCGTGGCCGGCGAGAACCTCCTCCGGCGTCCGTGCGGGCACCTGTGGGAAAACCGGGCGGCCGCCGGGCAGCCGCACATTGGGCGCGCGCGACAGGTGGAAGCTGTCATAGCGGTCAAGAAACAGACCGAAAGCACCCGGCCCGCCGATGACGCCGACGCTTGCTTGCGGCATGCCGAGCGCGGCCAACGCCTGCTCAAGCGTCGCACTGGCGGGGTTCCACAGCAGGCCCCTGTCGTTCGACGGGTACGGCGCGAGGGCGGCGATCGCGCGGGTCAGCATCAGCCGATGACGCAGGTGCGAGCGCGGCTGTTGCTCCTTCGAGTGACGGCCGTGCACGACGACATCAACGCCATCAAGACCGTGTTCGAAGAAACGCTGGTCAGCTTCGAATTTGAGCGAGTCCGGCATGATCCGTGCGGCGGTTGCCAGCATCCCGTCCTGCGAGACGATGGCATAGCCCTCAATACGACCCGCGCGGCTGTCGGCCATCAGCATCCTCCGGCGGTCAGGTGTGGGCGGTCCGCAGGCGCTAAGTGCGCGATGTGGGAGGCAGCGGTGTGGCGAAGACGACGCGGCCGCCAAGCTGCGCGCAGATCACGTGCGGAACGCGATGCTCGACGGAGCGCGTATGAAGAACCCTCGCCCGCCCTCCCGCGCTTCGCGACCCCGGGGTCGAACGCCCAGGGCCATGCCACGGTCCGCGCTTTGCGGTCCGAGCCCGCGAAGCGCGGATCAGGTGGAAACAGCTTCGTGCTAGGCTTTTGGCAACGCGGTCAGGGCGCGGTCCAGGGTTTCCACCAGCCGGTCGCACTCGGCGCGGGTGATGACCAGGGGTGGGGAGAACACGATCGTGTTGCCGTGGCGGCTGCCGCCGCCGGAGCGTCCGACGATCACGCCCTGCTCGCGGCAGTAGTCCACCACGGCGGTCATGGTGGCGGGGCTGACCTGTTCCTTGGTGGTGCGATCCTTGACCAGTTCCACGCCGATCAGCAGGCCCTTGCCGCGGACGTCGCCGACGATGGGGTGGCGCATCAACGTTTTCAGGCCGTCGAGCAGGTAGGCGCCGGTTTCCGCCGCGCGGTCGACGAGTTTTTCCACCTCCATGATCTCGATGTTGCGCAGCGCAACGGCGGCCGCAACAGGGTGGCCGCCATAGGTGTTCACCTGGAAGACCTGGCGGTTTTCCGAGGCCTCGCCGTAGAAGCTGTCGAACACGCTGTTCTTCACCACCGTGGCGGCAATCGGCAGGTAGGCGGACGAGATGCCCTTGGCGATCGCGATGATGTCGGGCGAGACCCCGTAATGCTGGTGCGCGAACATCTTGCCGGTGCGGCCGAAGCCGTTAATCACCTCGTCGACGTGCAACAGGATGCCGTATTTGCGGCAGATCTTTTCGACCTCGGGCAGGTATTCGTCGGGCGGGACGGCGACGCCGACGCCGCTCATGATCGGTTCGATGATGATCTCGGAGACGGTGTCGGGGCCTTCGCCGACCACGGCGGCCTCCATATTCTTCACGCAGGCCAGGTTGCAGCTCGGGTAGGTTAGGCCGAACGGGCAGCGGTAGCAGGTGGGCGCCGCGACGTGCAGGAAGTCACCTGAGTATGGCTCAAATTTTCCCTTCCGGTCGCCCATGCCGCCGGCGTCGAGCGTGGCCAGCGTGGTGCCGTGATAGGCGTAGTAGCGGCTGACCGTCTTGAAGCGGTAGGAGCCGGGGCTTTCGTGCTTCTGGTATTGCCGGGCGATCTTGAAGCCGGCCTCGTTCGCCTCGGACCCCGAGTTGACGACGTAGGTGTGGTAGCCGCCGCCCATCAGCGTGTTGATCTTTTCCGCCAGCGCCGCGGCGGGGACGTTCATCTGGGTATGCGGGAAGTAGGCAAGCTGCTGCATCTGGTCGGCGGCGACATCGGCGAGCTCGCCGCGGCCGTAGCCGATGTTGACGCACCATAGGCCGGCCATGGCGTCGAGATAGGCGGTGCCGTCCGCGTCGTAGATCGTGGAGCCGTGCGCGGAGGTGACGACCATCTGGGTGGTTTCCAGCAGTTTGTGCTGGACGATCGGGTGCAGGACGTTTTTGAGGTCCTGGCGCACGACCGCGGCGCGGATTTCTGGGTCGGGAGCGTTGGTGAGCGACATGGGGGCCTCTTGGGGTGGGTGGGGTGTGTTGCGGGATAGACTACAGCATTTTGCCGCAGTGTCACACGTGCGGGCTGGCGGGCGGCGTCGGCCTCAGCCTTTGGTCATAGCCCATTGCAGCTTGTGCGCCATAATGTTGCGTACGCCTATGGCCGGATCAGAACCAAGCACACCGTCAGGGAGGGGGCGACGAGAATGGCAAGAGGGGAGGATTCGGAGAAGCGCGTTTTACCTGATGGACTAACCGCGCTTCAAAAGGAGATACACCTCGCGGAGATTATGCGTCTAATCGAGCGCACTGCGCGATGGGTCGCGCCGGAGACATTTCGACGTCTACCCCTATGGTTTCCCGAATACGCGCGGCGGGCGTACTTTTACAATGCGAACTGGTCGGAACCGCAGACGAACAAGAACCGGCAAACCGGGATCTCCGAACACAAACGAGAGGCAACGTCCACGCCAATAAGGCCCTCACTCTCGCTCTGAGCCTTCGCTCAGATGACCGGCAAAATTGGTCCTGCTGCCACGTCTGGGGAATCGACGATCCGCTCTACCAAGAGAGCAACGCGATTGTCCAGGACCGCCGCTTTTTCTCATGCGTCGCTAACATCTCGAGAGTGCCGAGTTCTCGGCTACTCTTTTGCGGCTTGTGACGTGCGCTCATAGTCGTCGAGCCAGGGTCCGATGAGCCGGTCGAGTTCCGCAAGTTGGCGTTCGGAGTAGGATTCTGGCGCACAGTTTTCGAGCCAAC
>DASRQX010000293.1:0-6591 GCA_035696165.1 Acetobacteraceae bacterium | reverse complement strand
GTTCGAATGTCAGAAGCGCCTATCACGCCACCATGCTATCGCCGCCGATTCTCTTCAGGGAATCCCCAAGCGACAATTCTTACAGAGCGTGACAAAATTGACTCAGTTATTTCCTAACGCGCCCTTACGGTCCTTGCCCCCCTACTGGGGCGCCTTTGTCCAACGGCAATGGAAAATCTGGTACGGCCCCGCGCGCGGGGTGATCAAGCAAGTTCAACTCGCACTTGGCGAGGCGCAGACCGCATCGACACGAGGCGACATCACTGTGATCGCGGTGGAGCCTTACCAGGCGCACATCATGTGCCGCGACGCGTTCTGATCATTCCAGCCTCAACCGGTCAACCTCGCCGGTTGGTGCGACCGAGACAGTGTACCGGCGAGGCCAAGAGGTCTTAGGACAGCGCCACGTCGAACCCCTTCTTCGTCCCCGGTCGCGCCATCATCGCCTCGTACCAGCGCTTCACGTTCGGGAAGTCGGCGAGGTCCACCTTGTGCCGCTCGTGCCGCCAGGCCCAGCCCAGGATGGCGAAATCGGCGATAGAGATCGGTCCGGCGGCGAATTCGACGCTGGCTAGGCGCTTGTCGAACACGCCGTAGAGGCGGCGGGTTTCCTTGGAATAGCGTTCCAGGCCGTAGCGGCGGTCCTGCTCGTTCTCCACCTGCAGGAAATGGTGCACCTGGCCGGGCATCGGACCGAACCCACCCATCTGCCACATCAGCCATTCCAGCACCGGCACCTGCTCGCGCACCGTCTTGGGCCAGAACTTGCCGGTCTTTTCACCGAGATAGATCAGGATCGCACCGGATTCGAACACGCTGATCGGCTTCCCGTCCGGCCCGTCGGGGTCGATGATCGCAGGAATGCGGTTGTTCGGGCTGATCTTCAGGAAGTCGGGGGCAAACTGCTCGCCCTTGGAGATGTTGATGGGATGGACGTTGTAGGGCAGGCCCATCTCCTCCAGCGCGGCGCTGATCTTACGGCCGTTCGGCGTGTTCCAGGTGTAGAGTTCGATGGCCATCTGGGGCTCCCCTCGGTGCGTTGATCGAGTTTCCCCGACCTGCCGCTTGGCCGCAACCGTACCCGGCGGCATGGGGATTGCTTGGCCTGGCGCGGACATCCTGGAAAGAGCCGGCCCATGTCGACCTCTGCCGCAACCGCCGATACCACCACCGGAACCGGGCGCTGGACCCAGTTGGGCCTGGGGCTGGTGTGCATGATGGCGATCTCCAGCCCGCAATATGTGTGGACGCTGTTCGTCAAGCCGCTGAGCGGGGCGCTCGGGGTGGGCGCGCCGGCGCTGCAGGTGACGTTCTCGATCATGATCATCCTGCAGACGTTCTTTTCGCCGTTCCAGGGCTGGCTGGTGGACCGGTTCGGACCGCGCAAGCTGATCGGGCTGGGCGGCGTGCTGACCGGGCTGTCCTGGGTGCTGGCGTCGCAGACGACGTCGCTGACGCAGTTGTATCTGACCTATGGGGTGATCGCCGGGCTGGGCACCGGCATCGTCTATGTCGGCGTGGTGGGCCAGGTGGTGGGCTGGTTCCCGGATCGGCGCGGCTTTGCCGCCGGCGTGGTGACCGCGGGCTACGGCATGGGGGCGATCCTGACGACCTTCCCGATTACCAATGCATTGGCCAGCGTCGGATATCAGACCACGCTGATCCGGTTCGGCATTGTGTTCGGCGTGGTCGGGTTGGTGGCAGCGCTGGGGCTGAAGCCACCACCGGCCGCGACGGTGGAGGATGCCAGCGCGGGGGCCGAGACCGGCGCAATGCTGAAGTCGCCCGTGTTCTGGCTGATGTTCGTGATGATGACGATGATGTCGACGTCCGGACTGATGGTGGTGTCGAACATGGCCGGCTTCGCCACCGAGTTCGGCGTGGCGCAGATGGTGGTATCGGGCATGGCGGCGCTGCCGTTGGCGCTGACGATCGATCGTTTCACCAACGGGTTGACACGGCCGTTCTTCGGCTGGGTGTCGGACCAGTTGGGACGCGAGAACACGATGTTCCTGGCATTCACACTGGAAGGCATCGCGATGGCGGTGTGGCTGGCGATGCGCAGCGATCCGCTGGCGTTCGCGCTGCTATCGGGGCTGGTGTTCTTCGGGTGGGGCGAGATCTTCTCGCTGTTCCCGTCGACGTTGACGGATACGTTCGGCACGAAGCACGCGACGCGGAATTACGGGTGTTTGTATATCGCGCAGGGCATCGGGTCGTTCCTGGGCGGGCCGATGGCGGCGCTGCTGCACGGCGTCAGCGGGTCGTGGGCGACGGTGTTCTATGTCGCAATCGCGGCGGATCTGATCACGGCCGTGCTGGCGATCGCGGTGTTGAAGCCGTTGCGGGCGGCGTATCGGTAGGGAGCCAAGCATTACCCGTCAAAGCAGGAAATGGCAGACCTCTATTTTGGGCCCTCTTCACCAAGAATCCAGCGGCGCCATTTCGGTGGCAGCACACTGACCCGACCGCCGTGAAGTGACTTCCTGATTTCATCGGAACTGCCGCGGCGGCGCCAGGCGCGCAAAAAAACGACAAAGGCCAAGAAGCCGGGTCGAGCCGAACTGAAGTCGTGGAACCATCAGTGCCCTCCGACCTGTCGTGGCTGCGCATGGCGGTGCGACGTCACTATATCGCCTGGACAAGCGCGATGAAGCGCGGGCCAGATCTGCGGGTTTACACGACGCCCTGGGCACGCAGGGAGGCAATCCGCGCGGCATCGTAGCCGAGGTCTTGGAGCACCGCGTCGGTATCGGCGCCGAGGGCGGGCGCGGCGGCGTGTGGTATGTCGCTGCCGGGCAGGCGGAACGCGGGGGCGACCATGCGGAAGTCCGGCCGTTCCGGATGCGGATAGGACCAGACGCGATCCTCGCTTTCGACGAACGGAGAGGTCAGGGCCTGGGCGATGTCCTGGACGGGCGCGGCGGGGACCTCGCCGGCGAACTGGGCGAGCCACGCTGCGGTGGTGCGGGCGCGCAGGGCGTCGTCCAGCAGGCGGGTCAGTTCGGCACGATTTTCGCGCCGGTCACGGAATGTGGCGAAGCGCGGATCGTGCGCCAGGTCGGCGCGGCCGAGTTTCGCGCACAGCACGGGCCAGAATTTCTGCTTGTTGCACATGATGAAGATCCAGCCGTCCTCGGTGCGATACAGCTGGCTGGGCGTGAGGGAGGGATGCGCGGAGCGGGGTTCGCGGCCCTGCGCGTGACCCTCGTTGAGATACCAGGCGGCGAGGTAGTTCAGGTTCGACAGCGCAGTGTCGAACAGGCTCACATCGACGTCCCTGCCCTGCCCCGTGGCGCGCGCGGCAATGATGCCGCTGAGCAGCGCCAGCGCAGCGTAGACGCCGGCCATCATGTCGACGATCGATAGGCCAAACCGCGCGGGGGCGCCGTCGGGTTCGCCGGTGAGGGACAGGTAGCCAGCCTCGGCCTGCATCAGGTAGTCATAACCGGGCCAGTTCGCGCGGTTGCCGCCGCGGCCGAAGGCGGAGAGATGCGCGCAGACGATGCGGGGGTTGGCGTCTTTCAGTGCGTCATAGGTGGTGCCGAGGCGGGCGGGTTGGTCGCCGCGCAGATTGTCGAGCACGCCGTCGGCACCGCGCACCAGGTCGTGCAGCACCGCGCGGCCTTCGGCACCGCGCAGGTTAAGCGTGATAGAGCGCTTGTTGCGGTTGAAGGCCTGGAAGAAGTGGCTGTCGTTCTTGCCCAGGAAATGCGGGCCGACATGGCGAGAGACGTCGCCGCCCTCCGCGGGGTTTTCGATCTTGATGACTTCGGCGCCCATGTCGGCCAGCTGCATGGACCCGAATGGTCCGGCGCCGTATTGTTCGACGGCGATGATGCGCATGCCGGCGAGAGGCGGGTTCATGCCGGGCTCCGCTGCACCAGTTGGCGCGCGATGATGATGCGTTGCAGCTCGTTGGTGCCCTCGCCGATCACCAGCAGCGGGGCGTCGCGATACAGACGTTCGACCGGGAATTCGGTGGAATAGCCGTAGCCGCCGTGCACGCGCATGGCCTCGGTGGCGTTTTCCAGCGCCGCCTCGCTGGCGAACAGCTTGGCCATGCCGGCCTCCATGTCGCAGCGCTGGCCTTGGTCGTAGAGGTCCGCAGCGCGGCGGGTAAGCAGGCGGGCGGCCTCGGTGCGGGTGGCCATGTCGGCGAGTTTGAGCTGGATCGCCTGGTGTTGGGCGATGGGTTTGCCGAAGGTCTTGCGAAGCTGGGCGTAGCGGACGGATTCATCCAACGCCGCCTGGGCGATACCGACACCACGCGAGGCGACGTTGATGCGGCCGAGTTCGAGCCCGGACAGCGCGTGCTTCAGGCCGAGGCCTTCGACGCCACCGATCAGACGATCCGCCGGCACGCGGTAGTTGTCGAAGACCAGTTCCGCGCTGTCGATGCCTTTGTATCCCAGTTTCTCTAGCTTGCGGCTGACAGTGAATCCAGGGCCTTTCTCGGCGAGGAACATGCTCATGCCGCGATGGCGTGGCTCGGCAGTGGGATCGGTCTTCACCAGCAGCGCGAAGCAGGAACCATGGATGCCGTTGCTGATCCACGTCTTGGTCCCGTTGATGATGTAGGCGTCGCCGTCGCGGCGCGCGGTGGTGCGGATGGCTTGCAGATCGGTGCCGCAGTCGGGTTCGGTCAGCGCCAGGCCGCCACGCAGCTCGCCGCTGGCGAAGCGCGGCAGGTATTCACGCTTTTGCGATTCGGTGCCCTGGCGTTCGACCACGGCCGACATGATCAGGTGCGAATTGAAGATCCCGGTGAGCGACATCCACACGCGCGCAATGCGTTCGACGATTGCGGCATAGGTCGCGCAGGGCAGACCCAGGCCGCCATACTCCGCGCTGATGGTCGCACCGAACAGGCCAAGGTCCCGCATGCGCGCGACGATGTCGGCAGGCCAGGTATCGGATTTCTCCAGCGCGTGGACGTGCGGCGCGACGTCGCGCGTCAAGAATATTTCGATCGTGTCAAGGATCTGTTGATCTGACATCTCAGAGCGACCGGTTTCTGGAGTGGACCATCGATGCGGCCATCACGTCAGCGACGGCGCGGTGCTGTTGAAGGTGTGCTCCCGCGCCAGCGGCACGGCCCTGCCCGACATGTATGGCATCGTGATCCTCCCGTGAACAGCATCGTGGGGCCCTCTTCTCACGGCCCGCGATCGGCGGCAAACTGTACGAAACCAAACCTACCACAACGACTCAAGAGGGGAGTTTCCGTTCATGCCGCGCATCACTCGTCGTGCCGCGCTCGCCGGATTGGCAGCCGTGCCGCTGGCCAAGCCGGGCATCATTCGTGCGCAGAGCACGTCGAAGTCGGTGAAGATCGGTCTGCTCAGCGACATGAGCGGGCCATACCGGGACGTTGGCGGTCCGGGCAACAAGGTCGCCGTGGCGTTGGCAGTGGAGGATATCGGCGGGTCGGTGCTGGGCCGGCCGGTCGAGATCCTGCAAGGCGATGACCAGAACAAACCCGATGTCGCCGCCGCACTGGCACGCGAATGGATCGATAGCCAGGGGGTTGATGCGCTGACCGATGGCGCGGCGAGTTCGTCGGGCCTCGCAGTGCAGCAGATCGCGTTCGAGAAGAAGCGGCCGTATCTGATTACCGGGCCAGCGACGTCGGACATGACTGGGCCGAAATGCACGCCGTATGGCATTCATTTCTCTTATGATACGTACGCGCTGGCCAACGGGACTGGCACCGCGCTGACCAAGGCTGGCGGCGATTCGTGGTTTTTCGTCACCGCGGACTACGCGTTCGGCTATGCTCTGGAGCGCGATACGATCAACGCGGTGAAGAAGAACGGCGGCAAGGTGTTGGGCGTGACGCGCGCGCCGCTGGCGACGCCGGATTTCTCCAGCTTCCTGGTGCAGGCGCAATCGTCGGGTGCCAAGGTGCTGGGGCTGGCGAATGCCGGCACCGATCTGCAGAACTGCATCAAGCAGGCGGCGGAGTTCGGGATCAGTGGCAAGGGCATGAAGGTGGCCACGCTGCTGATGCAGATCAGCGACGTGAACTCGCTGGGGCAGAAGACCTGCGAGGGGCTGATCTACACCGACTCGTTCTACTGGGACATGACCGACAAGACGCGCGCCTGGTCGAAGCGCTGGGGCGCGAAGATGGGCGGCATGGTGCCCGGGTTGCTGCACGCCGGGCAGTACTGTGCGACGTTCCACTGGCTGAAGGCGGTACAGGCCGCCGGCACGACGGACGCCGACGCCGTGGTCGCGAAGATGAAGGCCACCAAGGTCAACGATTTTTACAACGATAACGTGACGATCCGCGAGGATGGCCGCGTGATGCACCAGATGTATCTGTGGCAGGTCAAGCCGGCGGCGGAAGCGAAATACAAGTACGATTTCTGCACCAATCTCGCGGTGATCAAGCCGGCGGACGCGTGGCGGCCAATGACTCCCGGCCTCTGCCCGTTCGTCAAGGTGTAGCGTCGGGCGGTGTTGGCGGGCGGGCGAAGGATGGGGGGCGCAGGGCGGAAAAAGTGCAGCGCCTGCCGCTGCCTTTGCCGCCCGCCAAGGCCGGCGACACTCGCCTGCGAGTTAGCGCCCGCGACACTTGATGCA
>DASRQX010000292.1:0-2161 GCA_035696165.1 Acetobacteraceae bacterium | reverse complement strand
CGCTTCAGCTTCGACAGGAACGACAGGCCGAGCAGGTTCTCCGACAAGGCTTCGTCGGGCAGCACCATGGCATCGACATCGCGCACCACCAGCCCGCCGACATCGACCATGGCAATCCGGGTGCGCGCGGCTTTGATGGCGCCGTTGGCGGTCGTGACCGTGGCGTTGAAGTCGCCTCTGGCCGGGCGCAGCCCGAACCGCGCGGCGGAGGTTTCGTTCAGCGCGATCATCGAGGCGCCGGTGTCGACCATGAAGCCGATGCGCTGGCCGTCGATCCGGCCCTCGGTTTCGAAATGGCCGCGGGCGTCGCGGGGGATGCTGATGCTGCGAGAACCGGCTTGCGCAACAGTGGTCACGACGGCGGCCGCTTTGGGCGACACGGTATGGGCGAGCGCCGGCGCCATCCGGTCGGCCATCTGCGCCATCAGGGTGCCGAGGCCGGCAATGACGGCGGCAAAGATCATTATGTTACGCATCACGCCACACTCGATCCGAACACCCGATATCACCACGTCAGCCGCCAAGTCGCGACCAACGGCGGTGAGAAAGGCTGCCATTTTGACGAAAAAGATGAGTGAAGCGTTAATGGGAAAGGCTGGATACGCGGCGTTAATTCCATCCAGCCGCGGCGGATGACGGCTTGCGCTCAGGTTCCCCGCGGCTTGACGCGGCGTGTCGGCACAGCGCTGGCCGGATCCTCCGGCCAGGGGTGCCGCGGATAACGCCCGCGCAGGTCGGAACGCACCGCCGCGTAGCTGCCGCGCCAGAAGCCCGGCAGATCGCGCGTCACCTGCACCGGCCGGTGCGCCGGCGACAGCAGTTCCAGCACCAGCGGCACCGCGCCTTTGGCAACCGACGGATGGGTGTTCATCCCGAACAATTCCTGCAGCCGGACCGCGATCGTCGGTCCCTGCTCGGCTTCGTAATCGATCGCAAGCATTGTGCCGGTCGGCGCCTCGAAATGCGTCGGCGCCTCGCGCTGCAGCCGCGCGCGCAATTCCCAGGGCAGCAGCGTCGTCAGTGCCTCCGACAGGTCGCCCGCCGAAAGCTGCTTCAGCGAAGTCTTGTCGAAGAGCGCCGGCGTCAACCATGCCTCGCGCTGTGCTGCAAGCGCCGCGTCGGACAGGTCCGGCCAGGGATTCGATGGAGCACCTGCCTCGGCCGCGCGCAGAAACATCACGCGGTCGCGCCACTGCTTCAGGGGTTTCGACCAAGGCAATTGATCCGAGCCCGCGCCGACCAGTCCATCGGCCAGCACCCGTGCGGTTTCCGCCGAGGGCGACAGCGCCATCGGGGTTTCCGACAGTGTGATCGCGTGCAGGGTTCGTTTGCGCCGCGCCCGCAACGCCATCGCATCGCGGTCGAACGAAATCTCATCGGCGACCTCGATTTGATCGGCGAAGTGCTGTTCGATGTCGGCGGCCGTGATCGGCGCCGCCAGCAGAATGCGGCCCTGGGCCGCGGTCCCGGTCAATTCGGCGACCGCGATATAAGGCGTGCGCGCCAGCGCGGAAGTCTGGTCCACCGTCGCACCGCGCCCATTGGCCAGCACGAAGCCGCCATTGCCGCGATTGCGCGCCACCCGGTCCGGAAATGCAAAAGCCAGCATGACACCAGTGGAAGGATGCTCCCCTCCCCCTTGCGGGGAGGGGTCGGGGGTGGGGGTGGCTACAGCCGCTGCCGCCGTGCTTGGAGACCCCCCACCCCGACCCTCCCCCGCAAGGGGGGAGGGAGGAGAGGCCCCGGCCACTTGCGACGCCCAGCGTTGCGCCAGGCTGCGTGCGCTGCTCGCGCGGGGCGAGCGGTCGCGGCGGAATTGATCGAGCCTGATATCAAGGTCGACGCTGTCGCCGCCGAGCCCGCGTTCGGTGAGAATAGCGGCGATCTTCGCGGCTGGCTCGGCCGCGCCCCAACGATGCGAATCCACGATCATGCGCGCCAGCCGCGGCGGCAGCGCCAGCGCGCGCAGGCTCTGGCCTTCCGGCGTGATCCGGCCATCGCCGTCGATCGCCCCGAGTTCGCGCAGCAGGCTTCGCGCCTCCTTCAGCGCGGGCGCCGGCGGCGCGTCCAGAAACGCCAGGGTCGAGGGATCGCTGACGCCCCATCGCGCGAGGTCGAGCACCAGCGACGACAGGTCGGCGCTGAGAATCTCAGGCTGGGT
>DASRQX010000291.1:0-12007 GCA_035696165.1 Acetobacteraceae bacterium | reverse complement strand
GCTCGCCCTGGCACGCAACGAAATCCTCATACGCGATCGTTTCGCAGGCAATGAACCCACGCTCGAAATCCTTATGGATCACCGCCGCCGCCTGCGGCGCCCGGGTGCCCTGCACGATCGTCCAAGCCCGAGCCTCCTTCGGCCCCACCGTAAAATACGTAACCAGCCCCAGCAGGTCGTAGCCGGCGCGGATCACCCGGTCCAAGCCGCTGTCGTGCAGCCCCAGCCCCTCCAAAAACTCCGCCCGATCGACTGCCGCCAGCTGCGCCACCTCAGCCTCGATCGCCGCCGAAACGATCACCACCCGCGCGCCTTCCGCCTTCGCCCGCCCCTCCACCAGCGCCGAAAACGCATTCCCCGTTGCCGCCGCCCCCTCCTCGACGTTGCACACATACAACACCGGCTTCGAGGTCAGCAGTTGCAGCCGCCGCACCGCCTCCTCCTGCCCCGCAGGAATCGCCGTCCGCGCCGGCCGCCCCGCGGCCAGCGCCGCAACCAGCGGCTCCATCAGCGCCACCGCGGCAATGCTCTCCTTGTCCGCCCCGCGCGCCTTCTTCTGCGCCGCATACAGCCGCTTCTCCAGGCTCTCCAGGTCGGCGAGCATCAGCTCGGTCTCCACCGTCTCCGCATCGCGCAGCGGATCGATCGAGCCCTCGACATGCGTCACGTCCGCATCCTCGAAGCAGCGCAGCACGTGGATGATCGCATCGACCTCGCGGATGGTGGCGAGGAACTGGTTGCCCAGGCCCTCGCCCTTGCTCGCCCCGCGCACCAGCCCGGCAATATCGACGAACTCCAGACTGGTCGGAATAATCTTCGCCGACTTGCCGATCGCCGCCAGCACGTCCAGCCGCCGATCCGGCACCGCGACACGCCCCACATTCGGCTCGATCGTGCAGAACGGATAGTTCGCCGCTTGCGCCGCGGCGGTCGCGGTCAACGCGTTGAACAGCGTCGATTTGCCGACATTTGGCAGCCCGACGATGCCGCAGTTGAAACCCATCTACGCCGTCCTTTTCCGGTCATGCCGGCGAAGGCCGGTATCCACGACTTGACTTCGTGGCGTCGCCAAAGTCATGGATGCCGGCAGGCGCCGGCATGACACGTGGGGCACGCCTACGACCCCCCGCCCAATGACCCATCGCCCGGCGGAGCCAACAGCGCCACCTTGGTCATGAATTCCTCGGGTTTGCCGTCGGCCAGCAGCACCGCGGCATCGGCCACCGCGTCCAGCACCCGCACCAGCCAGTCGCGATCGTCCTTGCCGAAATCGCCGAGCACGTGCCCCAGCACGCGCTCCTTCTCCCCGGGATGGCCGATCCCCAGCCGCACCCGCCAATATTCCGGGGTGCCGAGCATGCGGTCCATGCTGCGCAACCCATTATGCCCGGCCGCGCCGCCGCCACGCTTCACCCGCACCTTGCTGGGCACCAGGTCCAGCTCGTCATGGAACGCGATGATCGCCTCCGGTTCCAGCTTGTAGAACGCGGCCGCCGCCTGCACCGATTCACCCGAGGCGTTCATGTAGGTCTGCGGCTTCAGCGCCAACACCTTGTGCTGGCCCACCATGCCCTCAGCCACCAATCCCTTGAAACGCTGTCGCCACGGGCTGAACCCGTGGCGGATGGCAATCACATCCAGCGCCATGAAGCCGATGTTGTGCCGGTTCCGAGCCATGCCCGGCTCCGGATTGCCGAGCCCGACCCAGAGCTGCATGACACCTCCGCGGCTGGGATCAGCCCTTCCTGCCCTTATCCCGGCCCTCTTTCTTGGCGGCCGGCGCCTTCGCCGCCGGCGCAGCCACGACCGGTGCCGCCACCGCTGTCGGCGCTGCCTCGGCCGCCGCCTCGGCCATCTTGGTGGGCGGCGCCACTGTCGCGACAACGAAGTCGCGCCCGGTGATCACCGGCTGCGTCCCCTCGATCCCCTTCAGGTCGTGCCAGCGAACGTTGTCGTTGAAGTCGAGGCCATCCAGATCGGCGACGAACTGCTCCGGGATATGGTCCGGATCGCAATAGACCTCGACCGCATGGCGCACCACATTCAACACGCCGCCACGCTTGAGACCCGTGCTCAGCGCCTCATTGTCGAAATGCACCG
This sequence comes from Acetobacteraceae bacterium, assembly GCA_035696165.1. Lineage (GTDB taxonomy): Bacteria > Pseudomonadota > Alphaproteobacteria > Acetobacterales > Acetobacteraceae > Palsa-883. Next base: position 9,907 of record DASRQX010000291.1, on the reverse strand, counting down.
GCACCGCCACGCGGATCTTCTCGCCGGCGGCAAGGCGCTGGAAATCCACGTGCTCCGGCGCATCCGACACCGGATGAAACTGGACGTCGCGGATCAGCGCCCGGGTCGGCACGCCATCCACCGCCACCTCATAAACGCGCGACTGCCAGCCAGCCCGCGTCAACTCGCGCAACACCGAGCGCGGCTCCAACGAAATCAGGCTGGGCGCCAGATGCGCTCCGTAAATCACCGCGGGCACCCTGCCCGCTCGCCGTGTCGCACGCGCCGCCCCCTTACCGGCTCGCGCACGCGCCTCGGCCTCGATCGTCACGACATTGGCCATGGTGTGCTCCCGCAAATACCAACGCCGGCCTCCAGGGGTGCCGGCGCGCGGCGGCGGTGTAGCCGAAGGCTAGCGCCGCGGCAAGGCAAGTATCTGAATGGTGGAAGGCCGGGGCTTTGCCCCGGACCCCACCAAGGGGCGCTGCCCCTTGGGTCCCCGCCAAGGGCAAAGCCCATGGAACCCGTCACTTGGCTGGGGTACGGGAGGGGGGACTGGGCCGAGGCGGCCACCCGCCTCGGCCCAGTCCCTCCTCCCGTACCCCAGTCAAAATGGATGGACCCCAAAGGCTCCGCCTTTGGTGGGGGTCCAGCGGGCAAAGCCCCCTGGCGGGTTTCAGGGCAGCGCCCTGACCTTCCACCATTCAGATAGTTGCCTTGCCGTGGTGCTGGTCCTTGACGTGGGCCGCGCTCGGGCGAGCATAATGGACTGTCGGTCGGGAAACGTTCGTCGGGGCAGGTGCATGATCAACGACGTCATCGCGCGCGCCGGGCGCAACACCCTCAGCGATGCTGTGGTTCGCGCTGCTGCTCGGTTCCGCGACCGCGAGGCTCTGGTGTTTGGCGACCGCATCTGGAGCTTCCAGGCAATCGACGCCGCCACCAGCCGCGTTGCCCGCCGTTTGACCGATATTGGGTTGCGGCCGGGTGATCGCGTGGCCGCCTATGGGCGCAATTCGGACGCTTATCTGATTGCGTTCTTTGCCTGCTGCCGCGCTGGCCTGGTGCATGTGCCGGTGAACTACGCGCTGACCGGAGGCGAGCTGCGCTACATCCTGCACCAGTCGGGCGCTCGCGCGTTGCTGACCGCGCCGGCGCTTGAGGCCAACGTTGTGGGCATCGAGATCGAGATACGCGGCCGGTTCGACGGAGGGGGTGAGCTCGACATCCTGGCTATCGCGCTAGACCCGACGGTGCCGCCTGATATCGATCCACCGACCGGCGATGATTCGCTGGCGCAGATCGTGTACACGTCCGGAACGACCGCGGCGCCCAAGGGTGCGATGATGACGCATCGGGCGATGATGTCGCAGTACTACTCCGTCATCCACGAAATGGATTACACCGCGGAGGACCGTGCCCTGGGCGCGCTGCCGCTGTACCATACCGCGCAGATGCACGCTTTTACCATCCCGCAGATGCTGGTCGGCGCGCGCACCGTGTTGATCGAGGCGCCGGTTCCCGACCTGGTGCTGCGGCTGATCGAGCAGCAGCGAATTACCTCGTTCTTCTCGCCGCCGACCGTCTGGATCAGCCTGCTGCGCCATCCGGACTTCGCCACGCGCGATCTGCGCTCGCTGCAGCGGATCTACTATGGTGCGTCGATCATGCCGGTGCCGGTGCTGCGGGAGCTGCGCGAGCGGCTGCCCAACGCCAGGCCATACAACTGCTACGGCCAGACCGAGATTGCGCCGCTTGCCACCGTCTTGCGCCCGGAGGAACACGACGCCCGCCCGGCGTCGTGCGGCCGGCCGGCGCTGAACGTGGCGACCCGCGTGGTCGATCCGGACATGAACGACGTGCCGCCGGGCACGCATGGCGAGATCGTGCACCGCTCGCCGCATTTGCTGGTCGGCTATTGGAACAAGCCGAAGGAAACCGAGGAAGCCTTCGCCGGCGGATGGTTTCATTCCGGCGACGTCGGATACGCCGACGAGGGCGGCTATCTGTACATCGTCGATCGCATCCGCGACGTGATCAACACCGGCGGCGTGCTGGTGGCCAGCCGTGAGGTGGAGGAGGCGCTGTTCACCCACCCGGCCGTCTCCGAGGTCGCGGTGGTTGGCCTGCCCGACGACAAATGGATCGAGGCCGTCACGGCCTTCGTCGTGCTGCGCGAGGGCTGCACAGTGGAGGCAGACGCATTGATCGTGCACGCGCGTCAGCACGTGGCAGCGTTCAAGCTGCCCAAGCGGGTGGTGTTCGTGGCCAGTCTGCCGCGCAACACCGCGGGCAAGCTGCTGAAGCGCGAGTTACGGCGTGAATACGCTGCCTGATATACCACTTATACCAACGGCCGAAAGTCCCGACGCTCCACTCGTCATGGCTGGCCTTCGCCGGCCATGACGGGGGTGGGCAGCGTACGTTAATACTTTCGGCCGCTGGCATTACCCATGGAAATCCGTGTCTTTGATAAACTATAGAAACGAAAGATCACCACGGATACACAGAGAGGAATATTGAGTTGATGCTTGTTCTTTCTTCTACCTGTCTCCGTGGTCAATCTTGCCTCCTTTCATGCGGCAGGCCCAGATTCCCTCGAGCGAGGAGTCTATCTACCGGCGCCGGCCTCGAACGGACCAAGAGCCAACGGCCGCGGCCGCTGGCAAGAAGTTTGGCCTGGGATCCTGGGCCGACGTTCAGGCGGCCACTCGGATCGCTGCATCCAGATGGGCGATCAAGGCAGCAACCTCGGCGGCCGGCAGCGGGTGGCTGAACAGGATGCCTTGCACTTCGTTGCACCGCTCTGCCTGCAGCATCGTAAGCTGCGCGGTTGTCTCGACGCCCTCGGCGACGACGGACATGCCCAGCGCGCGGCCGAGATCGACGATCGTGTGGACGATTGCCAGCGCGTCCGGCTTGACCCCCAAGTCTCGAATGAACGATCGATCGATCTTTATCGTGTCGAATGGGAAACTTCGCAGATAGCCGATCGACGCGTAGCCGGTTCAGAATTCATCCAGCGAGATGCCGGCCCGAGACTTTGCAGCCGATCCAGGACCTTCAACGTCGCAGGCGTGTCCTGCAGCATGAGCGACTCGGTGATCTCCAGTTTGAGGCGTTCCGGCGGCAATCCGGAGGTTTTCAGTGCGCTACGGATGGTCGCCACCAGATCCGGATCCTGGAACTGCATGGGCGACAGGTTGACCGCCACGGTAATTGCGTCCGGCCAGGTTGCAGCCTGCCGGCAGGCCTCCTGGACGATCCAGTCGCCCAGCGGCACGATCAACCCGATCTCCTCGGCCAGCGGGATGAATTCCATTGGTGGAACCAGGCCTCGCGGCTTGTGCCGCCAGCGGACCAACGCCTCAAGACCGCTCAGTGCGTAGGTCTGCGCATTGAGGATCGGCTGAAAGAACAGTTCGAACTCGCCGTTCGCCACTGCCCTGCGCAGGTCCGTCTCCAACGCGTGGCGGAGCTGCATCTGCGTGTCGATGATCGGCTCGAAAAATCGGTAGGTTCCGCGACAATCCGCTTTCGCGCGATATGGCGCCATGTCGGCGCTTTTGAGCAACGTCTCGGCATCGGCGCCGCGACGCGTGTCAAGTGCGGTGCCCACGCTGGTGCCAATCGTGACCTGGTGAGCCCCCAACTGAAACGGCCGGCCGAGAGCTTCGATAAGGCGCTCCGCCAGGGCAACGGCCTGACCCGGCTGCTCGCCGCCGACTTGCACGATGCTTAACTCGTCGCCACCGAGCCGCACCACGATGTCCTCGTCACGCACGCTGGCACGCAGCCGCTCCGCCGCGGCGCATAGCAGCGCATCGCCAACGGCATGGCCGAAGGTGTCATTTACATTCTTGAAATGATCCAGGTCGAGGCAGAGCATGACGAGGTTTTCGTCACGCGCCCGTTGATCCGATTCCTGGCCTATTCGCTCGCGCAGCAGCGCGCGGTTCGGCAACCCGGTCAAGGCGTCGTGCCGCGCCATGTAGACCAGCTGTGCCTCGGCCTCGCGCCGTTCGGTGATGTCATCATGTGTGGCAACCGAGCCGCCGTCCGGCATCGGCCGGCGATGAATGGAAATGACGCGACCGTTCTTGAGCTCGACGACCGTGTCACTGGGTTCGTGGGAGGTCTTGATCGCGTCGCGCGACGCCAGGTATTCATCTCGGGTCATGTCGGGAAATGCCCCGACCGCGAAACGATGATCGATGATCTCCTTGAGCGTGGTTCCCGGGCGGATCGCCTCCATGGGCAGATTATACATCTCGGCATCGCGCCGGTTGGCCAGTATAAGCCGGTGTGCGCCGTCGGAAAAGCAGACGCCCTGCGTCAGATTGTTGGGCGCCACGTCGAAGCGCTGGTTCTGGATCTGCAGCTCGCGCGCCGCGGGGCCGATCGCCTGCGGCGCGCGAGCACGGGCGGCAGCACAGACCGAGGACAAAAGTCGGGTCGTCTTGTCAAGGCGCGGCTTTCGAGCGTGTTGTTTCTATACCGTAGCAGAATAGCATCCGGCGGTGGCCAAATGGTTACCGTTCAACATCACTGCTGTCCGGAGTTTTCCGAACGAACTGCCCGGAAATGGCTAATCTATAAGGGTTTCTCAGACATTTTGGGTGGTGTCGATTTGAACTCAGTCACGCCGGATGAAGCGATATCCCGCGCGGTCGTGCCGATTGTCACTGACGAGCGGCTCAGCACGGTAGTCTCAGGCTACACATTGAAAGACCCCGTTGCAGCCACAGTATTTGAAAAACCCCAGACAGGGACTTAAGGTTCGCGATCAGCATACAGACGCCAACTGGCAACATAGTATAACCAATTGAAACTGCTTGCTTATTCGCCGTACAGCAGTGATTCAACATACTGGGGTAATCTCCTAACCTGCCGGAGTGCCGGCGGCCGGTCGGACATCGAGCAAGAAATTGACGTCGCCTGCCGTGATGGATGCGATCTGCGCCGCGTGAATGAACCCGGCTATTCGGGTCGTGCATCGTGACCCGATAGCGTATTGCGACGGTGCGAAACCCGGGGCTTTCGCCAGCGGAACTTCAACCGATTCATAGCAACGGCTATAAACAATGACCATTATTATGAGTGTTTGTTTGGCGCGCCGCCGCGGCCTGCTAACGGCTGGTTCACCGTCCGGCGTGATATTGGAACTGTTGTCGAAATCGTACGGCTACCAATCGCGACGGATTTCTGTTCGTTACGTCAACGGCCGAGAAACCGACCGATCAAGGCCGATTTAGGGAGGCGAATCCACACACCCTGTTAAGGCCTCGTTCATGAAATGCAAACCTGGATCCAACAAACCAGGTCTGCCTCTCGCAAATTTGGAACACCCTAAATAGCGCTCTGATGAAACTCCGTATCGTCTTCCTTCTGTGCTTCGCCACGGTGTGCCTGCCCGCGGTGGGTTGGTCCGCCTGGATTGCCTGCGGCGCCCGGTCGGAGTGGGTCGGGGCGACGACGGCCGTTCGCGCGGCGCGAGCCATGGGCGACGCGCCGCACCTTGTTGAGGCCTTGTCGATCGAACGTGGCGCCTTGCGGGAACGCGCCCTGGCCGATGGCCCGGTCGCCATGGACCTGGCAAAGATCGCGTCGCAGAACGATGCCCTGCTCAACCATACGCAGCGAAGCCTGCATGCTGCCGGCCTGTCGGACGAAGCGGTGACGAAGGCACGGGAGATGCTAGGCGCCGCGCGCGCCGGTGTGGCCGAGGCTATCCGCCTTCCCCTGGCGAAGCGCGACCCGAAGCTGGTGCCGGCGATGATGGCGCAGCTCTTCGAACGGTTGGATGCGGTCGAGGTCGCCATGGCACAGGCGGAGCGGGGGTGGGCCGGGCCAACGCCGCAGTCGGCGCCTGGGTCGCGGTCCGCAGCCTCGCCGTCGAGATGTGCTCCGCCGCTGGCCGGCGCAGCAGCTACCTGAGCGGTTGGATGGGCGGCCTGGTGCTTGCACCGAACCAACTCAACGACGCGATGTACCTGACGGGCCAGGTCCCGCATGCCTGGAATCGTCTGCAACGACAGGCTCTCATCGTGGGTGAGCCTCCGCACCTGGTGGCTGCCGTCACCGCGACCCGCGACGGCTTCTTTCGGGAAGCGGAGCCGCGTTACCTTGAATTCGTGGCTCTCGCGCAGGCTGGGAGCGCGCGGCCCATGCCGATTGCCGCATTCCGCAACTGGACAGTGGAGGCGCTGGCCGGAACGCTTATCGCGCGGGACGCCGCCATCACCGAAGCAATTGACTATGGCAAGGCCCTGGCCTTCGCGGCCCTGGCGCGCCTGGCGATCGCCGCGGCAACGACATTCAGCTTGGTCATAGTTGGGGGCGGGGCGTATCTGGTGCTGCTGCGCCGCCTGGTTTTGCCCGTCCAGCACCTGACTGCCGCGGTTACGCGCCTTGCGGACGGCGATGTCGCGGCCGAAGTACCCGAGCGCGGACGGTACGACGAGATCGGCGCCATGGCGGCCGCAATAGAGGTTTTTCGCGAGAACGCCCCATCGCCCGTTTTCAAGGCGAGGCGGCGTTGCGGCGCTCCAACCTGCAGTTCGACGCGGCGTTGATCAGCATGCTGCGGGGCATGATGGTGTGGAGCCCTGACCTGCGGGTGCAACTGGTCAATGGACGCTTCTTCGCGATCTGTCGCATGCCCTTGGGCAGCATCGCGGCCGGCATGACGTTGCATGAGGTAATCGACACCAGCCTTCGCCACAGGCGGTATGCGGGCGAAGATCCTGACGAACTCTGTGCACGGTACACCGCGCAACTAAGCGCGCGGCACCCGAGCGAAGTCGAGGTGGCGATGCGCGCCGGCCTGATCGTGCGGGTCGGGAGCGTGCCTATGGTCAATGGTGGCGCCGTCGTCACTATCGAGGACGTCACCGAGAGGCGTCACAACGAGCAGCAGATCACGTTTTTGGCACGCCACGACACGCTGACTGGCCTGCCGAACCGCACGCTGCTCCAGGACCATCTGGAGGCCGTGGTCATCGGACTAAGCGAGAGCCAGCACTTTGCCGTGCTCTGCCTTGACCTCGATCATTTCAAGGAGATCAACGATACGCTCGGTCACGCCGCTGGCGACGTGTTGCTGCGGTTGGTGGCCGAACGCCTGCGCCACTGCGCCACTGCGCACGTGACGGTGACCTGATCGCCCGTCTCGGCGGCGACGAGTTCGCAATCGTGCTGGCCAGTGGCGTCGACGGCGCCGCATCCGCGACATCGCTTGCAGCACGGGTCATCGAGTCGATCGGGGCACCGCATGAGGTGCAAGGTCGTGATATCGTGATTGGCACGAGCATCGGCATCGCGCTGTCTGAACCGGGGACCCCGGGCACCGAGTTCTTGAAGCGCCAAGGTTGCGCTTTACCGGGCGAAGGAGGAGCGCGGCATCTTCGTCCTGTTTGCCGCCGGCATGGATGATCACCTGCATGCCCGTCGTGGGCTGGAGGCGGATCTGCGGCTCGCGGTCCAGCGCAGCGAGTTCGAACTCTACTACCAGCCGCTGTACAGTCTTGTGGAGGACCGTGTCACCGGCTTTGAGGCACTGCTGCGCTGGAACAGCCCGACCCGCGGCCGCGTGGCGCCCGCCGACTTCATTGCACTCGCCGAGCAGACGGGATTGATCGTTCCTATCGGCGAATGGGTTCTGCGCACCGCATGCGCCGAGGCCGCGTCCTGGCCGGCCTATGTCCACGTGGCGGTGAACATGTCGCCCGTGCAGTGCAAAAGCAAGCGTCTCGTGGCGCTGGTGCACGAGACGCTGGAAGAAACCGGGCTGGTGCCGCGACGGCTGGAGCTGGAGATCATCGAAATGGCGCTGCTGCAGAAGACCGAACTGGTGATGACGATGCTGCACAGTCTGCACGACCTTGGTGTTCGCATCTCGATGGATGATTTCGGCACGGGATATTCCTCGCTGAGCTATCTGCGCCGCTTCCCGTTCGACAAGATCAAGATTGACCGCTCGTTCGTCGGCGATCTCTTGGGGCCGCCACCCGCCTCCGGGGGCACGACGGCCGACTGGCCTTCGGCGGCGGCAACGAGCGCGGCGATGATAGTGCGAGCCATAACCGGGCGTGGCTCGAACCTCGGCATGTTGATCACGGCCGAGGGGGTGGAGAACGCCGAGCAGTTTGCGCAGGTGCGCCAGGAGGGTTGCACCGAGGTGCAAGGCTACTTCGTCAGCCCGCCGCAGCCGGCGTTGGAGGTCATGGCGATGCTGCGGCGGCGGGAGACCGCACCGATCCCGATTGCCAGCAGTCGCCGCGCCTTGCCGCGCCAGCTGGCGTAACGGACGCGACCAGGGGTGTTGGTGGCGTCGGCTATTGCGACGGGTGCGATCCGCGCCGCGTGGGCATTATACAAGCTAGACGCGTGGCAGCGTCCCCGCCGCATGCAGCGCCGCGATCTCGTCCGCGTCGATCCAGCCGGCAAGCGCGTTGGCGACCCCGGCCGCATCGGCCGGCAACGGCGCGTGTGGCAGGTCAGCCACCGTACGAGAGAATCTCGGCGCCGGGCCCGGTTGCACGACACCGTCCACCGTCACATACGTGCCGCGCGCGGCATGGTGCGGATGGTTGGGCGCTTCCTCCATCGTCAGCACCGGGGCGAAGCACACATCGGTGCCTTCCAGTCGGGCGCACCATTCCTCGCGCGGTCGCGACAGCAGCACCGTCGCGATCCGCGCGCGGCTCTCATGCCACCGCGCGCGATCGAGTTGCGCCGGCATCGTCGCCGGATCGATCTCCAACCGGCGCAACAACTCGGCGTAGAACTTCGCCTCGATGGGGCCGAGCGAGATGTACTGCCCGTCGCCGCAGATATAGACATCGTAGAAAGGCGCGCCGGAATCGGTGATGTTGCTGCCGCGCGCGTGGCTCCAGCGTCCTTCCGCCAGCATGCCGTAGAGCGAGGTCATCAACGACGCGATCCCATCGACCATCGCCGCGTCCACCACCTGACCCTTGCCTGAGCGCGCCGCCTCGTAGCAACCGCACATGATGCCGAATGCCAGGTACATCGCGCCGCCGCCGAAATCGCCGATCAGGTTCAGCGGCACTGCCGGGGGGCCGCCGGCGCGGCCGATCGCGTGCAGCGCACCGGTCAGCGCGATGTAGTTAAGGTCGTGCCCGGCCGCCTGCGCCAACGGCCCGTCCTGGCCCCACCCGGTCATGCGGCCGTAGATCAGCCGCTTGTTGTGCGCCAGGCACACATCCGGACCAAGCCCCAGCCGCTCCATCACGCCGGGACGAAACCCCTCGATCAGCGCGTCGGCCCGCTCGATCAGCCGCAGCGCCAGGGCGGCCCCATCCGGCCGCTTCAGATCGAGCGGGATCGCCTTGCGACTGCGCAGCAGCAGGTTGAAGCGCGTGTCGCGCTGGATGCCCAGATCGCTCGGTGTGGTGCGATCGATGCGCAGCACGGTGGCGCCGAGATCGGCCAGCAGCATGGCGCACATCGGCCCCGGGCCGATGCCGGTCATCTCGATCACCTTCAGGCCGGCGAGCGGTCCCATGCGCGCTATGCCTTCGCGCGGGCGCGGATCGCGGCGGCGCGTTTGAGCACCGTGCGGGCGCGTTCCACCACCGGAATGTCGATCATGGCGCCCTCGAACTGCACCGCCCCGACGCCGTCGGCGTACGCCTTGTCGTAGGCCGCCACCATGCGCCCCGCCCGATCGACTTCCTCGTCCGTAGGGGAGAATTCCTCGTTCAACACCGGCACCTGCAGCGGGTGGATTGCGCTGGCGCCGACGAAGCCCAGCCGTTTGGACCGGCGCACGATGGCGCGGAACGCATCCTGGTCGCGGAAATCGGCGATCGAGCCGACGAACCCCAGCGGCAGAATGCCGGCCGCGCGCGCGGCGAACACCGTGTGCTGCTTGGGATACAGCAGCGCGTCAGGGTCGGGCTGC
>DASRQX010000290.1:0-8916 GCA_035696165.1 Acetobacteraceae bacterium | reverse complement strand
AGCACACCGCCCTCAATCTCCTCACACAGGCAAAGCCTATCACCAGCCTCAAAAACCGCCGAAAAAAGGCCGGATGGAACCAAGATTATCTCCTTAACGTCGTCACCGGCACAGCTTAGGTCATTCAAGCGATTCCCCTGGTCGCGGCGTGCCGGGGGATTGCGGGGTCAGTCCAGCATAGGTACGATATCGGCCCGCCTGCGCAAGCCTTGAGCCGAATCGGTTAATAGCTTTCATCTCGCCCCATCCACCATAGGAGCCGGCAATGGCAACCGCACCTACTGCCAACGCATCGTTGCTTGTTTTGAAGGAGACGATGGTCTCGATCGTCCGGAGTGACGTGCGTGATATGTCGGCCCGTCAGTTGGCGGTCTTCCTGAAGATTTATCTGGAGTCTGGCACGGACCACACGGTGCGTGGCTTGGCGGCCGATTTGAAGGTCTCAAAGCCGGCAATCACGCGAGCGTTGGATCTGCTTGAAGACCTGACGTTTGCGAAGCGCGAGACAGACAAGGCGGATCGGCGGAGCATCATCGTCAGGAAGACACCTCCAGGTGCGGCGTACCTGCGGACGCTCAGCGGGTATCTGAGCAAGGCCGCGAAGTAGACGGGGGGCAGGTGTCTGAGGCGCGGACAACCGCCGGCGTCACAGCACCTGCGTCCACGTTCCACCGGTCCAGTGCTGCCGCGCTCATCGGATGAGCGAAATCAGGCCGTCGCAGTTGGCCAGCGCAATGCGTCGAGCGCGATGCTGAATAGAACATCGCTTAACAAAACCGACGGATCCGGCCTGCGGTATCTGCCGAACCGGTTGATGTCCGTGCCGGGACGGCGGTGTCGGTGACCTCGGTCAATCGGCTGGTGGCGAATTCCTCGCACCCCGCTGCGCTCGTTGAGGCACCCGCCGCGAACACCATCACGAGGCTCAGATCTCGGAAAGGATCCTGACCTCGGCGTGGACATTCATCGGAGTTGACAGTCACCCGCGATTAAAGGGCCGATTGACACGGAGGGTCTCAGCGGCAACTTATTACAAATATCATACTTCGATAAAGGACGATTCGAAATCAGCCCGCTGCTGATTTGACTAGTGATCTACGACGCCGCACGGCGCGTCGCACCGGAGCGGCCATGACGAACATCCTTACTGCTCCTCACGTTGAATCACATCCCGCCCCCGCGTCGGGAATCCCCAAGACTCCCCTGCCACTAAAGATCTGCCAAAGTAGTGCTAGCTGCCGCGACCCGCCGCACAGCGTTACTTCGGTCGGCGAACGGCCCGCACCTTGCCGCTGCTGCCGCCGCCGCAGAAGAACTGATCGCCACTGTCTGACTCTAGGCCCGACACACCCACGCCTTGCGGCATCTCAAGACTCTCCAGGACCTCGCCCGTCCCATGATCGATATGCCGCAGTTCGCTCTCTTCGCCTTCCCAGGTCGCGTGCCAGAGCTCTCCGTTGGTCCAGGTGACCCCGGTGACGAACCGATTGGATTCGATGGTGCGAAGGATCGCTCCCGTTTTGGGATCGATCTGATGGATCTTCCGGCCCCGATGCTGCCCGACCCAGAGCGTTCCTTCGGCCCACGCCATCCCTGAATCACCACCGCCGCCCGGCGCCGGGATCGAGCCGAGTACCGTTCCAGTCTTCGGATCGATCTTGTGGATGCGATCCTCGGCGATCTGAAACAGATGCTGACCATCGAACGCGGTTCCCGCATGCGCGGCGACATCAATCGAGCGCACCACGGCGCCGCTCGCAGGATCGACCGCGTTCAGTCTGTCGCCGGACGCGAACCACATCTGCTGACCGTCGAATGTCACGCCGTTCACGCGGTCAGCGCCCGGAAAAGGTCCATATTCACGCACGATTTCAGCCGCTGATCGCTTCATGTTGCTCTCCTGGTCAAGCGTCATGCTGCCATTGTGGTCTACGCGGCAGAGAAGCGGGGAGTAACAAGATCGTCGTGAATCGTGGCACGCGCGGGCCATCCACCGACGCACCCCGGCTCAGCGCAATATCGGGTCCAGCCGGTCGCGCACCCAGTCCCCTATCAGACTGACCGACAGCGTGCAAAACGACAGCACAACACCCGGCAGCACCGCGATCCACCACGCGCTACCCAGGTAACTCCGCCCGTAGCTCAGCATGCTGCCGAGGCTCGATAACGGCGGCTGGATGCCCAGACCCAGGAAACTCAGTGCGGTCTCCAGCAGGATCACCTCGGGAAAGCCGATGGTGGCATTCACGATCAACACACCGGCGACATTGGGCAGCACGTGGCGCAGATAGATCCGCATCGGCCGGGCGCCCAGTGCGACCACCGCGCGAACATAGCCCCGCCGCGTCGTCGACAGGGCCATGGCGCGGGCCAGGCGTGCATAGGTCTGCCAGCCATAAAGTCCGACAACCACAACGAACAAGGCCAGTGAGGTGCCGAAGAACGCTATGATGGTGAGTGCCACAATGATGAATGGGATGGCGGCCTGGGCGTCGGCGAGCATCATCACCACGTCGTCCAACCAGCCACGGAAATGCGCCGCGAGGAATCCCAACGTCGTGCCGAGCGTCGCGCCGATCAGTGTGCCGATAAAGGCCACAGATAGACTGACACGCATCGAGGCAAGCAGCCGGCTGAACACATCGTGTCCGACCTCGTCCGTGCCGAGCACGTGCTGCCAGGTGCCGCCGAACAGCAGCGGCGGTGCCAGCCGCGCGCGCAGGTCAAGCGCCTGGTAGTCGATCGGCGACAGCTTGGGTGCCAGCACGGCGGCGACAACACAGAGGCCGATCCAAGCGAAAGCGAGCACGACAAGGATCGGCCAGCGGCGGCCCATCGCGCGCAGTGGTGTGGCGCTCATGCGTCTTCTGGCGCTGGTGCGCGCATGCGTGGGTCGAGCCAGACGTACAGTAGATCCACAATCAAGTTCGCCAACACCATCGTGCTGGCGACCAGCAGCACGATGCATTGCACCACCGCGAGATCGCGCCGCGCCACAGAGGTAACAATCAGCCAGCCGATGCCCGGCCAGGCGAACACGGTCTCGGTGATCACCGCGCCGGCGACCAGGCCGCCGAGCAGGAAGCCGATCATCGTCACCGTCGGGATCGCCGCGTTCGGCATCACGTGGCCGCGTATCACGCGCGGCCAGCCGACGCCACGCGCCTGCACCGCGCGCACGAAGGGCTGGCGCAGCGCATCCAGCATCGCGGCACGGGTGAAACGGGCGATCACCCCGGTGCCACCGGCGGCGATGGTGATCGCCGGCATGATGATGGTGTGGGCTGCCTCGGCGCCGCCGCTTGGCAGCAGCCGCCAGCGCACCGAGAACAGCAGGATCAGCAGGATGGCAAGGAAGAAGCTCGGCACGCTGTGACCCATCACCGATGCCGCAACGATCACCCGGTCGAGCGCGCGACCACGGTTGAGCGCGGCTGCGACGCCGGCGGGTATGCCGATGCACAACATTAGCAGCAGGCCAAGCCCGGACAGCTGCAGCGTGCGTGGGATGCGTTCGGCCACCACCGTCAGTGCGGGTCTGCTGTCGAGGAAGGAGCTGCCGAAATCACCATGCAGGATGTGTGCGAAATACACGACGTATTGTATTGGCAATGGCTGGTCGAGACCCCATTGATGATGGAAAGCGTCGATCATCGCCGGCGTCGCGTCACTGCCAAGAATGACGATCGCAGGGTCGCCGGCGCTGCGCAGCACCACGAAGGTGAGGCTGACGACGATCCACAGCGTCAGCAGCGCGCGCAGGCACTTGCGTAGGATGACGGACCCGGCGTCCATCACGCCGTTCCCTGCGCCACATGGCAGGCGACCTGGTGCGCTTGGTCGTGCGAGGTTTGTCCCAGAGTCGGATCGACCTGGGCGCAGATCGGCAGCGCCAGGGCGCAGCGTTGGCGGAAGCGGCAGCCGGCAGCGACAGCGGTGGGATTTGGTGGCTCGCCCGGCAGCAGGATGCGCTGGTGTCCGCGCTGCGCCGGATCGGGCTCCGGCACGGCGGACAGCAGCGCCTTTGTGTAAGGATGGCGGGGCATGGCGAACAGTTGCGCGGGCTCCGCCAGTTCGACGATGCGTCCGAGATAGACCACGGCGACGCGATGCGCGATGCGCAGCACGAGGCGCAGATCGTGGCTGATGAACAGATAGGCGAGGCCGCGTTCCCGTTGCAGCCGCGACAGCAGGTCGATGACCTGCGCCTGGATCGACACGTCCAGTGCCGAGGTCGGTTCATCAAGCACCAGCATGCGCGGCTGCAGCACCAGCGCGCGGGCCAATGCGACACGCTGCCGCTGGCCGCCGCTGATCTCGTGCGGCCGGCGATCGATCACCCAGTCATCCAGCCCAACCGAACGCAGCGTGGCGCGCACGGTTTCACGCCGCTGCTGCCGGTTGCCGCCGGTGCGATGGATCAGCAGCGGTTCTGTTACCTGCGTGCCGCAGGAGAGCCTTGGGTCCAGCGCCTCGCCGGGGTCTTGCAATACAATCTGCAGTTCGCGGCGCAGAGCACGACGCTGCGTTTCCGAACTTGTGGCAAGGTCGCGCCCGGCGAATTCGATCCGCCCGGCAGTGTGGCCGAGCAGCCCGGCGACCATCAGGGCCGTGGTGGACTTGCCGCAGCCGCTTTCGCCGACCAGCGCCAGCGTCTCGCCAGCCGCGATGTCGAACGACACGCCATCCACCGCGCGCAGCGGCGGCGTGGCGCGGCGGAACGGTCGCCGGCGAGGGACGAAATGCCGTGTCAGCCCGCTGACACGTAGCAATGGCGTGGCCGGCACCGCCTCGACCTGCGCCACTCGTTCGGTCATGCGTGGCAGGGCGTCCAGCAATTGCCGCGTGTAGGTGTGTGTGGGCTGGGCAAACAGCGTCTGCACCGATGCCTGCTCGACCACCTTGCCGGCGCGCATCACGCTGACCCGGTCGGCATAGCGCGCGACGATGCCAAGGTCATGCGTGACCAAAACGATCGCCAGTTCGGTTTCGTCACGCAGCCGCAGCAGCAGTTCCAGCACCTGGGCCTGCACGGTGACGTCCAGCGCGGTGGTCGGTTCGTCGGCCAGCAGCAGGCGCGGCTGAGCCGCCAGTGCCAAGGCGATCGCGACGCGTTGCGCCATGCCGCCAGAAATCTCGTGCGGGTAGGCACGCAACTGGCGTTCGGGTGCTGGCAAACCGACACGGTGCAGCAGCGCACTCGCCTCGTCCGCGGCGGCGCTGGCGGTGAGGTCCGGGCGGTGCAACGCCAGCACCTCGCGCAGCTGGTGGCCGATGGTGAACACCGGATTGAGCGAGGCGCGCGGCTCCTGAAAGATCATGCCGATCCCATGGCCGCGCAGGCGCGCGGCATCGGCGCCGATCAACCGGCCCTGGAAGCGCAGCTCGCCCGTGGTTTCGCCGCGTGGGCCGAGCAGGCCCATCACCGCAAGGCAGGTCGCGCTCTTGCCGCTGCCGCTTTCACCGACCAGCCCGAGGATTTCGCCCGCCCTGACGGTGAGGTCGATTCCACTGACCGCTTCCACCACGCCCTCCGGCGTGTGGAAGCGGACCGAAAGGTCACGCAGTTCGAGCAGTGCGGCCTCGCTCACGCCTTGCGCGGCTGTGGTGGCGCCGCGAAGGCCGCGGCGCGGAAGTCCATGTGCTCCACCGGGTAGGGTTGCCAGTGCAGGCTGCGCCGTTCGGCGTAGAACATGCCGATAGCGAATAGAACGGTACCGGGCGGATCGTCCCAGTCATAGATGTCCAGCATGCTCTGGAACGCCTTGTACCGTGCCGCCGTGTCGAGGCTGGAGACAAGGGTGGGGCCGAGCGCGTTGAACGCGTCGTCGGACCACATCTTGTATTGTACTTGCAACGTGCTGTCCCTGCCGTAGCGGCGCCAAAGCTCGCTGACCGGATCGGGATATAGCGCCGTGTCGGAGGTGTTGTTGATGCCGCGGCCGGGGGGCTGGAACACTTGCGCGAAGTTTTCCTTCAGCTCGATGTTCACGTTGATGCCGACATCCTTCCACATCGCCACCAGGGCCTGCGCGGTGGCGACCTCGTTCGGGTAGTAGTCGCTGCCGATGACGCGATAGGGGATCGGCGTGCCGTCATACTTCGACAGTTTCAGCTCGGCACGCGCCTTTGCCGGATCGAACGGCGGGAAGGGCCGGTTCGGGTTGTACAGCGCGCCGAACGAGGGGAGCTGCATGGAGCGGGTGAGCGACAGCCGGCCGTGCCAGAATGTATCGATCAGCAGTTGGCGGTCGATCGCCAGGCTGAGGGCACGGCGGACGTGCACGTCGGAAAGCTGCGGATTGAATTTGTCGTAGAGCAGAACAAGATGATTCATGATCGGGCCGCCGACTACGTGGAGGTCCTTGTAGCCGTCGATCGTGGCGAACTGGTCCGGCGGTATCTCGGTGATGATGTCGTAGTCGCCCGCGGCGAGGCCGGCCATGCGGGCGGCAATTTCCGGCACGATCTGGAATGTCACCGAGGCGGCCGGCGGCGGGCCGCCCCAGTACAGGTCGTGCGCCGTCAACTGGATGGATACGCCGCTTTTGAGCTCGGCGAGCTTGTATGGCCCGGTGCCGACCGGGGCGCGGCCCCAGGCGTCCCAATCCTTGGCCGCGAGGAATGCGCGCTTGCTGATGATCTGTGCGCCCCAGCCGGCCAACCGCCGTTCGATCAGCGGGTCGGGCTGCTTGGTGACCAGCCGCACGCGGTATCGGCCGGTCGCCTCGGCCTTTTCGATTGTGCCGAGGAACGGCCGGCTCGGTGCGTAACCGCGCGATGTCGGCGACAGGATACGTTGGTCGCCGAAGGAGAACGCGACATCCTCCGCCGTCATCTCGCTGCCGTCATGGAATTTCACGCCCTGGCGTAGCGTGAACTCCAGCGTGCGGTCGTCGGTGCGATGCCATTCGATGGCCAGCATCGGGCCGTTCTTCAGGTCATGCAGATAATCGGTGGCGATCAGATAATCCCAGATATTGTCCTGCACGCGATAGGAGACGTTGGAGATCTCCAGAAACGGGTCGAGCAGGCTGGGATTCTGCTGCACCGCGACGACGATATGCGGGCGGGCTTCGGCCCGCGCCGGCGCTGACCAGTCGGCCGCGCCAAGGGCGCCGAGACCGGCCAGGGCGGCCCGGCGGGACAGGCGCGGTGGGGTCATGATGGTGCTCTCCCCGATTGCATGTGGGCGATCTCACGATACGATTTACCGGTGCGTGTCATCGCGTCGCGCCGAGCGCCAACGCGTGGCGTAACCCCATTGTCATGCAACCCCAATGCAACCAGCCCCACCTGCCGTCGCCATAGCCTCGATGATTGACAGGTGCAAGCTGAGCCGACCATCGCGGGGTCGCGCCACCGATCGATAACGTCGGTGCCGCACTGATTCTCACTGGCACGCAGCGTGACGCGGCGCGACGTTCCAATGACGGACCCGCGCGCGGGTGCGAACGTGTGCCTGGCGCCGCGGCAAACCGGGCGCCAGGCCACACGCAAACCCGAGGTGACCTCGCCTCGTGCCTTACGCAGCGCGAACGAGGTTTACCGCCGCGCCCTTGCCGCGTACTTCCGCCTCCTCGTACTCGGCCGCTTCAATCGCCCGATCGAGCGCGGCGCGCAACTCCTTCGCCGTTTCCAGCGTCAGCTCGACCGCCGCCCGCGCGCCGGGGTCGAGGCGCGTGTTGTAGAAGTCGAGCGTGATGACATCGCCCAACTGGGCATGCCGCGCGTGGTCATAGGCGACGACCGAATGCGTCAGGTCGAACCATTCGTCGCCGCGTTTCGCCATGCCCTCCGCGTGTGCGATCTCGATGATCGACGTGCACATGTCCGCCCCTCCTACTTCGCCAGATGCTTGCCGAAGAAGGTCCAGATCTTGCCCCAGGCATCCATGCACTGCTCGGGCCGATACAACGGCCGGTGCCAGTAGAAGAAGCCGTGGCCAGCACCATCGTAGCGATGAAACTCATGATCCTTGCCGTGCTTCTTCAGTTCGGCTTCGTGCTGATTCACCTGCTCCGGGCTCGGCGCGCGGTCGTCGTTGCCGAAGATGCCCAGCAGCGGGCAGCTCAGGCCCTCCGTCATGTCGATCGGCGCGACGGGCGTCTTGGCGTTGAGCTCTTCCTTGCCCATCACCACGCGGCCACCCCATTGTTCCACAACAGCATCGATATCCTTCTTCTGGCAGGCATAGATGAACGCGTGCCGGCCGCCGGAGCATGAGCCGATCAAACCGACCTTGCCGTTGTTTTCCGGCTGCGCCCGCATCCACTTCACCGCGGCTTGCGTGTCGCCGACCATCTGGGAGTCGGCGATGCCGCCCTCGGCACGCACCTTGGCGGCGACGTCATCGGGGTTGCCGTCGCTGCCGCCGCCCTCGCGCTCGTACAGGTTGGCGCAGATCGCCAGGTAGCCGTGATGCGCGAACCGTCGTGTCGTCTCGATGTAGAGCTCGCTCCAGCCCGGTAGATGGTGGATCAGCACGACGCCTGGAAACGGGCCGGGGCCGATTGGTTTGGCCACGTAGGCCGTGATTGGCGTGCCTTTGTCACCTTTGATGGTGACGTTCTCGCAGGTCATGCCTCGGTAAAATGACATCGATGTTCCTCCATTGGACTGGGTCTTGGGGCTTCGCCGGGCCATCGGCGCGCCGTCCCGTGATCGACACAGGGGTGAACGCGTTTGGCTGCCCGAATGCGTCGCATCGCCAGTATTCGACGTTCGCCTACCGGCCGCAACAGCCGGGGGCCGCGACCGCCGCGGCACGAGGGACTAGACCAGATGTTCGCCTGAGATAGGGGCGACCCGTCTCACAGTATGCAGGTTTTGAGGGTTGTGCCGGATGGTCCGGTACCGAGCCTCATGCATAGGAGACGGGTCATGGCGAAGTCTATCACGTACGTCGGCCTTGAC
>DASRQX010000289.1:0-1805 GCA_035696165.1 Acetobacteraceae bacterium | reverse complement strand
CACGTCGGTTGCCAGCTTGCGGTCATTGGCCATCAGCGCGGCCATGACCTCGCGCAGCATGGCCTCGACGGTATCGCCCATGCGCAGCGTCTCGCGGGCGGCATTGGCGAGCGCGAGCGGCGGATTTTCCAGCGCCGCGTCGTCGAGATAGCGCGGCACCGAAGCATC
This sequence comes from Acetobacteraceae bacterium, assembly GCA_035696165.1. Lineage (GTDB taxonomy): Bacteria > Pseudomonadota > Alphaproteobacteria > Acetobacterales > Acetobacteraceae > Palsa-883. Next base: position 1,637 of record DASRQX010000289.1, on the reverse strand, counting down.
CGCCGTCTGCTTCTTCTCCGGCAAGAGTCGCACCAATAGCCACGCCAAGGGGTCGAGCAGCCCGATGAAGATCGCCGCCAGCGCGACATTGAACACCATGTGGAACTCGGCGGTCATCTTGGCCGCGTCCGGCTGCAGCGCCGCGAGCTCCCGCGCGATCGGTTGCAGGAACGGCAGCGCGACCAGCACGCCGACCAGGCGATTGAGCATGTTGCCGACCGGCAGCCGCCGGGTCGCCGGATCGCCGCGCACGCCGGCCTCGAGCAGCGGGTTGATGGCGCTGCCGAGATTGGCGCCGAGCACCAGCGCCAGCGCCGCCGGCTCGCTGACGAACTGCGCATAGGCAAGCGACATCACCAAGAGCACCACGGCGACGCTGGAATGCGCCGCCCAGGTCAGCGCCGCGGCGATGACGACGCACAGCACCGGATCGGTGGTGATGGCGGCCAGCAGCGCCCGCACCGCCGGCGCCTGTTCGGCCGGCGCCAGCGTATCGAGCAGGATATGCAGGGCCAAGAGCGTCAGGCCGAGGCCAATGGCGACGCGGCCGAGCGCCTTGGTCATGCTGCCGCCGCCGGCGCGGAAGGTGACGAGGCCGACGACGAACAGCACTGGCGCGACCGCCGAGATGTTGAACGACAGCAATTGCACGATCAGCGTGGTGCCGACATTGGCGCCGAGCATGATGGCGAGCGCGGGCACCAGACTGACGATGCCGTCGGCGGCAAGCGAGGCGGTCATCAGCCCGGTCGCGGTGCTCGACTGCAGCAGCGCGGTCAGGCCGAGGCCGGCGCCGAAGGCGGTGAAGCGATTGCCCAGCGCCTTGCTCAAGGTTCGGCGCAAGTCCGGCCCGAACGCGCGCAACATGCCGCTCAGGACCATATGCAGGCCCCACAGCAGCAGCGCCACGCCGCCCATCAGGTCAAGGAGCACGATCGATCCCATCGCAAAAAAACTCCTTTTGGCGCATGTAGTCCCATGCGCCGGTGCGCACAACCCAAAAAATGGAGTTTGCGTTGAAGGAGTTTCAATACACGGCGTGGCCACCGCGCTGTCATGGCCCGCGAAGGCGGGCCATCCAGTAAACTCCGCTGCCTGAATCAGGCAGGGCAATCAGCGCGTAGTTTCGTGGTTACTGGATCGTCCGCCTTCGCGGACGATGACAGTTGGGCTCACGGATCGAGCTCGGTGTCCCAATACAGATAATCGAGCCAGCTGTCGTGCAGGTAGTTCGGCGGGAACAGCCGGCCGTTGCGGTGCAGGTGCTGCACCGTCGGCTGGAACGGCGTCTGCGACGGAAACATTTTCGCTTCGTCCGGCGTCAGGTTGCCCTTGCGCAGATTGCACGGCGAGCAGGCGGCGACGACGTTGCTCCATGTGGTGTGGCCGCCGCGCGAGCGCGGGATCAGGTGATCGAAGGTCAGGTCGTCGCGGGTGCCGCAGAACTGGCAGGAGAAGCGGTCGCGCAGGAACACGTTGAACCGGGTGAACGCCGGGTGGGTCGACGGCTTCACATAAGTCTTCAGCGACACCACGCTCGGCAGCTTCATCTCGAAGCTCGGCGAACGCACCGCGCGGTCGTAATTGGCGACGATGTTCACCCGCTCCAGGAACACCGCCTTGATGGCGTCCTGCCA
>DASRQX010000288.1:0-8480 GCA_035696165.1 Acetobacteraceae bacterium | reverse complement strand
CCCTTGACCCCGGCGCCGCACAGCGCCCACCGAAGCCTCAGATCACGCCGCAGAAACCGTCGCCTCAATCGAACAGAGAAACTGCAATGGAACGATGAATTAGCTCTTGACAGAGAAGGCCCCATACAAGGGCGGAAAAGCCTTGCCCCCGGACCAAGCGTCCGGGGGCAAGGCTTTTCCGCCCTACCGATAGTGCAACAAACATTAGGTTCAGGACCCTAGCGGCTTTGTCCCGAGCACGGCTTCGAATCATACGGCGTGCCGCAATTCTGTGGGTCGGTAGGTCCGGGGATGCCTTGTTGCAGTTGCGGCGCGCCTCGGTACGACTGCTGCTGCGGTCCGCCCGGATAAGGCGCCGGAGCACCGTACGGCTGCGGACCCCCGTAACCCGGTGGCGTACCCCCATAACCCGGCGGCGGACCGTGATACGGACCAGGCGCACCATTGGGACCATAATAGTTCGGCTGATATCCAGGAGCATAGCCCTGGTAGGGATATCCTCCGCCATAGGGGTAGCCATAGTACGGATAGTAGCACCCCGATAAAAGCAGTAATAGGCAAAGGAAAATGTAACGCATTTGTCCCTCCGGGCGCCTTGGGGGCAGACGCTAATCCTATCCGTTAACCCCCTGCAACCCGCTCCGGACAACGCCTCGATATTTCAGATAACCTGGCGGCAGGCTCCATCCAACGCCGCGACCAGCGGCATCCGCGGCCCGGAACCGTGCCAGAGCAGATCACTTTGGCGCCTCCGCCCGGTTGGGGTGTGGGAGGGAGGCCGAGGGGAAGCTCAACAGTGGCACGATGGCGTCCCTCCCACATCCCAACCCCCCGGGTTCCAAAGGCGTCGCCCTTGGCGGCCTTACGTCGCCGGCTTGAACGTCATCGCCGCGCCGTTCATGCAATAGCGCAGGCCGGTGGGCCGAGGGCCGTCCTCGAACACATGGCCCAGGTGACCGCCGCAGTCGGCGCAGTGCACCTCGGTGCGCGACATGAACAGGCTGCGATCCTCGGTTGTCCCGACCGCACCATCCAGCGGCGCGAAAAAGCTCGGCCAGCCGGTGCCGCTCTCGAATTTAGTATCGGCAGCGAACAACTCCTTGCCGCAACCGGCGCACAGGAACGTCCCCTCCCGCTTTTCCTGATTGAGCGGGCTGGTCCCCGCGCGCTCGGTCCCGTGCTTGCGCAGCACGTTGAACTGCGCCGGCGTCAGCTTCTGCCGCCAATCGTCGTCACTCAGCGTCACCGCGAACGTCCCGGCTTCGTGGGTCTTCGATCCGCCACCAAACAGTCGCATCTGTCTGTCCCTCTCGTTCGGTCCGCGCATGCAGGATACTATGGCGCGGTTCAAAAGGGAGGGGGACCATGACGGAGTTTCGCGACGCGCTGCGCCCGGCGCTGCCGGATGACGCCGCAACGGCGGCATTGGCCGGGCGGGTCTGGCGCCCGGATGTCGACGGTCCGTCCGTGGTCGCGCTGCGCGGTGGCGCGCTGATCGACATCACCGCGACATTCCCCACGATGCGCGACCTGTGCGAGGCGGAAGCCCCCACCGCTTCCTTGCGCGCCGCCGCCGGTGAAACGATCGGCACGTTCGATGCCGTGCTGGCCAACACGCCGCCCGAGTACCGCGATCCCGCAAAACCCTGGCTGCTGGCGCCGGTCGATCTGCAGGCGCTCAAGGCCGCCGGCGTGACGTTCGCGATTTCCATGCTGGAGCGGGTGATCGAGGAACGCGCCCGCGGCGACCTGACCGCCGCGGCGGCAATCCGTGCCGAGGTCACCCGCCTTGTCGGCGACGACCTCCAGCGGCTGAAGCCCGGCTCGCCCGAGGCGATGGCGCTGAAGGAGGTGCTGATCCGCCAGGGCGCCTGGAGTCAATACCTGGAGGTCGGCATCGGCGCCGATGCCGAAATCTTCACCAAGGCGCAGCCGATGGCGGCAGTCGGTACCGGAATGGACGGCGGCATCAACCCGATGTCGACCTGGAACAACCCGGAACCGGAAGTGGTTCTGGCGGTAGCGTCCACTGGGCGCATCGTCGGTGCGACCCTGGGCAACGACATCAACCTGCGCGACGTCGAGGGCCGCTCGGCGCTGCTGCTGAGCAAGGCCAAGGACAACAACGGATCCTGCGCCATCGGCCCGATGCTGCGCCTGTTCGACGACGCCTTCTCGCTGCACGACATCCGGCAGACGACGGTGTCGCTGCTGGTGCAGGGGCCGGATGGGTTTCAGCTTCAGGGTGCGTCCTCGATCAGCAAGATCAGTCGCGACCCGGCGGACCTTGTCGCGCAGATGGTGAACGCACACCACCGCTACCCCGATGGCGCCGTGCTGTTCCTGGGAACCATGTTCGCCCCGGTGGACGATCGCGACGCGCCGGGCAAGGGCTTCACCCACAAGACCGGCGACATCGTGACGATCGCCGCGCCCGGGTTGGGCCGGCTGGTGAACCGGATGATGCCAACCGACAGGTGTGAGCCCTGGACATTCGGCGTAGGGGCGTTGATGCGCAACCTCGCACGACGTGGGCTGCTGCGCGGTTAACGCCTGGGGCAAGTCTTTCGCATGATGCTGCAACGACAAAAGGATGGTGCATCTTTGGCAATACTCCTCGTTTGGTCCTTCCGCTCAAGCGGGAGATAAAACTACCTGAGGTTGTTCCGCCGGTGCTAACTGGATAGGGATATTTCCACGGGAGCATTCGCCTCCCCGCGAACGGAAATGCCGCGGCAAACATGTCGTTTCCGTCATAGTGCCACGTGATTGATACAGGTCAATGGCGGCCGCGTCGCGTTGGCCCAGCCTACCCAGATTCGCGCCGCGCGCAGGAGACACCACCATGCCGAAAATGAAAGCCGCCGTATTCATCGAACCCGGACGTATCACGCTCGGCGAGAAGCCGATCCCGAGGTCGGTCCGCTGGACGCGCTGATGCGGGTGACCACTACCATAATCTGCGGCACCGACGGGCACATCCTGAAAGGCGAGTATCCGGTGCGTCGCGGGCTGACGATCGGCCACGAGCCGGTCGGCATGATCGAGCGGCTTGGCTCCGCCGTCCAAAGCTTTCAGGAAGACCAGCACGTCATCGCCGGCGCGATCACGCCGAGCGAGTACAGCGCGGCGTGCCCGTGCGGCTGCCTTAGCCAGAATGGCGGAGGCACCAAACACGGTTTCCAGGCAATCGGCGGGTGGAAGTTCGGCAACACCATCGACGGCTGCCAGGCGGAGTACGTTCTGGTGCCGGACGCAATGGCCAATCTGGCACCGATACCCGACGGGCTGACCGACGAAGAGGTGCTGATGTGCCCTGACATCATGTCCACCGGCTTCAGCGGCGCCGAGAGCGGCGAGATCCGCATCGGCGACACGGTCGCGGTGTTCGCGCAGGGCCCGATCGGCCTGTGCGCCACCGCCGGCGCCAAACTGAAGGGCGCGACGACGATCATCGCGGCGGAGAACGTGCTGGCGCGGATGGCGATGTCACGCCGGCTCGGCGCCGACCACGTAGTCGATTTCCGCGCCGTTGATCCGCTGTGCGCCTGACCGACGGGCGCGGCGTTGACGTTGCGATCGAGGCCCTCGGCACCAGGCCACGTTCGAGGGCGCGCTGCGCGTGCTGCGTCCGGGCGGCACATTGTCCAGCGCGGGCGTCTATTCGTCGGACCTGACGATCCCGCTCGGGCCGTTCGCCGCCGGGCTGGCCGACCTGCGCATCGTCACCACGCTGTGCCCGGGCGGCAAAGAGCGGATGCGCCGGTTGATGGCCGTCGTCGCTTCAGGCCGCGTCGACCTCAAGCCGCTGGTGACGCATCGGTTCAGGCTGGACGATATCGAGGCTGCCTACGAGTTGTTCAGCTACCAGCGCGACGGCGTGCTGAAACTGGCGATCACACCGTAATCCATACCTTCGGCGTTGGGATCTGGCGGCGGCTTTCCCTCGCGCTGGCGGGAGAGCCGCACGGGACGCACCAGCGCACGGGTCTCGCTTGCATTTGCCGCAGTGCTGCGCTCATGCTGAGGCGCCGAGGTGCTTTCGGGCACCCCAGGAGGAACAACGTCAACCGTCCGCAACGAACAGGCGGTGCAGCCATGCTTCTTCCCGCCAAGGACCACCGAGACCTGCACGACCATCCGGGCGGCTGGGGCCGCTCGCGCCAGAGCACCGCGCCGCGCCTGCTTGCGTGGCTGTTTGCCGTTGCGGTGGTCGCCGTGCTCGCAATCGGCCTGCACACGCTGTATCACTGAGGCGTGCGCAACCTGCTGACCGACGTGGCCGGCATCGCGGTCGGCCACGCAACAGACCTTGTGCTCGGCTCGGGCGTCACCGCTATCCTCTTCGACCGACCTGCCATCGCCGCGGTGTGCGTGCTCGGCGGCGCGCCAGGTGGGCGCGACATTGGCCTGCTCGCCCCGGAAATGACGGTCGACGCGGTGGACGCCATCGTGCTGTCCGGTGGATCCGCCTTCGGCCTCGACGCGGCCGGCGGCGTCCAGGCGGCGCTGCGCGAGATGGGCCGCGGCTACGCCATTCGCGGCGCCCGCATCCCGATCGTGCCGCAAGCGGTCATCTTCGATCTCCTGAACGGCGGGAACAAGGATTGGGGCCGTTTTTCGCCCTATCGCGAGCTTGGCCACGCGGCAGCCCAGGTAGCTTGCCAAACAGCGTCCCAGCCAGGCGCAGCCCACCAAGCTGGCGCTGATTTCGCGCTGGGCAGCGTCGGCGGGGGCACCGGTGCCACCACCGCTGTCGTGAAGGGCGGCCTGGGGTCGGCCAGCGCGCGCACGCGGGCAGGCCACGTCGTCGGCGCCCTCGCCATCGTGAACGCCGTCGGTTCGCCGCTGATTGGCACCGGCCCCTGGTTTTGGGCTGCGCCCTGCGAGCGGGATGCCGAGTTCGGCGGCCTCGGCTGGCCGGCCTCGATCGATACGACCCTGCGGCTGAAAGGCAGCCCCGAACCCACTGCGACCATGGCCGGCACGACAAGGACCAGCACGACAACAACGGGCACGCCAACAACCGGCGCGACGGAGACCGGCACGACGATCGGTCTCGTCGCCACCGACGCCACGCTGACCAAGGCGCAGGCGCAGCGGCTGGCGATCATGGCAAATGACGGGCTGGCGCGCGCGGTGCTGCCGGCGCACGCGCCGCTCGACGGCGACTCCATCTTCGCCGCCGCGACATGCCGTCGACCGCTCGGCGATCCGATCGCGGAACTCACCGAACTGGGCTTCGCCGCGACCCTCGTGATGGCCCGCGCGATCGCCCGCGGCGTTCACGCGGCGACCGCCTTGCCGTTTCCCGGCGCGCAACCCGCCTGGCGCGACCGCTTCGGTACGACGCAAATCGGTAACCCAGAATCTGCCATTGTCGGCCTGAACATCACGTAAATTCCCTCGACTTGTCGCAAAAATTGTGCATAAAGACCCGCGTGCGCGCGCTGCTCCCCCTTCCGCTCCTGCTGTGTCTGCTGGCCTTGCTCACGGCCGCGCCTGCCTGGGCAACTCCGCCCGCCACCTCGTCAGCGCAGCTCTGCGCCACCGCCATCGTCACCGCCGAGCGCGCCGAGCATCTGCCGGAGCGGATGATGGGTGCGATCGCCGTGGTGGAAACCGGCCGGACCGATGCAGCCAGCGGCGCCCTGCGACCTTGGCCCTGGACCATCAACGCCGAGGGCCAGGGCTTCTTCTTCGCCAGCAAGCAGCAGGCGATCGAAGCGGTGCGCGCGTTGCAGGCGCGTGGCGTGCGTTCGATCGATGTCGGCTGCATGCAGGTCAATTTGATGTTCCATCCTACCGCTTTCGCCACGCTGGACCTGGCATTCGATCCGGGTGCGAACGCGATGTACGCCGCACACTTTCTGAACGCCCTGCGCACCACCCACAGCGATTGGCCGGCCGCGATCGCGGCCTATCACTCGGAAACGCCGGCGATCGGCGCAAGCTACCGCCAGCTTGTGCTGGCACACTGGGATCGGCCCGGCACCACCCCGCGTGTGATCGCCAACTATGCCGACTTCGCGCCACGCTCGGCCCACTACCACGACTTCGCGCCAGCCACTCAGGTCTACGCGGCCTTCGCCAACGCGATCGACGCAACACCCATCGCCACCAAGCTGCGCTGATCCCGGTCGTCCAAAATGATGGCCCTCCCATCATTTTGGACGACTCGCCTGGCGCGGCGAATTGCCCGTGGGGGATTAGGCGGCGGGAAGCAGGGGGTGGCGGCGCGCCAAACCGCGCCGGGTTGCCCGCGGCGGGCAACGTCGGCGGCGCACCAAACCAAGGCCCATATCAAAGCTCGCCCCTGATGACCGTTGATACGCCATGACCGCCGGCCGCGGCGCGACCGTTCGCATGATGGCGCCGACCCTGGCGTTGCTCGCCGGCCTGCTGGTCGTTGCCGGGATGTGGGGCGGCGGCGCCCACGAAGCCTATTTCGCGCTGCTCCGCCTGCTCGGCGTGCCGGCCTTCCGCTTCCCGTTCCTCGACACGGACGCCATCCTGGCGGTGCTCGAGTGCCATTGGCGCGGCATCGACGTCTACGTGGTGAACCCGTGCGACGTGTTGGGCCGCATGCACGTCTACACGCCGCTGTGGTTCCCGTTCGACGCCCTGCCCATCGACACGAGTTGGACGCCGGTGGTCGGTTGCGCCCTGGCACTGGTGTTCGCGATCAGCCTGTTACCGCTGCCGCCCGCCCGGGACTGGCGCGCCACCGGCCTGATGTGCGCAGCCGCACTCTCGCCCGCCGTCGCGTTCGCCATCGAGCGAGGCAATGCCGACCTGCTGATGTTCGTGTTGGCTGCGTTGGCCGGCAGGCTTGCCGTGCGCCGGTTGCCAACGCGGCTGCTCGCGTTTCCGATCGTGGTGCTCGCCACGATGCTCAAGGTCTATCCTGTGACGCTGCTGGTTCTCGCGCTGCGCGAACGACTGGCGATCTGCCTGGCGATCACCGCCATATCGCTGGCGGCATTGCTCGCCTATGCCGCGATCGATGCAGCCGGGCTGCGCGAGATGCTGGCGTTGGTGCCCGTCGGCACGCCGTTCATCTACGCCTTCGGCGCTGCCGACCTTGCGGTCGGCCTGAGGACCATTTTCGGCCTGCCCCCGGTGGCGCTTGCCATCGTGCACGCAGTGCCGCTGGTCGCGATCGTCATCTTCGTTGCCAGCCGGTTGCACCTGCTGCACTCGACGGTTGATGCGCTCAGCCCGGCGGAGGCGGTCTACCTGCTGGTCGGGGCGGTGTTGATCCTCGGCTGCTTCGTTACCGGTCAGAGCGGCGAATACCGTGCGGTGCATCTGCTGTTCGTGCTGCCGGCCGTGACCGCGCTGGCCGGCCTGCCCGGACCGGCACGACGTGTCGCGACCTTCACCACCCGGATCATCCTGCTACAACTTTGGGGCGATGTTGCCAGCGCCAGGCTGGTCGAACTCACCACCACTGCCAGGGGTGATGCCGCAATAGCATGCGCCACCCTGATGCTCTGGCTCACGCGCGAGCTTGCCTGGTGGTGGACGATCACGATGCTGCTGGCCCTGCTGCTGGCGATCGTGCGGGATCTGCCGAGCTTCGCCGCGCTGCGAGGTCGGCGATAGGCTTTCGGCCACCAGTCAACCCGGGCAGTGGCTCAACAACAAGGGCCGGTGGTCTCCCGCTAGGCGCCGGCGCATCGTTGCGCAATGCATCAGATCGTCCAGGCAACCAACGGACAGGCAGGCGGTGCGCACCCGCCTTCGCGCGCCAGCGTGGTCGCGTGGGCTGGCGTATTCCTTGCGTTCGAGTTGGGAATGATCCTGCTGATCGCGCCGTTGCGGCGCGGCGCCTTCGGTAGCACGCCTGTCGCTGGCAGCAGCGACTTCCCCTGCTTCTATGCCGCCGGCAAGCTTGTACTCGCCGGAACGCCCGCGCTTGCCTACGACATGGTTGCGCATCGGGCGGCAGAGGTCGCGTTCATGCAGCCCGGCGCGCCCTACCTATTCTTCTTCTATCCGCCGCCCTACCTGCTGTTATGCGCCGCGCTGGCGCCGTTGCCGTATCGACTGGCGTTCACAACGTTTCAACTTGTCTCGGCACCGCCTTCGTCCTTGTGCTGCGTGCCATCGCCCGGCCGCGTGGCTGGTCCTGGCTCGTCCCGGTCGCGGCATTTCCCGCGACGTTGTGGACCGTGGCGATGGGCCAGAACGCGTTCCTCAATGCGGCACTGCTGAGCGGCTTCACGCTGCTGCTTCAGCACCGGCCGCTCCGCGCCGGAGCGTTGCTGGGCGCACTCTGCATCAAGCCGCATCTGGCGATCCTGGCGCCGGTCGCGTTGATCGTCTCGCGCCGATGGCGCGCCGCCGCTTCCACCGTGACGGCCGTGCTGTCGCTGGCCTCGTTCGTGTTATACCAGCGGCCGAAAGTATTGACGTACGCTGCCCCACCCCCGTCATGGCCGGCGAAGGCCGGCCATCCACGACTTGGCATGCCG
>DASRQX010000287.1:0-24439 GCA_035696165.1 Acetobacteraceae bacterium | reverse complement strand
GCATGCTCTGGATGGCTATCTGACTGGCCAGAGCGCCTGGTTTGTGAATTACGCCGAGCGTCACCGCGCGGGCTTGCGCGTCGGAACCGCGATCACCGAAGGGACGGCCAATTTTCTGGTGAACCGTCGGATGAACAAATCTCAGCAGATGCGCTGGTCACGACGCGGCGCGGACCTCCTGCTTCAGGTTCGTTGCGCCGTCTACAATGGCACGCTCGGTCTCGACTTCGGACAGAAGTTTTATCCAGCGAACGACGTATCCCCGCCAACCGAGGTTGCCGCTTGACCCCCAGTTTCGCGGCGGTCCCCCCTACGTCACTCCCCCCGACGTTCCAGAACAACAAAACTGCCATGACATCCGCCACTATCGGTCCGCAGACGTTGCCCCACTTGGCGCCCGAGCGACAGCTGGCGCAACCGCCGGATGCTTTCGCGCGACCGCCGGGGCGTCCAGCCGCGCGCGGCGAACCAGTCGGCGAAAACCTTAGGCAGCGTCGGGGTCATGCGCCTGCGCCAGAAGCAAGGTCAGTTGTTGCGCCACCCGATCCAGCACGCCGGCCCAGTCGCCTTCGGTCTCCTGGCGGAACAACCACATTGTCGGATACCACGGGCTGTCCTCGCGGTCGGTCAGCCAGCGCCAGTCCGCCAGGTGCGGCAGCAGCAGCCAGGTCGGCCAGCCCAGCGCGCCGGCCAGGTGAGCGACGGAGGTATCGACGGCGATCACCAGGTCCAGCAGCGAAATCAGCGCCGCGGTGTCGGCGAAATCGCCGAACAGCGTCGAGTGGTCAGACAAGTGCGTCAGGCCGTCCAGCACTGGCTTGTCGCCGGCGCGCACGTCGTTCTGGATGACGTGCAGCTCGCACTCCGGGCGGTCGAGGATGCGGGTGAAATCCGCCAGCGGAATGGATCGCTTGTGGTCGTCGCCGTAATCCGGGTTGCCCGACCAGACGATGCCGATCCGCATGCGCCGCCGCGGGCCTACGCGCCGGCGCCAGAGCGCCATGCGCTCGGGCGGCACTGAGAGATAGGGGATCTCCGCCGGGATCGTTGCCAGATCGGTGGCGAACGCCAGCGGCAGGCTCATCAGTGGCGAGTGCAGGTCGAATGGCGGCAGGGGGTAGCCAAGCGGGTGCAGCTCCGCGACGCCTGGAATTGCCGCGGCCAGTGGGACCAGGGGGCGGTGAACCTCCAGCACCACGCGTGCGCCGAGGGCCGCCACCATCGGCACGTAGCGCAGGAACTGGATCGCGTCGCCGTGTCCCTGCTCGGCGTGCAGCAGAATCGATTTGCCCGCGATGTCGGTGTCGCCGTACCATTGCCGTTGCGCGAAGCCGCGGCGGGGCAGCACGCCGGGTGAGGCGACGATGCGGGACTCGTATTCCTCCCAGCCGGTGGCGAAGTCGGCTTTACGCAGCGCGTCGAACGATTTGACGATGCGCTGGCGGGCTATTTCCGGATCCAGCTCCATGCCGCGCAGCCGGAGTTCGCGTGCCTCGGCGTGACGTCCCAGTGCCGCCAGCGCGACGCCCAGATCGTCGTGCGCGCGTGCCTGCGTGCCATCCAGTTCGATCGCCGATCGCAACAGGGCCTCGGCTTCGGTTGGGTCGCCCTGGCGCAGCCGCAGGTGGCCCAGCAGAAAGGTCACGTGCGCTTCGCGTGACGATCGGCCGAGCAGCATGCGCAGCAGCCCCTCGGCTTCGACGAATTGTTCGCGGGCATAGGCCTGCTCTGCCCGCTGGAACAGCAGATCGGCGAAATCGCTCATACGTCCAGCGCGCGCATCACGGCGGCGAGCACAGCGTCCCAATCGCCCGGCGCCGGCTGGCGGAACAGCCGCATCGTCGGATACCAGGGACTGTCGGCGCGTTCGATCAGCCAGCGCCATTCGGCGCTGAACGGCAGCAGCACCCAGGTCGGCCGCGCTAGCGCACCAGCGAGGTGCGCCACCGAGGTATCGACGCTGATCACCAGGTCCATCAGCGACAGCAGCGCCGCGGTGTCGGCGAAATCCGCCAGTGCCGCGCTGTTATCGACCACGCGCGGCAGTCCGTCGAGCACCGCGCGGTCGGCCGGGCGGATCTGGGTCTGCGCGACGTGCAGCTCGCAATCGGAACGGTTCAGCAAGAGTTCCAGTCGGGCGAGCGGCATCGACCGGTGGCGGTCGTTGCTGTGGAGCAGGCTGCCTGACCAGGCGATGCCGATGCGCCGGCACCGGCCGTGACGTCGACCGAGGCGACGCCGCCACGCCGCGACCCGTTCCGGTGGCGGCGCGAGATAAGGTATGTCCGCCGGGATCGTCGGCAGTGTCGTGCCGCAGGCCAGGGGCAGGCTGAGCATCGGGCACTGCAGATCGAAATCCGGCAGCGGTTCGCCGGTCGCAATCACCTGCGCGACCCCTTCCAGGCTGTGCAGCAGCGGCACGAGAGGTGCCAGCGCCTCGATGATTACCTGCGCGCCCGTGCGTGCCAGACGCGGCGCATAGCGGACGAATTGCAGGGTATCGCCGAACCCCTGCTCGGAATGCAGCAGCAGCGTCTGCCCGGCCAGCCGGCCGCGGCCGCGCCAGCGCGGATGTTCCACATGGCGGCGTGCCATCGGTGCCTCGTCGAGCAGTGCGTCCCAGCGCGATTCATAGGCCTTCCAGCCGAGCGGAAAGCGCCCGAGCGCCAGCAGCGAATAGGCCTCGTGAACCCGCGTTCCCGCCGGATCGGGCGCCCAGGCGCTGCCGCGCCGCAGCGCGCGCAGGGCTTCGTCGTGGCGGTTGAGGTCGACCAGCGCGCCGGCAACACGCTGATGCGCCAGCGCGAAGTCGGGCTTCAGCGCGATGGCGCGCTGGTGACACGGCAAGGCGTCGGCCGGGCGGTGGGCCATCGTCAGGGCGCAACCCAGATTGTCGTGCGCCTCGGCGTAGTCGGGCGCTACGGCCAGCGCACGGCGGTAGCAGGGGATCGCGGCTTCGAAACGGTCGTCGCGGCGCAGTGCCTCGCCGAGATTGTTAAGCGTGGTCGGCTCGTCGGGGTTGATCTCCAGCGCGGCACGCAGCCAGCCGGTGGCGGCGGCGAAGTCCTTGCGTTCCATCGCCATCAGCCCGAGCAGGCCAAGCGCGGCAAAATCGTTGCCCCCGGCGCCGATCGACAGGCGCAACAGGGTGTCGGCCTGTGCGGGGTGCCCGGCCAGGAATTCCTGCGCGCCGAAGGTGAACATTGTCTCGGCGAAGCGGTTCAATGGCGGAGCGGCCGGCGCGTCGGGTCGCGCGGTGGCGGCGCCGGGATGGTAACGGTCCGGCACCGAGTGGACGGGCTGGGGTCGGGCGATCGCGTGGGGTGTGCGGGTCACTGCGGTGTCATTTTGCGCTCGGCGGGTGGGGTGCTCAAGCGGGATGTCGCGCCGGGCGTCGGCCGCGGTCGGCGTGGGCTGTCGGGCTGGGGGATTGCGGGCGTGGCTTGGTTGGGTTGCTCATGCGCCGGCGCGGCATCGTCGGAGCGTGGGTACTGTCGGCCGATACGGATCGGCAATTGGGCGAGTGAGATGGTGCGGGCCGGTTGCGCCTGCGGCTTTAGCGTCGCTTGCGGAGGGAGATGGGTGAGGGTGGTGCGGTGGCACGGCCCTCACCCTCGTCGCTTCGCGCCTCGACCTCTCCCGCGAAAGGGCGGGAGAGGTGTACAGCTGGGGCTAGATGTAGACGCCCTTCATGCCGCCGGCCGGATAGCGGGTGCCGGCGGCGGCGCCGGGCGGGATGGCGTCGGAGATGCGGGCGACCTCCGTCGGGGTGAGGTGAACGCGTAGCGCGCCGACATTTTCGTCCAGGCGGTTCGGGTAGCGGGTGCCGGGGATTGCGACCACGTCCGGGCCTTGCGCTAGCAGCCAGGCGAGGGCGAGTTGGGACGGGGTGCAGCCTTTCTCGGTGGCCATCGCCTCGATGCGGGCGACCAGCTCGCGGTTTTGCGCGAAGTTGGCCTCCTGGAAGCGCGGGTGCGCGGCGCGGCGGCCGTCGACATCGGCGAAGGTCTGGATCGCGCCGGTCAGGAAGCCGCGGCCGAGCGGGGCGTAGGCGACGAAGGCGATGCCGAGTTCGCTGGTGGCGGCGCGGGTTTCTTCGGCCTCGGTCCGGTAGAGCACCGAGTATTCGGTTTGCACGGCGGCGATCGGGTGCACCGCGTGGGCGCGGCGGATGCGGTCGGGGTGCGCCTCCGACAGGCCTAGGTGGCGCACCTTGCCTTTGGCAACCAGTTTGGCCATGGCGCCGACGGTGTCCTCGATCGGGACGGCGGGATCGACGCGGTGCTGGTAGTAGAGATCAATTGTTTCGACACCGAGGCGTTTCAGGCTGGCGTCGCAGGCCTGGGCGACGTAGTCCGGCCGGCCGTTGACGCCGTTGGGCCCGCCTGGGTTTTGCGTCTGGCCGAACTTGCTGGCGAGCACCACCTTGTCGCGGCGGCCTTTCAGGGCGCGGCCGATCACTTCTTCATTGTGGCCCCAGCCGTACATGTCGGAGCTGTCGAGGTGATCGACGCCGTGATCGATCGCGTAGCGGATCAGATCCTCGGAGGCTGCGTCGTCGGCCGCACCGTAGATCCCGGATAGCGACATGCAGCCGAGGCCGATCGCGGCGACGGACAGGCCGCCGGCGCCGAGCTTGCGATGTTCGAGCTTGGGTGTGTCTGGCATGGTCTGATCCTTGCGTGTTGGTGGGCATGATACGCGATGTCGTGGGGTGGGGGGCAAGGGGAGGGGCGGCTTGCGTTCGTGCGGCACCTGCCGCAATCGTGGGCGATGACGTTGGCGCGGGACAGAAGCTTTGGGGATTTGCGGTGCTGCGCCTTGGTCGATCGGATGGTCGGCCGGGTGCGGGTTGAAATAGTCCGCAAGCAAGGAAGGCAGCAATTCACCACAGAGACACGGAGGCACGGACAGGAAGGAAATTTGGGCGCTTCGCGCTGGCGTCCGTTCGGTCGTCGCGCGAAGCGTATCGATCATTTCGTCGTGTTCTTCGTGGTGACACCTTGCGATCTGGAAGCGGCGGCGATGTGCGAATGCCGTAGGGATAGCACCCGAACGCAGCTTGCACGGTGCGATCCGCCGCGCGATCTTGGGTGATCCGTGGGGCCGCATCCCGCGACCTGGTTGAGATCGCTGCCGCAGGGTTTGTATTGCGAACCGGGCGGCTTCTTCATCGATCCGCTGCGCGCGGTGGATCGCGCGGTGATCACCCATGCACATTCCGATCATGCCAGGCCGGGGCATCGCCATGTGCTGGCGAGCCGCGAGACGCTGGCGCTGATGCGCGCGCGCATGGGGGCCGAGCGGGCAGGGGACGTGCAGCAGGCGCTTGGGTGGGGTGAGGCGCTGGACCTTAACGGGGTGGAGGTGCGGCTGCTGCCGGCCGGGCATGTGTTGGGCAGCGCACAGGTGGCGATGACCTGGCGGGGCAGCCGCGCGGTGGTGAGCGGAGACTACAAGCGGCAGGCCGATCCCACTTGCCGTGGGTTCGAGGCGATGCCGTGCGACGTGTTCGTGACCGAGGCGACGTTCGCGCTGCCGGTGTTCCGTCATCCGCCGGCGGGGGAGGAGATTGCTCGGTTGTTGGCCTCGGTGGCATTGTTCCCGGAGCGAACTCATGTTGTCGGGTGCTATGCGCTGGGGAAATGTCAGCGCCTGATCGCGCTGCTGCGCGAGGCGGGGTGGGATCGGCCGATCTTCCTGCATGGCGCGCTGGCGGCTTTGTGCGAGGTATATTCGGGGTTCGGGCAGCGGCTGGGGGAGTTGCCGGCGGCGACGGTGGTGGCGAAGCAGGCGCTGGCGGGGGCGATCGTCCTGGCGCCGCCGGGGGCGGTCGCGGATCGCTGGGCGCGGCGGCTGGCAGATCCGGTGGTGGCGGTGGCGTCCGGCTGGATGCGGGTGCGCCAGCGGGCGAAGTCGCGCGGGGTGGAATTGCCTCTGGTGATCTCGGACCATGCGGACTGGGATGAGCTGAATGCGACGATCGATGAGGTGGGCGCGCCAGAGGTGTGGGTGACGCACGGGCAGGAGGACGCGCTGATCCATGCCGTGGGGCTGCGCGGGGTGAAGGGGCGGGCGCTGCGGCTGGTGGGGTATGGGGAGGAGAATGAGGCGGGGGAGTGAGGATGGGTTGATCGGGGTGAGCGATGGCCGGTCCGCACCAGCTCGTTGGTTTTGGTTCAATCACGGTGTCGTTGTCCTTGTGTCGGCGGGGCTGCAAGCGGAGTTTCATTTGGCGGGGTTGCGCCGTGCGCGCACACTCCGCCACGCGTAAACGCGGTTACCCGGACGCACCGATGATCACCGGGCCCCACCTGTCATGCCGCAGGCCGGCACGACCCGGACCGACAACCGGCGAGGGCCGTCGCCGCCGCGCTGGCCTATGAGGAATGCGACATGTTTCCCGGCCCAACCCGTATGTTCCTGACGCAAGGCGTGGGCGTCCATCGCCATGCCCTGACCGCGTTCGAGTTCGCCTTACGCGATGCGGATATCGAGCAGCAGAATCTGGTCTACGTGTCGTCCATTCTGCCGCCGCGCTGCGAGGTCATTACCCGCGAAGCAGGGGTCGAATTGCTGCGGCCCGGGGATATTACCTTCTGTGTCATGGCCCGGTCGGCGACTGATGAATTCGGGCGTCACGTTTATGCCAGCCTGGGTTTGGCCAAACCGGCGGACCCAGACATGTATGGATATATCTCGGAGCTACATGGCTACGGCATGACCGCCGAGGCAGCCGGCGAAGAGGCCGAGGACCTTGCCGCGACGATGCTGGCCTCGACGCTTGGGTTGGATTTTGATCCAGATGCGGCGTGGAACGAACGCAAGCAGATATATGAGCACAGCAATCTTATTATCGACAGCGA
Organism: Acetobacteraceae bacterium; assembly: GCA_035696165.1. Taxonomy (GTDB): domain Bacteria; phylum Pseudomonadota; class Alphaproteobacteria; order Acetobacterales; family Acetobacteraceae; genus Palsa-883. Next base: position 17,573 of record DASRQX010000287.1, on the reverse strand, counting down.
GTCGATCACGGCCGCGGCCGTGTGCGGGCCGGGCGGCCATTGGACCTGCGCGATTGCTGCCGCGGTGTTTCTGTTTGCGTAGGGGTTGGCGTCGCGCTCAGGCGCCGCGGGCCGGTGGGTGGGGAGGCACTGGCGGCGGCGGCGACCAAGCGGGCGTTGGTGGCGCGACCCGTGCCGGTGGGCGGCGGGCGCTGCGGTGGGTTGATCGAGGTGAGCGACGACATTGGCCGCAGGCGTCAGTTGTCTAGACGCTGACTCGCAACGTGACGTTGGAGTGATATTCGACGACCAGTTGCGATCGCTGGAGCCTCGACATCGTACGATACAAATTACCCCAACCGGTCACTGGGGACTGTCCCGAAAGCGGCCGTTTGCCAAACAGTTCTACTTGCCATAATGCCGGTTACAGCGGCGTTAATTCAGCGCGTCGGGCTTCCGGCGGCATCCTCGACCAACTTGGCGACGAAGCGCTTGGCCATCTCAATGGCCTCCGCCGCTTTTTCCGGCGACACTTCGGAGCCGGGGCCGGTCTCGTAGTCGGCAATGGATTTCAGGTTGTAGGTCTGCGAGAGAAACGCGCGCAATTTTGGATCGAAGGTGCGAGTGTATTTGGTGAGACGCTGAAACTCAGTGTGGACTCCGTTGTGGTTTTTGCAGCCCGTCCGTTCTGCTCGAAGATGAAAGCCTGCGCAGCACGGAACCCGGCGAGGTAAGCCGTGCGTCCCACCGCGTCATAGTATTTCATCGCCAGCATGCCATCGGCTTCGTCGAGCAGTTTGTGAGCCTTGGCAAGGAAGTGACCGGCTTCGGGCTTCACAGATCAAGACCATCAACGCGAATTTCATGCATGAGGGGCAAGCGTTCCGCGTAGGTCGAAGCAGCGTAGGGTTTGGCATCAAAGAAAGCTCCGGTCGTGTCGATCATTTCCACACGCAACTGGGCGAGCCGATCCAGTTCCGCCCATCTGTCAGGCAGGGTTTTCAGAAAAACAGCAACATCGTAATCCGAACCCGGTCGTGCGTCGCCGCGCGCGCGTGATCCGAACAGCACAACGCGTTCGAGGCGGTCGCCGTACAACTCATCCAGCGGTTTGCGGAAGCGGACGAGCACGGGATCGTCGGTCAGTGTCGTCGTCATTGCAGCCTCGCGATGCGGGCGGCGGAGTCAAAGCCCTACCCGCATCAGTATAGCACACGCGCCGCCGCCTTCCTGCATGGCTTGCAGTCGAAGGCCGCGACGACAGCCGAGCGTGATGCCGACGACTACAGGGCTGCCGCTTAGGCGGTCCTTCCCGACTGACCGGCCGCCGGGGGAGTGACCGCTTTCCACCGGCACCCGGCTGAGCGGGGGGTAAGCTGGGCAAGTACTTGTTGGCCGGGGCGGCCATGGCCGGGGCAACCATGGCGGTGCAAGGTTCAGCATACGCGCAGGCGCCCGCGACAGCGGCGCCGGTCTTGGCAGCGCCGCGGATGGGGACACTGATCACCCCGAATTTCGGCAAATCTGCCAATGATAACAACAATTACCGGGCAGTCGAGATCCCGGGCGCGGTGATCAATCCGACGCCGGGCAGCATGGTGATCCGCCTGAACGGCAAAATCTGGTCCGAGATCGGGGTCGAGGGGTCCACCGGCGAGCAGGCCGGCTTGAACAACGGGGATAAAGAGGCCCCCTACAGCATGGATACTTACTTGCGGTTGTATCCGGTCGTGAGCGGCATGTCGACCAACGGGCTGCGCTGGGGTGCCCAGGCCGAAATCCGTGAGAACTTCCAGGGCCAGGGCTTCGCGGCCAACCCAAGTTCCTTCACCACCTCGATCATCGCCACAAACGCGCAGAACACCAGCTCCACCACCGGCAACTCCGGCCTGACCTGCGCGCAGACGCTGTATGTGCGGCGCGCGTTCGTCTGGGTCGCACAGGATCAGATCGGCATGTTCCGCTTGGGCCAGGGCGACGGCCCGACCGGCATCTTCGATAACGGCATCACCACCCTCCAGAACGTCGGCGCCGGCCTGCGGAACGGCGACGCCCCAGGCTTCGTCAACGGCAACGCCCAGCCCGCCTTCCCGTGGTTCTCGCACCAGGGCGCCGAATACGGCTCCAACAAGGCCTCGACGCAACATTCGTGTTGCCAGACGCAAAGTAGCAGTCAGATTCGCGGTGCCGCCTGGCCTCGGGGCATACGTGGCGTGCTGATCAGTCCGCAACCGTTAGGACTGCGCTTGGCAAACACCTGCGCCGGGCGTTCTGGCACTGGGTAGCCGAGGGGCGGCAGCTTGTCCCTATTGAACTCTCGTAGGCGGATGCCCCGCAACCCATTGGAATTGATCAGTGTCCAGCCGTAGCAGATAGACTCGGTCTGATTGGGACAAGGCCGCCGGGAGTCGAGCCAGCATAGCCCGTCGGTTACTTTGCGCCTGGTGACACGAATGTTGGGTCCAGGCCGATAGACGAGGCGGCGGCTTGCCAGTCACCGTGTCCTGGCCTGCCCAGCCCGATTATGGGTCAGTTTCACAGAACTATCACGAAATGGGGGTTCATATGCCGTAAGCAGTCGCATTCATCTGGTTGGTGACGCTTCGGCAATTTTTGAAATGCACCGTGCTAAGCCGATAAGGGAAAATCGATGCTTCACCGTTCCACAGCGATCATGGTGCTTATCGTTTCCATCCTGCTCGGCTACTCGGAGGCCAAAGCAAACACTATTCAGAACAGCTTTTTTCAAACTGGAGCTTCGTCAGTAACCAGCGGAAGTTTCACTTCGCCTTTCCTCCTTACGTCTCTGCCAATATCCGACTCCACGTTAGGCAGATTGAACTCAATCTCTCTTTACCTTCATTGCATACGGCAGCGCCGCTTTTGGGGCCGCTAATGCAACCAGCGGCACGTTGCAGATATCGTTCACATTTCTGAATCAGATGATCGATAGCTCCAACATAAATTTTACAAGTTTCTCCGACAACGGCTCGACTATAGACACGACGACTCAGTTCGATTTCCCGAGTGCCGATCTTCCAGTGATCCTCGCCGGAACCTACGAAGGATACAACTATTATCAGACGTTTCAAGTGCTCGGTGATTGGACGAACTGCAATGGTTCCTACTGCGGCGCAATTTTGAATCCAATCTTTGGTACTTTCACCTATGACTACACACCAATTCCCGAGCCAGGATCGGCTTTCATGCTGACCTCCATGGCCGGCTTACTCGGCTGGGTATCAAGACGTCGACGGGTCTGACTCGGCTCGCTGCATGGCGCTATTGTCACACCACCGATGACCTGCTCCGGCAGTTCTGCCCAGGGTGACCCAAATCAATCGGCGAGCGCGCCGAGACATGCCGACGTCTACTTCTGACGCGGGACTGAGTCGACCCCAGCCGTGGCCGACCTGTGGGCGCGGGCCGCCGCGGTTTGCGCTGCGCCACTGCGCGGGTCGCTCGCCAATCTCATCGTGCTGCTCGCAAGGCTGCACGACATCGAGCGTTGGCCATAGTTGGATCCCGCCTGTGTCACGGATCGTCCGCGGCCAGCAACTCATCCAACGGCATGGGGCACGCCATGGGAATGGGCAAAGGCGGCTGACCGTCAATCGTCGCTGGAAGTCGCCGCACGGCGAGCGCGTAGAGCTTGGCCATATCGATGTGTTGGCACATCGACGGCGCGAAGGCCTCGCCTGCCTCCTCGCGGAACCGGATCGCCTCGGCGTGCGAGCCGGGGGTCGGTTGTGGTGAGGGCCTGGCTGCTGCCTTAAGGTCATGGGCGAGGGCCTGGGTGATGTGGGAGCGCACCATGGTCAGTTGGGTGCGGCCTACCCTCTTGATGTCGTCGGCGATGGTTGGCGAGTCGAGATCGCGGTCGTTGACGAGTTCGCCCGTGGCGCGGCGGCGTAGCAGTGCGCCTTGGCGCTCGCTCCAGACCAGGATGTCGGTGGCGTAGTCGGTCATGCCGCCCGCCGCCTTTGTGGCGCACGAGTTATCATGTCGCGTCGAGCGAGTGGTGGGACCAGTAGCCTGACCGGTCAAAGCTGTGGATTGGCATGCCTGGCCAGGTCTCGGTGCGGGCCCTCACCCTCGTCGCTTAGCGCCTCGACCTCTCCCGCGAAGAGCGGGAGAGGTAAGTAAAGGCGACGACTCAGACCCGCCGCCGCGCCGCAGCAAGGGTTACCGCCAGGCGGTCGGCGATGCCGCGTTCTGGCCGTGGGGCGCGGTGGTGTAGCAGGCGGGCAAGGTCGCGGCGCGCGAGAACCGCCGGCAGTGCGGCGGCGATTAGCGGGCGGGGCAGGCGGTGGGGCGCGTTGGCCAGCAGTGTAGTTCCGGTGGTGGCGAGGGTGGTCAGCACGGCGCGCACTGGTGGGGCGTTGGGCGTGCGGATCATCGCGTCGATCATGGCCTCGGGGGATAGCGCGTGCGTCGCCAGCACCTCGGCGGGCAGCAGGCAGCGTCCGTGGCGCGCCAGGGCAGGCACCGCGCGCAGCACGCCCGCCGCGCCATAGGCGGCGCCAAGGTCGCGCATTGCCTCGGGTGCCGGCGCGCCGAGGGCGCGTGCTGCGGCGACGGCCAGGCCGCCGGCGGTGCCGCGCAGATAGGCCAGCCAGTCGTGCAGCGTGGCGATGCAGGGGTCGGCCTCGATCTCGCGCGCGTCGATCAGGGCCAGCAGGTCGTCACGCGACAGTGCTCCGTCGCCCAGCGCGGCGGCGAGGGGTGTGGCGACCTCGTGGTGGCGTGTCGCGCCTTCCACCACCTCGCGCCACCATTGCAGGCGGATCAGTGCCAGGGCCGGCTCGCGCGCCGCCTCACGCGCGCGGGCCAGCTCGTGATTGAAGGCGTAGAGGGCCAGCAGCGCGGGGCGCCTGTCCGGGGGGGCGAACAGCGCGGTCAGGAAGCGGTCCGGATCGTGCCGGCGGACGAAGTCGACGAGTGCCGCCATCGTGACGAGGTGGCGCGGAATGCGCGGGCGTGCAAGCTTGACGCGCTCGGGTCGGGGCCATAGCTGGGAACCGGACGACGGGATCATGAATTGGGGACCCTGATGGGGGACCCATCGACTTGGGAACCCTAATGGGGGACCCATCGGCTCAGTGCAACTCAGCGGAGAACGCGCCATGGCATTCGAACTACCCAGCCTTGCTTATTCCAAGACCGCCCTGGCGGCGAAGGGGATGTGCGAGGAGACGCTCGACCTGCACCACGGCAAGCACCATCAGGCGTATGTGACGGCGCTGAACGGGTTCGTGGAGAAAGATCCGACGCTGCAGGGCAAGTCGCTCGAGGATATCGTCAAGGCCACCCACAACGTCCCCGACAAGGCGCCGGTGTTCAACAATGCCGGCCAGCACTGGAACCATATTGTGTTCTGGCAGTGCATGAGCCCGACCGGGGGCGGCATTCCGGGCAAGCTGGAGGCCAAGATCACCGCGGACCTCGGGTCGGTCGCCAAGTTCAAGGATGCATTCAAGGCGGGTGGCGTGGGGCAGTTCGGCTCCGGCTGGGTGTGGCTGGTGCTGGGCAGCGACGGCAAGCTGAAGGTGACGCGCACGCCGAATGGGTCGAACCCGCTGGCGACCGGCGAGGGCAAGGTGCTGCTGGGGTGCGACGTGTGGGAGCACAGCTATTACCTGGACTTCCGCAACCGCCGGCCGGACTACCTGCAGAACTGGGTCGACGCGCTGGCGAACTACGAATACGCCGCCGCGCAGCTTTAGCCGTGGCGATCGGCGTCCCGGAGCGGGTAGTGTCTCTGCTCCGGGGGCGCCGTTCCCGGCGTGAGGTTGGCGGGGCCGAGATGGCGAAGGATGCTCTGAGCGTTCACCCGACGGCCGAACCGGCGCCTGGGTCGGCCTTGCGCGATTATGCCTATGTCAGGCTGCGCCACGCCATCCAGGCTGGCGACACGACCTACGCGCCGGGAACGCGGAAGGTGATCGTGCACGGGCACGCGGATGGGGTCGGTGACGAGGTGGAATTCGAACAGCCGGTGTTTCGCGTCCTGACACTGAACGGGCGAGACATCCGGGCGGCGAGTTTGGGCTGGTGACAGCCTATCCCTTCGACCGAACCGCCGCGTTTCGGCTGAACCGTGGCGTCAGGACGCCTTCTCCTTCACCGGCCTTGCGTCGTTGGCAGCCTGGGGTCGGATCACGCTGGTGATGGTCTCGCGCAGGACCGTCACCTTGAGGTTGGGGGCGATCTCGACCTCGATTTCGTTGGATTCGACCTGCTTGCCCTCCTTGGTGGTGGTCATCGGCACGCGTTGAACCACGCCCAGGATGCCGCCGCCGGTCACCACCTTGTCGCCGCGCTTCAGGGCGCCGAGCATCTGGCGCATTTCCTTCTGCTTCTGCTGCTGCGGGCGGATCAGCAGGAAGTAGAAGACGACGAAGATCAGCACCAGCGGCAGGAACTGCGTGGCGCTGCCCAGCGAACCCAGCATGCCGGAAAGGTCCTGCGCATAGGCGGTGGAGATCAGCATCGGGGTGGTTCCTGTGCCGTTGGGAGAAAGGTTGAGGGGGAAGCGGGCGGGTTGCCTGGATTGGGGCGGGACCATAGTTTCCGCCCCCCGCACGTCAAGCTTTCCGACTGACCCAGGAAATCGCCTATGGCCGACCCTCGCCTGCCCGATGTCGCTTTGATCCAGCTTGCCACCCGCATCGCTGAGGCACTGGAACGGCTGGCGCCGCCGGTCGTCCCGCCTGTGGCGCTGACCGCGGCCGATGCGTTCGTCTGGCATCCGGCACCGCCCAGGCTGGTCCCTGTCGCGCGCGTGTCGCGGGTGGCGATCGAGCTGCTGAAGGGGGTGGAGCGGCAGAAGCAGATCCTGCTGGACAACACGCTGCGGTTTGCCGCCGGGTTCCCGGCCAACAACGCCATGCTGTGGGGTGCGCGGGGGATGGGGAAGTCGTCACTGGTCAAGGCGACCCACGCCGAGGCCAACCGGCGCGTGCCGGGCAGCCTGGCGCTGATCGAGATCCATCGGGAGGATATTCGTTCGCTGCCGGAGTTGCTGGACGTGCTGCGCGGGGAGGCTCGGCGCTGCCTGATCCTGTGCGACGATCTGTCGTTCGAGCGCGAGGACAGCGACTACAAGGCGCTGAAGTCGATCCTGGAAGGCGGCATCGAGGGCCGGCCGGACAACGTGCTGTTCTATGCCACGTCGAACCGGCGGCACCTGATGCCGCGTGACATGATCGAGAACGAGCGCTCGACGGCGATCAATCCGTCGGAGGCGACCGAAGAGAAGGTTTCTCTATCGGATCGGTTCGGCTTGTGGATCGGGTTTCATAACTGCGACCAGGATACGTTCTTCGCCATGATCGACGGCTACGCGGCGAGCATGGGGCTGCCGATCGCGGCGGACGCGCTGCATGCGCAGGCGGTGGAGTGGTCGGTCACGCGTGGGTCTCGGTCCGGGCGGGTGGCGTGGCAATTCGTGCAGGATCTTGCGGGGAAGTTGGGGGTGCGATCGCTCTAGCCGATCACCCGGGTCAGGAATGTTGCCATCCGTGCCTCGGCTTGTTGCGACAGCGTGTTGGGGAACAGCGTGAAGCCGTGCGCGCCGCCGGGGTAGATCGCCAAGTCCGCGGCGTTGCCGGCGGCCAGCCAGCGTGCGTGCATGAACAGCGTGTCGTCCAGCAGCGCGTCCGCGGTGCCGACGCTGAACAGCGCCGGGCACAGGCCCTTCAGGTCGGCGAACAAGGGCGAGATGTCGGGGTCGCGCCGCTCGGTGATCGTGGGCAGGAAGGCGTTGGCGAACTGCACGATGTCGATCGTGCGCAGCACCAGGCGCGGCGTGTCGCCGAAGCGGCGCTGGCTTGGGGTCATCGACATGTCGAAGGCGCCGTAGACCAGGTTGGCGCCGCGGAAGCCGGTGTAGCCGTGGCGGTCGCGCATGCGGATCACGGTTACCGCGGACAGGTGTCCGCCGGCGGATTCGCCGCCGACTGTCAGCGCGTCACTGCCGAACTCGGCTTTGGCGTTGCGTGCGAGCCAGGCGGCGGCGGCCTCGCAGTCGTCCGGGCCGGCCGGGTAGGGATGTTCCGGTGCCAGGCGGTACTCGACGCTTACCACGGCGAGCCCGGTGGCGTCGGCGAGGCGCTCCAGCTTCGGGTCCTGCATGTCGGCGCCGCCCAGCACCCAGCCGCCGCCATGAATGTGCAAATAGAGGCCGCGCGGGTTCGCTGGGGCGATGATGCGCAACGGGATGTCGTGTCCCCCCGGTCCCGGAATGGTTCGGGTCGTTGCGCGGGTGGAAAATACCGGCGCGGGGAACGGCCCGTCGCCCCGCCGGCGCGCCGCGCGGGTGGCCCCGGCGCCGGCTACCCACCAGTCGGGCTGGCCGGTCAGCAGCTTCACCATCGTCTCGTTCAGCGCGCGGGTATCGGCGGAGACGGCGTCGGGGCGGAATAGTGCTGGGTCCAGGGGGTTGGTGTCCGGGGGATTGGCGGTCATCTCGGTCTCCTTCGTATCAGTCGGGCAACGCGGCGAGCGCCGCCCAGTCGAAGGCGACGCCGTGGCCGGGCCGGTCCGGCGCGATCGCGTTGCCATCGCGCATCACCAGCGGTTCGGCAATGTAGCGGTCCAGGCCGAAGCCGTGCACTTCCAGATACGACCGGTTCGGCGCCGCCGCCAGCAGGTGCACGGTCAGATCATGCACGCCGTGCGAGGTCAGCGGCAGGTTGTGGGCCTCGGCAAGGTGCGCGACCTTCATGAATATCGTGACGCCGCCGCAGTTGGTGACGTCGGGTTCCGGGAACGTTACGCCACCGGCGGCGATCATCTGGGTGAACTCGTGCAGCGTGTGCAGGTTTTCCCCGGTGGCGATCGGCACGCCGCCGTCGCGCACGATGCGGGCATGGCCGGCGACGTCGTCGGGGATGGTGGGTTCTTCCAGCCACACCAGGTTTTCCGCCTGCAACGCCCGCGCCGCGCGGATCGCCTCGTCGACCGTCCAGCGCATGTTGGCGTCCGCCATCAGCGGGAAGTCGGGGCCCAGGTGCTGGCGCATCGCGCGCACCCGCGCCACGTCCTCGGACAGCCGGGGGCGGCCGACCTTCATCTTGATGGCGCGGAAGCCCTTGGCCAGGTTGTCGTCGGTCTGGCGCAGCAGCGCATCGAGCGGGAAGTCGAGGTCGATGCCGCCCGCGTAGCAGGGTACCGCTGCGTCGAACCCGCCGACCAGCCGCCACAGCGGCGTGCCGAGACGTTTCGCTTTCAGGTCCCACAGCGCGATGTCCACCGCCGAGACCGCCAGGCTGACCGAGCCGCCGCGCCCACCGAAATGCAGCCGCCACCACATGCGATACCACAGGGCCTCGATCAGGTCCGCCTCGGCGCCGATGATGACGGGGCGCAGTCCGTCCTGTATCAATGAGGCGACCGCGGCGCCGCCGGCGCCGACCGTGTAGGTGTAGCCGACGCCCTCGGCGCCGTCGCTGTCGCGCAGCTGCGCGGTGATCAGCTCAAAATGCGTGATGGTGCCGTGCGTGGAGTCCGACAGCGCCAACGGCAGGCGGATTCGATACAAATTCGTTTCCAGTGTCGCGATCCGCATGATTGTCTCCCCCGCGTTGCCAGCCACGCCTTGCCAGACCGGCGCAGTGCCGTATCGTCGAATGGCAAGCGGCAACAGCGGAAGGAGACGTCCGATGCGGTTCGATGGCAAGGTCGGCCTGGTCACCGGCGGCGGTTCGGGGATCGGTCGCGCGGTGGCGATAGGGTTCGCGGAGCGCGGCGGCACGATCGCCGTTGCGGACGTGAATGGGGACGGGGCGGCCTCGGTCGTGGCCAGGGTCAACGCCGCCGGCGGCCGCGCGATCGCGATCACCGCGGACCTGACGAAGCCGGCGGAGATCGAGGCGATGATCATGCGGACGCACGACGCGTTCGGCCGTCTGGACATGCTGCACAACAACGCGTTTGGCGTGCCGGCCAGCCTGCAGAAGGGCCGCTTCGCGCGGGTGAGCGAGATCGACGACGCGGTGTGGGACTACACGCTGCAGGTTGGCCTGACCGCGGTGATGCAGGCGACGCGGCAGGTGCTGCCGGTGATGCAGCGCCAAGGTGGCGGCGCGATCGTGAATACCGCGTCGATTTCCGGCCTGTTCGGCGATTACGGCATCGCCGCGTACAACGCGATGAAGGCTGGCGTGGTGAATTTCACGCGCGTGGTGGCGATGGAGTGTGCCGGCGACAACATTCGTTGCAACTGCGTCTGCCCCGGCGCGATCGACACGCCGCTGCTGCAACGATCGTTGACAACGATCCAGGGTTTTGCCGACGCGGCGCTGGCGGCGATCCCGATGGGGCGGCTGGGCAGGCCGGAAGAGATGGCGAATGTGGTGCTGTTCCTGGCGTCGGATCTGGCGTCGTATGTGACGGGCGCGGCGATTGTTGCCGATGGCGGGCTGACGGCGAAGACCGGCATCCCGACGCGGTTCAGCAACTGAGAGTCTGTCCTGAAACTGCAGGCGAATGAGGCCCCCCGGCGCGTGATTGTCGAGCAACTGGTGCGCCTGGGTCGAGGTTTTCCGCGCCTGTGGTCTCGGGCCAAAGCAACCAAGCAAGCAAGCAAGAACCTTACCACGAAGAAGCAGGGAGAACCACAAAGGAGGCAGGAATAGCGCTTCGCGCGGTGTTTGATCGGGCGTCCGCGCGAAGCGCCAGAATTCTTACTCCTTCGTGGCTCTTCGTGGATCTTCCTGCTTCTTCGTGGTAAAAATCTTGCTTGCTCGCTCATGACGGCAGGAGCACCGGCGCGGCGGCCGGCCCAAGTAGATTCCGAACCTGCCCGTTGCATCGCCGTGCATTAAGATGTGCCGTTAAGTTATGCGTTCGAATTCCCGGCGTCGGCGAGACTCGGAATCCCGTGGGTTTCGCCTTGGGCTAGTTCCAGCTTCACATCGGATTTCGCAGCATCCTCGCGCAACGGCGTGAGCAGGACGCGCAGGAGAGTATGCCGGATGGCTGGCGACGCCGCACGAGTCCACGCGCTGCGCCGGCAGTAGGCCGCGATTGCCGCGTTCGGCAGCTACGCGCTTCGCGAGAGCAATCTGCTGCAAATTCTGACGGAAGCCGCGCGCGTCTGCGCTGACGGCCTGAATGTGCGCTTCGGCAAAGTGTGCCGATACCGACCCGAGGAGAACGATCTTCTCATCGAGGCTGGCTGCGGCTGGCAGCCCGGCGTCATCGGCCACGTCATCTCGCGTTCGGATGCCAGTTCACCGCAAGGACGCGCCTTTACGACCGGGCAACCGGCGATCTGCGATGACTTGCGCGAGGAGAACGCTTTCGAGTTGCCGGCTTTCTATGCCGCGCACGGCATCATCTCGACGATTGACGTCGTCATCAAAGGCGACGATCTGGCGTATGGTGTGCTCGACGTCGACAGCGACGTGCAGCACAACTACGACCAGCACGATGTTGATTTCGTCACTGCGTTTGCCAATGTCGTGGCCGAGGCCGTCGCCACCTCGGCGCGAACCGCGCTGCTGAAACGCACCGTCGGGCACATGCAGGTTTTGGTGGACAAGCCCCGCAAAAGCGAGGAACGCTTCCGGACGGTCGTCGAGGCCGCGCCAAGCGCCTTGGTGATGTCCAACGGCGATGGCCCGATCGAGATGGTCAATACCCAGGCCGTACGGATTTTTGGCTACGGCAGGGCCGACCTGGTGGGCCAGAAGATGGATATGGTGGTACCGGAACGATTTCGCGGCCGCTACCCGGCGGTGCGGTCCGACTTCTTCACGGATCTACTCTTTCCGCCGATGCGGTCGGGAGCGATCTTGCTGGGCCTGCACAAGGACGGCCACGAATTCCCGATTGATATCGGATTGACCTCGATCAAGTCGAACGGCGACGACCTGACGTTGTCGACCATCTCGGATATCAGCGAACGGACGTTGCTGGAAGCGCAACTCCGTCAGGCGCGGAAGATGGAGGCGGTCGGGCGGCTGACCGCCGGCATTGCGCACAATTTTAACAATCTCCTGCAGGCGATGATGAGCAGCCTGGAGCTGATCCTCGAGGACGTCACGGACCGCCCGGAGACTTTGGAATACGGTCAGATCGCGTTGCGCGCCGCGCGCCGCGGGGGAGAGTTGACACACCGCCTGCTGGCGTTTTCGCGCCAGCAACTGTTGCTGCCCCGGGCGCTGGCGGCGCGGCACATGGTCGGCGAAGTGGCAAACCTGATCACCAGCACGTTCGGCCCGAACATTTCGTTGACGATATTGCCGATCCCGGATGACCTTGCGATCATGGCCGATGCCGCTCAATTGGAGGCGGCGATCCGCAATCTGGCGATGAACGCGCGCGACGCCATGGGCGGCAGCGGCCGGACTACCATAGAAGCCTATAGGGCGGATCCACGAGCCGAGATGGCGCTGGCGCCGGGCGACTACGTCGTCATCGCAATCGAGGATACCGGAACCGGCATGGACGAGGCGACCATCGCGCAGGCGTGCGAGCCATTCTTCACCACCAAGGCCGTCGACGGATCCGGCCTTGGGCTGTCGATGGTGCAAGGGTTCGCGCGCCAGTCGGGCGGCGACGTGCACATCGTGAGCGCGCCTGGACGCGGCGCGCGCGTCGAGATCTGGCTGCCGCCACTGATGCAACCCGAGACCGAGGGTGCAGAGCCGGTCGCGCCGGTGCAGAAAATCGTCCGTGGGCGCGTCCTGCTGGTGGACGATGATGCCGCCGCGCTGGTGACGGTTGGGGCGTTCCTGCGCAATGCCGGCTACGTCGTGACGGCGGCGGCTACCGGAGGCCAGGCCCTGGCCATGCTGCTGGCCGGCACCCAGTTCGATGCGATTGTTACCGATTACGCACTGCCGGGCTCGAACGGGATCGATATCCGGCGGCAGGCGTGTGAGATCGACAAGACACTGCCCGGCTTGATCATCACGGGGTACTACAATGCCGGCTTGCGTGATGCAGTCGACGGATCGCTGATCCTGCGCAAGCCGTTCAGCCGTGCGAAACTCATTGAACGTGTCGAGGCGCTGGTCGCCAGCCGGCGAGAGCTTGCCGCGAAGTCGTCCGACGGGGCGGGTTGACAGTGTTGGCGGCTGCCCGGCTGCGCTGAGACCGTCGGTCTTGCGGGCGCTCGCTGCATCGCAAGCCAGGACGCTAAGGGTTTACCACGAAGTAAGCCAGCGGCCGGCGGGCGGCCGCACCGCGATGGATGAAAATGCGCCTGCGTGGGTCCCGCCCAGGCCGCCGCCGAAGGCCATTTACGTAGTAGACACGAAGACACGAAGAAGGAATTGATGCGCTTCGCGCGGTACCTGGACGGATATAAGTGCGAAGCGCCTAAAATTCCTGCTTCTTTGTGTCTTTGTGGTGAATGCTTGGTTCTTTGGTTTGCTTGCTCGTTGCAATGTACGACCCCAGACGGTCGGTGTTGTGAATGTCGCCCAATGCAAGCCTCTGGGCGACCAACGACGTGATACCGGCCGACCGACCATTCAATGAAGGGTCAATCCTGCCGCCGGTTGATGTGCCCGATGCTCGGCGGAATCTGTGCCGCGCCGCATGTCCGCAAGCTGGGCTCGGCCGACCTGGCCGGGCTGCCATCGGCCGATATCCTAGCGTTCGGCAGCACCCAGCTGCCGGCGCTGACCGCGGCCACGCTGGCCGGGCTGGCCACCGCCGAGCTGGTCGCGCTGGGCACCGCCGGGATCGCCGCGTTCACCCCGGCGCAGCTCGCCGCGCTGAGCACCACGCAGCTGTTTGGGCTGACCACCGCGCAGGTCAAGGCGCTGACCACCGCGCAGGTGATCGCGCTGAGCACCACGCAGCTGGCCTCGTTCGGCACCGCGCAGGCCCAGGCGCTGGGCAGCGCCGGCATCGCCAGGCTGGGCTCGGCCGACCTGGCCGGGCCGCCGTCGGCCGATATCCTGGTGTTCGGCAGCACCCATCTGTCGGCGCCGACCGCGGCCGCGCTGGCCGGGCTGGCCACCGCCGAGCTGGTCGCGCTGGGCACCGCCGGGATCGCCGCGTTCACCCCGGCGCAGCTCGCCGCGCTGAGCACCGTGCAGCTGTTCGGGCTGACCACCGCGCAGGTGGTCGCGCTCACCACCGCGAATATCTTCGCATTGACCACCGCGGAGATTGTCGCCCTTACCACGGCGGACATTCCGGCGCTCACCACGAACCAGATCATGGCACTTACGACGGCCGAGTGCGCCGCATTCACCTCGAGCCAGATCCCCGCGTTTACCGACTTGCAGCTCGGAGTAATGAATACGGCGCAAATGTCCGCGCTCTGATTTACCCAGTGCTCGCCGGGATCTGTGTCCTGCCGCAAGTCCGCAAGCAAGAACCACCACGGAGGCACAGAGACACGGAGGCACGGAGTAGAAAGGCCAAGTGCTCGACTTGATATTCTTCTCCGTGTCTGTGTGGTAATTCTTTGTACCAAATAGTTATCAAAGGCACGGATTCCCACGAGCGAACAGTATACCACGCCGATCGGCGCCGGCGGCTTGCCTTGCCACGGACCGTTTGCACCAACTTGATCGCCGGCATGCACTGGAAGCGGCGCCACTTCGGCCGCCGCCCTACCCGCCAGGCACCCGCATCCGACGCGACGCGAAGCCGGGCGGCTTGATTGCGCCACACCGATCGTTGCCGAATCCGCTCTAGTACATATCGGGCGTGATCACGTTCTGCGGCCTGGGTCCCAGCAGAGCCGCGCGCATCGTCCCCGCCGACTTGGTGCGAATGTCGTCCCACGCCTGCGGCGAGAAGAACGCCGAGTGTGGCGTGATGATCAGACGCCCTTCGCACCATACCTCGCGCGCACGGTAGGCACGCAACAGTTCCGGTACCGGTTCGACCGGCGGTTCCACCGGCACCACGTCGATCCCGACACCGGCGAGATGCCCGCTTCGCAACGCCGCCGCCAGCGCATCGATGTCAACGATCGGCCCGCGCGCGGTATTCACCACCACCGCGCCCGCGGGCAGCAACGCCAACTCCTTGGCGCCGATCAGCCCGCGTGTTTCCGGGGTCAGCGGCGCATGGATCGACAAAGTGTCGGTCTGCCGCAGCAGGGCCTCCAGGCTCGCCGCACGTTCGACGCCCACGCCCAGTTCGGCGCCGTTTGACAGGTTGGGGTCATAGAACACCACATGGAAGCCCAGCGCCTTGGCCCGCAATGCCGCGGCGGTCCCGATCCTGCCCAGGCCGACGATGCCGAAGGTCTGCACCGACGTGCGCCGCACCAATGGGTCGCGCACATAATGCCACGGCGCCCGCGGGTCGTTGCGCTGCAACTCGTGATGCAGCAGCAGCCCGCGCCGTAGCGCCAGCGCCAGTGCAACGGCGTGATCCGCCACCTCGGTCGTGCCGTAATCGGGCACGTTGACGATCATGATCTGCTGCTCGGCCGCTGCCTTGCGGTCCAGATTGTCGTAGCCCACCCCCATGCGGCAGATTGCACGCAGTTTGGGAAACCGCCGCAGGTCCGCCGCCGTCACCTTGAAGCGCAGGATCATCAGCCCATCCGCCGCCGCGCAATCTGCGTCCGACAAATCGGCGAGCGATGCTGACGATTGCGGAAAGATTACCCGCACGTCGGGTCCGTAGATGCGCCGCTCGACGCTGTCGTCGGCATAATTGTTCTCGGAATAAAGCACGGTGACACTCATGGCGGCGGTTGATCTCCTTCAGGTCCGGCTCCTCTGGGGCCGGCGGTAAAGGTTCAATGGCAGCATTCCAACCCGGTTGCCAGGGCAGCGTGCCGCGGGCAGTGTGACCGGCTGGATGGCAAAAAGGGAAACACCACGCATGAATGGCGCCGAGAGCCTGGTGCACACATTGCTGAAAAGCGGAGTAGATACCTGCTTCTGCAATCCTGGCACGTCGGAGATGCACTTCGTCGCCGCGCTCGATCGCATCCCGGGCATGCGCTGCGTGCTGGGCCTGTTCGAGGGCGTGGTCACCGGCGCGGCCGATGGCTACGCGCGCATGAGCGGCCGACCGGCGGCGACTTTACTGCATTGCGGCCCGGGCCTGGCGAATGGGCTGGCGAACCTGCACAATGCCCGCCGCGCCTTGACGCCGATAGTCAACATCGTCGGCGATCAGGCGACGTACCACCGCCCGCTCGATGCGCCGCTGACCGCCGACACTGAAGGCTGGGCACGCGGCGCCTCGGGCTGGATGCGCACCGCGGCCACCTCGGCAACGGTCGGGGTCGATGCCGCGGTCGCGGTGCAGGCGGCGCGCACCTATCCCGGGCAGATCGCCACGCTGATCCTGCCGTCCGATACGTCGTGGGACGCGGGTGGCATTGTCGCCGACGCGCTGCCGGTGCCCCCGGCGCCATGCTCCGACCCTGCGCAGGTCAGCAACGCCGCGCGCACCCTGCGGCGTGGCGAGCGGACCGTGCTGATGCTGGGCGGCAACGCGGTGTCCAGCCCGCAGGCACTGGAACTCGCCCATCGCATCGCCGCCGCCACCGGCGCGCGGCTGATGGCGCAAGGGTCGAACGGACGGCTGGCGCGCGGGCGGGGCAGGGTGCCGATCGATCGCGTCCCCTACGTCGTGGACGTGGCCATCAAGGCGCTGGCTGGCACGCGCCAGATGATCCTGGTCGGCGCGCGCAAGCCCGTGACGTTCTTCGCCTATCCGAACAAACCTGGGACCTCAGTCCCGCCGGACGCCGATGTGCACACGTTGGCGCGGCCCGACCAGGACGCGGCCGAGGCACTCGCGCGCCTGGCCGAGGAACTCGGTGCGCCGCGTGTTGCGTTGCCTGATCCCGGTCCGCGTCCCATCGCGGCACGCGGCGCCCCGGAGCCCGAAGCGGTTGCGGCCACCGTCGCGGCGTTGCTGCCGGAGGGTGCGGTGATCGTCGACGAGGCGGTCAGTTTCGGCCGTGGCTTCTTTCCGCTGACCTACGCCGCGGCGCCGCACGACTGGCTCGCCGGGACCGGGGGCGCGATCGGCAGCGGCCCGCCACTGGCGACGGGCGCGGCGATCGGCGCCCCCGGGCGGCGCGTCGTCAACCTGCAAGCCGACGGCTCGGCGATGTATACGCTGCAGGCGCTATGGACCCAGGCGCGCGAGAACCTGGATGTCACGACCATTCTGTTGTCGAACCGCAAATACCAGATCCTGCTGGGCGAACTGGCCAATGTTGGTGCCAATCCAGGTCGAACCGCACTCGACATGATGGACCTCGGCAATCCCGACATCGACTGGACGCGGCTTGCGAGCGGCATGGGCGTGGAGGCGGCGCGCGCCGAGACCTGCGAGGCGCTGGGCGACCTTCTGGCGCAATCGATCGCCCGCAAGGGGCCCTTCCTGATCGAGTTGGTGATCTGACCCGCGCGACCGCCGGGTAGCCGAGTAGGGCGGAAACGCGAGGCGCCTTCCGCCCCGTGTGTCTTGCGGATGGCCCGGACGGTGGCGGAAGGCGCTTCGCTTTTCCGCCCTTGTATGGGGCCTTCTCTGTCAAGAGCTAATTCATCGTTCCATTGCAGTTTCTCTGTTCGATTGAGGCGACGGTTTCTGCGGCGTGATCTGAGGCTTCGGTGGGCGCTGTGCGGCGCCGGGGTCAAGGG
>DASRQX010000286.1:0-8110 GCA_035696165.1 Acetobacteraceae bacterium | reverse complement strand
GTGCTGATCAAGAACGGTTTCATGATGGCGATCGACGAGTCGAACGCCAAAGGTGGGCCGGAAGGCTACCACATCAACGTCCTGCTGCTGGATGACGGCACCGCGACTGCCGGTCAGTACGATCCCGCGCAGGCCGCGGTGAACGTGCGCAAGATGGTCGCCGACGCCACCTGCGTTGCGGCGCTGGGGCCAATGAGCAGCACGCCCGGCAAGGCGATGTCGCCGATCCTCAGCCAGGGCGGGCTGGCCACCATCACGCCGACCTCGACGAACCCGGACATCAGCGATCCGAAATTCGCCGGGCTGTATCGGCCGGCGGGCAAGGCGGTCTACTTCCGCACCGTGACCACCGATGCCTATCAGGGGCCGAACCTGGCGAACTATTTCGCTGATGTTCACAAAGTGAAGACGATGTATGGGCTGGATGACAGTGGCGCCTATGGCATCGGCATTTCCACCGCGTTCGAGAAGCAGGCGGCGAAGAAGGGCATCACCGTCATGGGCCATGATCGGCTCGATCCGAAGGCGGCGGACTACACGACGGTGCTGACGAAGATCAAGGCGCTCAACCCGCAACTACTATATTACGGGGGTGATGCGCAGGCCGGGGTGAAGGTGGTCAAGCAGTCCTACGACATCATCCCGAACATGCTGAAGGCCGGTGGCGACGGCATGTACGGCCCGTCGATCCTGTCGGGCGCCGGCTACCCGTCGTCGAACGGCTGGTACGCCACCGTCGCCAGCCCGCACATGATAGAGGCGGCCGATATGGAGCCATGGGCGAAGCGCTTCGCCGCCAAGTTCTCGTCGCAGCCGTCCGACTACTCCATCACCGCCTATGATGCGGCGCTGGTGGTGCTGGATGCCATCGACCGGGTGGCGAAGACCGGCAAGCCGGTCACACGGGCTGCCGTACGCGACGCGATTCAGTCGACCAAGCTGAAGACGCTCCAAGGGGTCGTTTCGTTCGACGAGAATGGTGATCTGACCAACCGGATCGTCAGCATCTTCCAGGTGCACCACGACGCGAAATACCCGCCGGACGATCTCGTGCATCAATACAAGTACATCGGCGCCGCGCCGCAAGATACCGTTTGATTTTTGGCCACCGCGGCGCGACCGGCCATGACCGGCCGCGCCGCGGTGGTGCTCGAAAGACGCAGTGCGTAACGAAGGAACCTGAACCATGAATGACGTTTCGGCGGCGACCCGCAACGCCAACCCCTACCTGGCGCTCGGCGTCCGCCCGTTCATCAACTGCGCCAGCGTGCGCACCGCGCATAGCGGCAGCCTGATGCTGCCCGAGGTCCGGGCGGCGGTCGCGCAGGCCTCGCGCCAGTTCGTCAGCCTGGACGAGCTGATGGAGGGCGCCAGCCGGCGCATCGCAGAACTCACCGGCGCGGAATGGGGCATAGTCACCTGCGGCAGTGCCGCCGCGCTGACGCTGGCCACCACCGCCTGCGTCGCCGGCAACGATCCGGTGAAGATGCTGCGCCTGCCGTTCACCGATGGCTGGGTCAACCGCGTCATCATGATGAAGAACCAGCGCTTCGCCTATGACCAGGCGATCCGCATGGTCGGCACGCATATCGTCGAGATCGAAACTGTTGCCGATCTGGACGCTGCGTTGATCGAGCCAGTCGCAATGATCGCCGTGCTCGGCAACCAGGATCTGACGTCCAAGGTCCGGCTGGAGGACTTCGTCGAGCGCGCCAGGCCGCGCGGCATACCGGTGCTGGTCGATGCGGCCTCGGAACACATCGAAAAGCCCAGCCCTTATCTGGCCCGCGGCGCCGATATGGTGATCTACAGCGGCGGCAAATTCCTGCGTGGACCGCAGACCAGCGGACTGCTGCTAGGCCGCAAGGATTTGATTCAGGCGGCGTGGTGCAATGCCTCGCCGCACCAGGCGTTCGCACGCGGCATGAAGGTCTCGAAGGAGGACGTGATCGGCGTGCTGGCCGCGCTGGAGGTCTGGTTCGAACACCGTGACCCCGCTGTGGAGCTGGCCCGCTGGAACGCCGACCTTGCAACGATGACGGCGCGGCTTGCCCAACTGCCAGGCGTCAGCACAGAGGTCGTCACCCCGCACGATGTGGTGCGCGTGCCGCGGCTCATCGTGCGCTGGGATGCCGCGAAGTACGGCGTTGATGGCGAAGCCATCCGCCTGCGCGTGCTGAACGGCGACCCGCGGGTGATGCTGGACGACATGGCGATCACGGCGAACTCGGTCGAGGTCGATCCGTTCGGGCTGCAACCCGGTGAGGCGGACCAGGTCGGCCGCGCCCTTGCCAGCGCGCTGTCCGCGCCGATCGTCGCGAAACCCGCATCCGTGCCGTCGAAGATTGACGTCTCCGGTGCCTGGGATGTCCACGTGTCCTTCCTGCACGGTGAGCGTTCGCATCGGCTGACGTTGCAACAGCAGGGCGGTGCGATCAGCGGCAGCCAGAGTTCGCAGCAGTTTGACGGGCCGGTGACCGGCAGCCTGGACGCCGACGGCATCCATCTGATCTTCCGCACCCGGTATGAAGGCGCGACCATCTCCTACAAGCTGGATGGCGCCGTGGCGGATGGCCGGATGCAAGGCAGCGTTGCGCTCGGCAGCGTCAGCGACCACCATCAGGGTCCGATCAACATGACCCAGTTCGGCACCGGACAGTTCCAGGCGGTGCGCGCAGGAGGCGCATGATGGACGGGTTCGTCGCGATCGGTGCCAGCAGCGGCCGCGCCGAGCGGCTGCGCATGCGGCAGGGGCTGTTCACTGGCCCAACTTCGGGCCTGGCGCCGGGCAACGTGCAGGCGAATCTCGTGATCCTGCCAAAGGATCTGGCGAACGACTTCTTGCGGTTCGCGCAGGCCAATCCGCGCCCCTGCCCGGTGCTGGGGGTGACCGAGGTCGGCGATCCACGCTTGCCGGCGCTGGGCGATGACCTCGATCTGCGCACCGACCTGCCGCGCTACCGCGTCTGGCGCCATGGCGAGCTGATCGAGGAACCGACCGATATCAGCCCGCTCTGGCGCGACGATATGGTGGGCTTCGCCATCGGCTGCTCCTTCTCATTTGAAGAAGCGCTGATCGAGGACGGCATCGAAGTGCGTCATATCGCCTGCGGGACCAACGTACCGATGTATCGCACCAATGTGGACTGCGTACCGGCCGGCGTGTTTCACGGCAAGCTGGTCGTGTCGATGCGGCCGATGAAGCCTGCGGATGCGATCCGCGCGGTGCAGATCACCTCGCGCTTTCCCTCGGTGCACGGCGCGCCGGTACATATCGGCCTGCCGGAGCTGATCGGCATTAAGGACATTGCCACGCCGGATTATGGTGATGCGGTGCCGGTGGGCGCAGACGAACTGCCGGTCTTCTGGGCCTGCGGCGTCACGCCGCAATCGGTGATCGCGTCGGTGAAGCCCGAATTTTGCATCACCCACGCGCCAGGCAGCATGCTGATCACCGATCTGCGCAACACCAAACTCGCCGCGTTATAAAGGCCGCGACGCGCGCCGGACAACAAGATGGGGGATCGGCTGGCGCTGATCGATGCGATCGAGGCGGTCATCCAGCAGGATGTCGGACGCAACATCACACCATTGTTTAGTGCCGCGCGTGGGGGATTGCGCGGCGCTGTGGCGGCATTGGCCGAGGTGGGCGGCGCGCTCGGCGACCGATCGACCGACGCAAGCGGCGGAACGATCGGGCTGATCACCGGGTTCTATGTGCCCGGCGGCACCCCACCGGCCGCGGAAACCGACGGGCCGGTCGGTATGGCACTGCTGGCGCACGGGTTGCGTCGCGTTGGAATGTCGTGCCGGGTATGCACCGACGAACTTTGCGCCCCGGCGTGTCGTGCTGCGCTATCGGGGATAGTGGACATACCGGGCCGGATTGGTAATGTTCCGGTCGACGTGGTACCGCTCGGCGGATCGCTCGACGATGTCATCGCGACCTGGCGTGCGGACGGCGTGCGGCTCGTCGTGGCTATCGAGCGCTGTGGACGGACCGCCGACGGTACCGCGCGCAACATGCGCGGCGACGACATCGGCGCCCATACGACGTTGCTTGACGATCTGTTCCTGGCCGGCCCGTGGAACACGATTGCGATCGGCGATGGCGGCAACGAAATCGGCATGGGCGCGCTGCCGCGATCGCTCATCGGCGCGCACATCGCACACGGCGAGGCCATCGCCTGTGTCACGCCGGCGACGCATCTGATCGTTGCCGGGGTCTCGCACTGGGGCGCCTACGCGCTGCTCGGCGGCCTGGCTGTTGCGCGATCGGATTGGCGAGGAACGTTGCTTGACTGTCTCGATCCCGAACTCGATCGACATATTCTCGAGGTCACTATCCGCGATGGGCCAGCGGTGGACGGAGTAACCCGACAGCAGACGCGGACGATCGACAGTCTGGACTGCGCGGCGCATCAGCGAATGCTGGGGGTGATCCGGGCACTGGTTCACGAGTTTGAAGCATAATGTCCTCCCGCTCCCCTTGAGGGCTTGGGCCGCGAAGCGGACCAAGGTTTGGGGGGAGGGGTTCGGTGCGCGAGAAGCTTGGGTGTGACCCTGGTGCCGACCCATCCCCCTCCGGCAAGGGCAGGGGGGAGAGTTTTCCCATGTCATGACCTTGTCCTGGCGCCAACGGGGCTTGGTCTTGCCATGACGGGAGAATTCGGCGCGGCCGTAGGCGACACAGTCCCACCAAAATGAAAATTACCAATGACGGAGAGTAAAGCATGGAAGGCACGGTCTCGACGACGCGATCGACGATCGGGGACACGCCGAAACGCCGCGAGGATGCCAGGTTCGTTGCCGGCCGCGGGACCTACCTCGACGATCTTGCGTTCGACAGCGTGACGCACGCAGCCCTGCTGCGTTCGCCGCATGCCCATGCCCGGATCACCCACCTCGATGCCACTGCGGCTCGATCCGCCCCCGGTGTGCTTGCCGTTCTGACCAGCGACGATGCTGAGGCCGACGGGCTGCAGCCAATGCAGCCCGTCGCCCAGGCCAACACCCAGACCGGGGAACCCTTCGCGTTCGCGCCACAGCCCTTGCTGGCACACGACACGGTTCGCCATGTCGGCGAGCCGGTGGCCATGATCGTCGCGGAAACCCGCGCCCAGGCACTCGATGCGGCCGAACTCATTACGGTCGAGTATGACCCCCTGCCCGCCGTCGTCACCGCCGCCGCCGCTCGCGTGCCCGGCGCGCCGCTGCTATCGCCGCTGGTCCCGGGCAATCTGTGCATGGACTGGCACGTCGGCGACGCTGAGGCGGTCGACGCGGCCTTCGCAACGGCGGCACATACGATAAGACTGCGCCTCGACAACCACCGCATCGTCACCAACCCGATGGAACCACGCGGCGGAATCGGCAGCTACGACGCGAGCGACGGCCGCTACACGTTACATGTGTCCAGCCAAAACATCCACGGCAACCGCGACTTGGCGGCGCGAGCGCTGGGCGTCTCGCCCGACCGCGTGCGTTTCATCGCCCCCGACGTCGGCGGCGGTTTCGGCGCCAAGAACTTCGCCTACGCAGAACACGCCCTGATCCTGTGGGCGGCCAAGCGTGTCGGTCGTCCGGTCAAATGGATCGCCAGCCGCAGCGAGGTCTTCCTGTCCGACCACCAGGCGCGCGACCATCAGGCGCAAGCCTCGCTGGCGCTCGATGCGGGTGGAACATTCCTAGCGCTGCGCATCGCCAGCACGGCGAATATCGGCGCCTACATGGTGGGCAGCGCCGGCGGCGTGCAGACCAACCAGTACGCGCATCTGCCCGGCACGGTCTACGCCATCCCGGCAATCGCGCTGTACGTGACGACTGTGCTGACCAATACCACGCCGATCGGTGTCACCCGAGGCCCCGGCTTCGCCGAGATGGTCAATATCGTGGAGCGGCTGATTGACACGGCAGCGCACCAATGTGGGCTCGATCGCATCGAGCTGCGCCGGCGCAATTTCGTGCGCGACATGCCGATGACCAACGCGCTAGGCTCCCGCGTGGACAGCGGCGACTTCGCCGGAACTTTCGATCGCGCACTGACGCAGGCCGACACGGCGGGTTTCGCGTCGCGCCGCCATAACAGCGCCTCACGCGGCAAACTGCGTGGCCTTGGCATCGCTTATCACATCAAGGCCACCGGCGGTTCGCCGCACGAAAACGTCGATATTCGTTTCGAAAGCGACGGCAGCGTTGCGTTGATCACCGGCACGCAGACGATCGGTCAGGGCCACGAAACGACATTTCCGCAAATCCTCGCCGCACGCCTGGGCATACCGAACGCCAACATCCGCCTGTGCCAGGGCGACACCGACCTGATCCTCACCGGCGGCGGGCACGGCAGCTCGCGCGCGACCTACATGGGCGGGACGGCGATCTGGCGTGCGTCGGACGAGATCATCGCCAAGGGGCGGCGCGTCGCGGCCGACATGCTGGAAGCCGCCGAGGCCGACATCCAGTTCGCCGACGGTCATTTCAGCGTCACTGGCACCAACCTGTCCGCGCCACTACTGGAAGTCGCCGCCCGCGCCCGCGCGCTGGACACGCCGCTCGACACCTACCACGCATGGACGCGCGAGCACATGACCTATCCCAACGGCGCACACGTCGCCGAGGTGGAAATCGACCGCGACACCGGCCAGGTCAGTCTGGTGCGGCTAACCGCGGTGGACGATTACGGCGTGCTGGTGAACCCGATGATCGCCGCGGGCCAGGCGCACGGCGCGATCGCCCAGGGTGCCGGCCAGGCGCTGCTGGAGCACGCGGTCTACGACGCGGAAACCGGCCAGCCGATTGCGGCATCGTTCATGGACTACGCGATGCCGCGCGCCGATGATCTTCCCGCTTACGATCTGAGTTTCAATGCCACGCGCTGCACCACCAATCCATTGGGCGTGAAGGGCTGCGGCGAGGCCGGCGCCATCGCGATGTTCCCGGCGATCGGCAACGCGGTGCTGGACGCGCTGATGCCACTCGGCGTCACCGGGTTCGACGGCCCGGCGACGCCGTTCCATATCTGGCGGGCCATGCAGCGCGTCTGACGAGGAGAATTTCCCCCTCTCGCTCAAGCCCGGCGGACAACGCCAATCTCCCGACGCCCACGTGCGGAGCACCGCTGTCTTTTCGCTCCCGGTCCCATTGCACCAGCTCGAAAAGCACCAACTCTACGGTTCCTGACCCGCTCTTATGCAGGAGCCGCCACCGTGACCCAGATCCATGTGCTGCACGAAAATCCCGCCTGGCTGCCGCCGCTGGCGCAGGCGTTCGACCAGCGCGGCCTGCCCTGGACCGAGTGGTTTCTGCACGAAGCGACGTTCGACCTGTCCACGCCCCCGCCGCAGGGCATATTCTACAACCGTATGAGCGCGTCATCGCACGCGCGCGATCATCGTTTCTCGGCCGAGCTGACCGCCTGTGTGCTCGCCTGGCTGACGCGGTGGGGCAGGCGTGTGATCAACGGCCCGGACGCGCTCGACCTTGAGATCAGCAAAGTGCGGCAATACGCGGCGCTGGAACGCCACGGCGTCGCCACGCCGCGCAGCGTGCTGGTGGCCGGGCGCGACCTGATCGTCGCGGCCGCGGAACGGCACTTCGCGGGTCAGCCGTTGATCCTGAAGCCCAATCGCGGCGGCAAGGGGCTTGGAGTGCAGTTGTTCCACACCACCGCGGGTCTGGCCGCGTACGTGGAAAGCCCGGCCTACGAAGCCCCGGTCGATGGCGTGCAGTTGCTGCAGGAGTACGTGCGCGCCCCGGCACCGTTCATCACGCGGGCAGAATTTGTTGGCGGGCGTTTCCTCTACGCCGTCGAGGTGGACACCAGCGACGGCTTCGAGCTGTGCCCGGCGGATGCCTGCGCGGTGGGCGACGCCAATTGCCCGGTCGGCACCGCGCCGCGGCACAAATTCCAGATCGTGGACGGTATCCCGCAGCCGCTGCGGACGCGGTTGGAGCGCTTCCTGGCCGCCGTCGGGATCGATGTCGCCGGCATCGAGTTCATCACCGATACCACCGGGCGGACGCTGGTCTACGACGTGAACACCAACACAAACTACAATCCGGACGCCGAGGCGCGTGCCGGGCGCATCGGAACCGCGCGCTCCGGCCCGGG
>DASRQX010000285.1:0-37181 GCA_035696165.1 Acetobacteraceae bacterium | reverse complement strand
AACAAAGGAAGCCGTGGATACCGGCCTGCGCCGGCATGACGGGGATGCAGCGTCGACGCGTCAATCCCTCGCCGGTTGGCCGGGCGAGGCGGGCTGCACGGCGGCGGGCCATACATTGTCGCCGGCCGGACACCTTGCCCGGAGAAACCTCGCCGAGGGAAACATTGACGGCGGCGGGGTGATCGGCGACAACGCCGCCCCTCGGATGGCGGGCGTAGCTCAGGTGGTAGAGCGCCAGGTTGTGGTCTTGGATGCCGTGGGTTCGAGTCCCATCGCTCGCCCCATCCCGGCTCCTTCGGTGCCTTCAGTATGCCGCCCGCCGCGGTGATCCTGGCCGGCGGAGAGGCGCGGCGGCTGTGCGGGATCGACAAGCCGCTGCCCGAGCTCGGTGCTCACCGCAGGCCTGGCGATTCCCGAGGGCGCAATGCGACGGGTTGATTTCCCGCCGGGGGCGTGGGACTCATTCCACAATGTCAACACGCCCGACGACCTGACAGCGGCCCGTGTGCTGGCCAGCCGCCGGGAGGCGAGGTGGAAGCCATGACCAGGACGGTCGGGATCGCGGGGCTAGGTGCCATCGGCCTGCCGCTGGCGCGCGCGCTCGACGCCGGGGTTCCGGGCCTGACGCTGGCCGCGGTCGCCGCGCGCGACGAGGTCAGGGCCGCGGCCAAGGTCAACGGCTTTCGCGCGCCGCCGTCGGTGGTCAACCTGGCGGACCTTGCCGAGTGCGACATCGTGGTCGAGGCGGCGCCGGCCGCGGTGTTCGAGCGGGTGGCCAACACGGCGATCGAGGAGGGCAAGGTGTTCGTGCCGTGCTCGGTTGGCGCGCTGTTGCCGCGGATGTACCTGGTGCGGCGGGCCCAGCAGACCGGTGCGCGAATCGTGGTACCAACCGGCGCACTGCTCGGGCTGGATGCGGTGCGCGCGGCGGCCGAGGGGCCGATCGACAGTGTGACGCTGGAGACCCGCAAGCCGCCGGGCGGGCTGGATGGAGCACCCTATCTGGCGGAGCATGGCATCCAGGTGCTGGGGATCACCGAGCCGCTTTGCGTGTTCCGGGGCAATGCGTTGGATGCGGCGGCGGGGTTTCCGGCCAATGTCAATGTCGCCGCGGCGCTGGCGCTGGCCGGTGTCGGGCCGATGCGCACACGGGTCGAGATCTGGGCCGATCCCGGCGTGACGCGCAACACGCACACGATCCGCGTCGAGGCCGCGGCGGCGCGCCTGACGATGACGATCGAGAATGTGCCGAGCGAGGACAACCCGCGCACCGGCAAGATCACCACGCTGTCGGTGCTGGCGTGCCTGCGCGGCCTGGTCAACACGTTGAAGGTGGGGAGCTGAGGCTGGTCAGGAGCTGAGGCTGGCGGGGAGCTGAGGCTGGCTGCGAAGCGCTGAGCAGCTTCAGCTTCCCGATTGCCGTGGGCCGGCCGCCGCGACGCTGCTGCCGCCGGCGCAATTCCTGCATTGCCAACGCCTGCATCGGCAAATCCCGCATTGCATGTGCACCTCGCGGTCAGCAACATCAGGCTGACCGCAACAAGGAGACGTGAGTGATGACCAACCAGCTTGGCCGGCGGGCGCTGGCAGGCGCCGCGGCGCTGTTGCCGGCCGCCGCGCTGATCGGCAGCGCGCACGCCGAGAGCTCGCCTGAAAGCACCTTCGACCGGGTACGGCGGACCAAGACGCTGCGCATCGCGGCGCTGCCTGGGGAACTGCCCTATTTCAAGAAGGACATCAGCACCGGCGAATGGAGCGGCACCGCGATCTCGATGGCGAAGGACATCGCCAAGGTATTCGACGCACAGCTTGCCTATGTCGAGTCCACCTACGGCAACTCGGTGCTGGATTTACAGTCCAACAAGATCGACCTTGCCTTCTCGCTGAACCCGTCGCCGGCGCGGGCCTTGTCGGTCGGCTTCACCCACCCGATGCTCATCCATCCGTTCGGCTGCCTGGCGAAGCAGGGCCTTGATCCGAAGACCTGGGGCGACATCGACAAGCCGGAGCTGAAAGTGGCGTTCGACATCGGCTCCTTGCACGAGGTCGTGGCGCACCGGTTCGCCCCCAAGGCGCAATTGACCGGCTTCACCAACCGCGACCAGGTGGTGCTGGCGCTGCAATCAGGCCATGCCGACGTGATCGTGCAGGCGGCGTTGATTGGGCTGACCACCGTCGGGCGCAACCTGAGCCTGGGTCCGTTCCACCTGCTCGGCAGCCCGACGGTGGCGCTGCCCACCGACCTTGCGGTTCAGCACGAGCCCGACACGCGGTTTGTCGAGGTGGTCAACGCCTGGCTCGACTTCAATCGCGGCATCGGGCAGATCCGCGAATGGCTGCTGCAAGGTCTGGAGCTGAACGGCGTGCCGCGCGACGCGGTGCCAGCGGAACTGAGCTTCTAGGGAATTCGATCGGGCCGGCGCGAACGTGCGCCGCCTGGTCGGGTCGGTCCGGGGTGCATGGTCTATCATTGGGATTTCTATTTCCTGCAGCGCTACATCCCGCTGTTGTGGAAGGGCGTGGCGGTCACCCTGGCCTATACGGCGGGCACCATCTTCCTCGGCCTGGTCATCGGCCTGCTGGTGGGGTTGGGCCGGCTGTCGCGCTCCAAGCTGCTGAATATTCCGCTGATCGGCTTCATCGAGGCGTTCCGCTGCACGCCGTTGCTGGTGCAGATCGTCTGGTTCTACTACGCGCTGCCAGTGCTGCTGGGGATCCAGATCCCGGCGACGGCCGCGGCGGTGATGACGCTGTCGTTCTATACCGCCGCGTTCTATGCGGAGATATTCCGTGGCGGCATCGTTTCGATCGAACCGGGCCAGTGGGACGCGGCGCGCGCGTTGGGGCTGTCGCCCTGGAACATGATGCGCAAGGTGATCCTGCCGCAGGCGATACGGCGGATGATCCCGCCGTTCGTCAATCAATCGATCACCCAGCTCAAGAACACCTCGCTGGTTTCTACCATCGCGGTGCCCGACCTGCTGTACCAGGGCACTTTGATCACCGCCGATACATACCGCCCGCTGGAGGTCTACACCGTGGTGGCGTTGATCTATTTCGCCATGCTGTTCCCCAGCACGTTGTTGGCGCAGGCTTACGAACGCCGTCTCGCAAGGGGAAAGTAGCGAACACTCCGCTATACCGGCGCATGCTGGTATCCACGACTTGCCTTTGTCGAAGCAAAGAAAAAGTCGTGGATACCGGCCTTCGCCGGCATGACGATGTGGGGTGGCGGGAGGCGCTACGCTTTTCCGCCCTACGTTGAGACGAAGGCATCGGGCCGTGATCGGATCTTGCCGGATCTCTCGTTACCTATTCGCGTCGGGCAGCGCTGCGTCGATCTCCTCGCTGGTCAACTGCCAGGCGTTGTCCAGTACCGCGACAACGTCGCGCATGAACGCCTCGGTCAGCGCCAGCGCGCGCGCCGGGTCACCCAGGTGGTCGGCGAGCAGCGCCAATGCGAGCTGGCGCGGGCCGTCGCCGATATAGGTCCACTCGAACCCGGCGGGGCTGAACCGCTTAAGTTCGTAACGCGGGTTGAGCGGCGCACCATCCACCGTGACCACGGCGCCGGTCAGACTTCGGCCGCCTTCGTAGAGTTTCACGCGGTGACCCCCATCATGATGACGCTGCACACCGTCTCGCCGCGCTTCAGTGCCGCGAACCCGTCGTTGATGTCCTCCAGCCGGATGCGGGCCGAAATCATGTCGTCGAGATAGGCCCGCGCCAGCAACGGAAAATCCTGTGCCGGGTGCGCGCCGCCATAAGATGAGCGCGTGATGCGCTTCTCCTGCATCAGGCTGCCCCAGCAGAACGCGACCTGCTCGGCCACGCCAGTCTTGCCGAGCCAGATCACCTGGCCGCCCGGGCGCGCGGCTTCCACCGACAGACGGAAACTTGCCGGCACGCCCGCCGCCTCGATCACCACGTCGGCGCCGCGTCCTTCGGTGAGAGAACGCGCCAGGTCGATCGCGGCGGCCTCGTCCGGCGGGACCTCGTGGGTGGCGCCGAGGGCGCTGGCAAGCTGGCGGCGTGCCGAGTTGGGGTCGTACGCTATAATGGTGCCGGCGCCGGCGAGCCGGCAGCCCTGGATGGCGGACAGCCCGACCGCGCCGCAGCCGATCACCATGGCCACGGCGCCCCAGCGCAGATTGGCGATGCGGGTCGCGGCACCGACGTCGGTCATCACGCCGCAGCCCAGCAGCGCCGCGCGGTCGAACGGCATCGCGTCGGGCACGCAGATCGCGCATTGTGCCGGCACCACGCAGTGGTCGGCGAATCCGCCGAGATACATGAGCTGATGCACCGGGACCGCATCGCAGGACAGGCGCGGCGCACCATCGAAATGAAACGCCTTCGGGCCGTTGGCCAGGAATTGCGTGCAGAGGATCGGCTGCGCCCGCTCGCAATAGAAACAGTGACCACAATGCGGGTTCCACGACAGCACGACGCGATCGCCGCGGGAGAGGTCCGTGACGTCGGTGCCGACCTCGGCGACCTCGCCGGCTGCCTCGTGGCCGAGCACGGCGGGGAACTCGACCGCAAGCTGGCCCTCGATCGCTTCGAGATCGGTATGGCACAGGCTTGCCGCACGGATGCGCACCAGCACGTCACCTGGCGCTAGCGGTCCGACGTCGATCGTTTCGATCGCCACCGGAGTGTTGGTCTGCCGCAGCACGGCGGCCCTTGCTTGAACCATGTGCCAGAGTCCCCTCCCGACGGCGCAACGCGTAGCATGAAACGCGGCGATGGTCAGGCGAGGGAGGGCAGCGATGGCGGGCAGAGGCTACCTGGTGGTGCGGGCGGTGGTGGCGGACCCGGCGGATCGTGCGGCTTTCGACCGCTGGTACGCCGACGAGCATCTGCCCGATGCGATGAAGGCGTTCGGCGCGCTGCATGCCTGGCGTGCGTGGCGCCGCACCGATCCGTCGGTGCATTGTGCGTTCTATTCGTTCGACAGCGTGGAGAGCGCCGAGACAATCACGACCTCTGCGGCGATCAAGGCACTGGTTGCGGAATTCGATTCGCGCTGGGGCGACAAGGTGACGCGCACGCGCGAGATTTTGGCCGTCGTGGCCTGATCTGGGGCCCTGTGGCGGGTCAGTTCGAATGTCTGGTCTGGGTCGACAGGCGACATTCAAACTGATCGATTACCCCGGGCCGCCTGATCTGGTCGCCCCTGCCGGCCGGCAGTAGGATCGCCCGGTCAACGTGGGAGGGACGAATGGGCGCGAAGATAGCGATCATGGGAACGGGCGCGGTCGGCGGGTACGCTGGGGCGCACATGGCGCATGCGGGTGAGGACGTCACGTTCATCGACCCATGGCCCGAACATGTCGAGCGCATGCGCTCGCACGGCTTGAAGATCAGCCACATCCGCGACGTGCCGGAGTTCACCACCAAGGTGCGCGCGCTGCACCTGACTGATGCGCAGCAATTGACGAAGGAAAAGCCGGTCGATATCGCCTTCGTCTGCATGAAGTCATACGACACCGAATGGGCCGCGACGCTGATCTCGCAGTATCTTTCGCCCAACGGCTTCATCGTTTCGCTGCAGAACTGCATGAACGAAGAGACGATCGCCGGCGTGGTGGGTTGGGGCCGCACGGTCGGCTGCATCGCCAGCTCCATCACCGTCGAACTCTGCGAGCCGGGGCATGTGCGCCGCGCCGCGGGCAAGAGCGGGTCGAAGCATACGGTGTTCCGGACCGGTGAGGTGCATGGCCGTGTCACAGACCGGGTGAAGGAAATCTGCCGGCTGGTATCGCTGGCTGACTCGGCGATGGTGACGGAGAACCTGTGGGGTGAGCGCTGGTCGAAGCTGGTGACCAATGTGATGGGCAATGGGCTTTCGGCCTGCACCGGAATGATCACCAAGGACTTGATGAACGACGACACGATCCGGCATTTCTCCGCCCGCCTGGGCAGCGAGGCGATCCGCGTCGGCCAAGCGCTGGGTTATGCGCTGGAGGAGATCCATCATCTCGATCCCGAGCTGATCGCGCGCGCCGGCGAGAACGATCGGGAGGCGAGCCGCGCCTATGATGACCACCGGCTGGCGGAGGCCGCGAAGGGCGGCGGCGAGCACCGGCCCTCGATGGGGCAAGACATGGTGAAGGGACGCCGGACTGAGATCCAGTTTCTCAACGGGATGGTGGCGCGCAAGGGCGACGAGATAGGGCTCGCGACGCCGGCCAACCGGGTGCTGACGGAGATTGTCACCAAGGTGGAGCGGGGGGAGATGACGCCGGATCCGAAGCATATCCGCGATCTGCGGCTGAACTGAGCAGTACTGTCTGTTTACCTCGCCCCTTCTTCGCGGGAGAGGTCGCGGAGCACTTGCGACGCGGGTGAGGGTCGTGCCGCGGCGCGACCCTCACCCGTCTCACTCCGCTCGCTGACCTCTCCCGCGAAGGGCGGGAGAGGTAAACCGGACTACGCTGCCGCCTTCCCTCTCACCGCGCGCTCCTTCTCCAGCAGCGCCTGCTTGCGTGGTACGCCCCAGCGGTAGCCGGTCAGGCTGCCGTCCTTGCCGATCACTCTATGGCAGGGCACCGCCAGCGACACCGGGTTGGTCGCACACGACCGCGCCACCGCCCGCACGGCACGCGGATCGCCGATCGAGGCCGCGACTTCGCCGTAAGTACGGGTCTCGCCCGGCGGGATCTGCCGTAGCGCGCGCCACACCCGCTGCTGGAACGCGGTGCCGCGCAGGTCCAGCGGCAGGTCCAGCGCTAGGCGCGGCTCATTCAGGAAGCCCAGCACGCGGTGCACCGTGCCGGCCAGCGCCGCGTCGTCGGCCACCACCTCCGCACGGGGGAAACGTTGGCGCAGGTCGCCCAGCAGCGCGGTGTCGGGCTCGGCGAAGCCGATGAAGCACACCCCCTTGTCGGTGGCGCCCACCAGCAGGCGGCCGAATGGGCAGTCGGCGAAGGCGGTACGGATCACCTCCCCTGCCCCACCCCGGCGCGCCGCGCCCGGTGTCATGCCGAGTAGCGCGCCGGTCTTCTCGTAGACCCGAGATTCCGAGCCGTAACCGGCGTCGATCACCGCGTCGGCCACCCGCGTCCCACTGCCGAGCGACGTCTGCAGGCGGCGGGCACGCACGCCCTCGGCGTAGCTGCGTGGGGTCAGCCCCGTGTGGTTGCGGAACATCCGCAGGAAGTGGAAGCGCGAGTAGCCGGAGCGTGCGGCCAGCGCCTCGAGCGAGGGGATGGTCTCCTCGGCCTCGATGAAGGCGCAGGCGTCGCGCACCACCGCCTGAGCGATGGCGGCACGCTCGCCCTTCGGATCGCAACGCTTGCAGGCGCGGAATCCGGCGGCCTCGGCTTGGGCGTTGTCGGGGAAGAAGCGCACATTCTTGCGCAGCGGGCGCGGCGACGGGCAGCCGGGGCGGCAATACACGCCCATGGTGGTGACCGCGTAGCGGAACTCACCCGGCTGCCGGCGGAGGACCTGGTCCCAGAGAAGCTCGTCCGAGACCCGGTCGATTGTGTGGGTGTCTGGCATGGGCCGAATGTGGTGCGAGGGGAGCCGCCGCGCCATCCGCGTGTTGCGATGGCTCACTGCCGACGGTCGGTCGTGTGGCAGCCGATCCGGGCACCGCGGTGCGGATACCGCTTGGTAAACTAACACTTGTTATGTTATATATTATATCATTGTCTGTCATCGGAGCGCATTGTGGCCGCCGCGAACATCTCAATCAGCCCGCCGTTGCGGACCGTCATCAACGGATCCGTCGGCGACGCCACCGGCATCCCTGCCGGGCCTGCCGCGGCCCCTGCCCCGCTCGTCCGACGTATTGTACGACAGTGCGAACCCGCCATGACCGGCAACGGTGAGGCGGGGCGTCGCGCGGCAGGCGGGGAGATTGGCTCTAATCAGCGGCTTTCGGTGCGGCCGATGGCGCCTCGGATCCGGCGCTGACACCCGAGACACTGCCGTCCGATGCAGTGCTGAAGCGCGCCGCGTCTGGCGGTTGGCGAGCAGATCAAAGACGTTGCGCTGCACAAGATGTCCATCCAGGCGGTGGCGAAACGGGCCATCTTCCGCGGCCCGTTCATGGCTGTGCTGAATGACCTTCGGCATGTCGTGCCGGACCGCCAGGCGGATCGGCAGGTGCTCAACCAGCGGATCGATTCTCTTGTCATACGGAACAAAACCAATAACAGGCGAATGTAGTATTATGCAAATGTCGATGAAATATAGTGTCAATAATACAAGTCGGATCGAGCCTGCGCCATGCACGGCGATTTCTTGGCGTCATCAACCGATGACGCCAAGAAACAGCAAACTCCGCGCCGATGCGCCGGCTGGTGGGTTTCGGTTCGCGCGCTTGTGATCCTCGGGCGCGTGGTGCCGCCGGAGGCGAGGACTATATTACATTTGTCATGGACCATACCGTTCACGGAATCACGAGAATGCGACAGACATATCTCACAGAAAGTTCAAATCGCATCGGACTTGCTGATGGTTCATTGAAACGCGGAATGTTCATGGCTGCATTCGTGCTGGCTTCGCTGCCGGGCGCCATGACCCGGGCTTTCGCGGCGCCACCGGCCGGCGCCGACCCCACGCTCGCGCCATGGTTTCAGAGCCTGGCGCAGCCCCAGACCGGCTACCCGTGCTGCTCGATCGCCGACTGTCGGACGGTGCAGTACCGCGCCACGGCTGACCACTTCGAGGCCTACATCGACCGGCGCAGCTTCGGCGCCGATGCGCCGGACACGTGGGTCTCGGTGCCGCCGTGGCATGTGTTGCACCGGCTGGACAACCCGACAGGAGAAGGGGTCGCGTGCTGGTACAACGGTGAGATTCGGTGCTTTATTGAAGGTGCCGGGATTTGACCGCGGAAACCACGTATCGCCAATGCGCCTGGAACCGGAACGCCGGTGGCACGATCGCTTGAAACGAATATCGACGGCGGCATGAAGGACGGCCACATACCGGCGTTCGCGGCGTAACACCAGCAGCCGAAAGTTCCCGCTCTCTACCGGTCATGGCCGCGCTGTTCACGAAGCGCGGCCATGGGTGGTTTGCTATTGGTTTCGTTGGCCGCATCCTGCGACGCTGAAGCAACCAGTAGGCAGTCGGCAATGGGACGCAGGGTGTGAGCGCGCCGGACGTGAGCGCGCCGGACGTGAGCGCGCCGGACGTGAGCGCGCCGGGCGCGAGCGTGCCGGGCGCGAGCGTGCCAGACGTGAGCGTAAGCGTGCCAGACGTGAGCGTAAACGCGACGACCGAGGTGGTGCTGGTGCACAGCTCCGACCTGCATGTGGACGACGGGGTGACGGCGGACGCGCATGGCGGCGACGGGACCGCGGGGTTGGCGCTGGTGCTGGCGGCGGCGCGCACGCTGCGGGCCGACGTGATCCTGCTGGCCGGCGACACCTTCGATCACAACCGGTTGCCAGCGTCGGTGTTGCGGCACGCGGCGGCACACCTGCACGACGCGGGCGTGCCGATTGTCATTCTGCCGGGCAACCATGATCCGGCGATGCCGGGTTGCGTTCACCTGCGCGGCGGGTTCGGCGACATCCCGCAGGTGCATGTTCTCGGCGTGACGCACGACGACGCGGTGCTGCTGGCGCGTTGGGACCTGGAAATCTGGGGCCTGGCGCATCGCGACTACGCCGACATGGCACCGCTGCCGGGACCGCGACCGCGGCGGACACGCTGGCAGATCGTAATGGCGCACGGGCACTACGAGCCGAGCCTCGATCCGGCGAAATCGCTGCGCCCATCATGGTTGTTTGGCGATGCGGCGATCGCGGCGACGGGCGCCGACTGCGTGGCGCTCGAGCATTGGAATCGCGCCGCGCGCGTGGGCAACGGCACGGTGCCGGCGTACTACTCCGGCTCGCCGGAATTGGCCGGGACGGTGAATGTCGTGCGGCTGGTACGTGGTGGGGTCACGGTGCGGCGCGAGCCTCTTGCTTGAGCGCACGGCAGGGGTGCCTAAAGCGCAGGCACCGCAGGTTGTCGAATTCGGCCGGCCGGGCCTAGACTTCCGGGGACCTCACTGCGCTTCAGGTGGGGCGGTTTCGCGGGAGAGCGGCAAGATGGATGTGCAGACCGAGGTGTCGACGGGGCAAGACGAGCCCAGAGCGCTCTATCACCGGCTGGAGGAACGCGTGCTGGCGCGCGATCAGGTGGGCGCCAGCCAGACCTACTACGACCTGCTGCGGGCCGGCCGGCCATTGAACGAGATCGTTGCTGCCGGGGTGCGCATCCATGCGCCGTACACGCATGTGCCGTATCACGAACGTTTCGACGACGGCTATCCGAACTTCGTCAACAACGACCACTGCCTGCTGTCGGCGCGCGCCACGCTCAACTTGGCGCGCATGCTGCCGGGCAAGCTGGCGCACCTGCCGATGGCGCAGACCATCTGGTACATCCCGACCGGGCTGGATATCTGGAACCAGAAGATCAACAAGGCGCCGGGGCATTACACCCGCGCGCGCGGCAAACTGGGCCAGGTCGAAGCGCCGCCCGCGCCGGTGGTGTACTGGCCGGACCAGGAGCCGCTGCACGACACCGCACCGTTGCGGGAGCGGCTGAACCACTGGTTCACCCTGGTGCACCGCGGCAATGTGGTCGAGGCGTACCGGACGTTCCTCGGCGTGATGGAGAACAAGGCCAACCGCAAGGAGGCGCTGGCCGAACTGGTGTTCTCCGGCATGATCGACGTGCAGGACCGGATGTTGTGGAACCGGTCCTACACCACCGGGCACAAGGCGTATCGCGCGCGTGCCACGGTCGAGATCGGCAATGCCATCGGCTGGGACAACGCGCACCATGTTCTGTACGCTGGCGCGTTGGATATCGGTGTCGGGCCACGCTGGTACTCGACCTACGAGATGGCGTGCAACTGCGTGAAGATGTGGATCGAGGGCGAAGCACTGCACGCCGTGCCGTATGGCGGCGTCAGCGAGGCGGAACTTGTGGCGCTGCGCAACACAGACGCGGTCAACCAGGAGGAATCCGGTGCGCTGATCGAGACGATCATCCGTGGCGAGGAGATGGACGCCCTGAAGGCGCTGACGCGGATCTTGCAAGCCGGCAAGGACCCGCGGCGTGTCATCGACGCGATCCAGATCGCCGCGGCCCAGGTGGTGCTGGAGACGCAGCAGCCGGAAAACTTCTCGATGCCGCATCATTGCTACGAGTACTGCAATACGCTGGGGTGGTTCTTCGACAATTTCGAGCATCCGCGGCGGTTGCGGCTGCTGTACGTCGCGGCCGCGTTCCTCAACCGCGTCGCGGCGCATCAGCGTGCGATCGGCGACGTGAACACCGTATCGATCCAGGTGCCGAGCGGCGCGGACCGGCTGACCGCCGGGCAGTTGCTCGATCGGGTGGATGCGGCGGTCTGCGGCCTGAGCGGGCCGGAGAGCCTGGCCTGGACGCAGGCGTATTGCGACAATGTCGCCGATCGCGGACCGCTGGTGGAACGTATCGCGCTGGCCGCCTGCAAGCAGGGCAACGATCCGCACAACCAGGAGATCGCCCAGTGCATGCTGATGGATTTCGGCATCAACCGGCATCCCGAGCGCGACAAGCTGCTGCTGGCGGCGGCGTATCATACCGCGATGCACCGCAAATACGGCGACACGCTGGAGTGCGCGCGCCGGCTGGGTGACGCGTTGGAGATCGCTGAGCTGCGGTAGGTAGTCATTCAGGTTAGTTTACGATTCCCGCGATGGGCAGAACGGCTGTCCCCACCCCGTCATGCCGGCGAATGCCGGTATCCACGACTTGCCTTCGTTCGGCCAGCGACGTCGTCGATACCGGCCTTCGCCGGCATGACGGGGTGGAGCAGGCGTGCCAGTTAGCGCGACTGCCGGCGGCGCAATCAGATCGAGTGCAACCATGAGCCTGTCCATTCGTCCGATCGATCCGGTCGCGCGCGCATTCTTCGCGGGCGATGTATCTGGGGTCGATACCTCGCAAGCCCTGTCCCGCGAGGATGTTGCCGCCATCTCCGCGGGGATGGACCAGTACGGCGTGCTGGTGTTCCATGATCAACACGTGGACGATGCGCGGCAGCTCGCGTTCAGCCGCAACTTCGGTGCGCTGGAACAGGCAACCGGCGATATCGCGCAGGGCGCCGAGCGGCGGCTGAGCATGGAGGTCAACGACATCTCCAATCTCGACAAGGACAACAATGTTCTGGCGCGCGACGATCGGCGTCGGCTGTTCGGCCTTGGCAACCGGCTGTGGCATTCGGACAGCTCGTTCAAGGCGGTGCCGGCGAAGTATTCGTTGCTGTCGGCCCGCGTGATCCCCGGTGCCGGCGGCAACACCGAATTCGCCGACATGCGCGCGGCGTACGACACGCTGGATGACGAGATGCGGGCGATGTGCGACGGCCTGGTGTGCGAGCACAGCCAGCTTTTCTCGCGCGCCACACTGGGTTTCAGCGACTTCACCGATGACGAGCGCCGGCGCTTCGCCCCGGTGTTGCAACGGCTGGTGCGGCTGCATCCGGCGACCGGCCGCAAGTCGTTGTTCCTGGCATCGCACGCCGGGGCCGTCGTCGGGTGGCCGGTGCCGGAGGCGCGCGCCTTCCTGCGTGAGCTGACCGAGCACGCGACGCAGCGCAGGTTCGTCTACGCACATGCCTGGCGGCAGTGGGACCTGGTGATGTGGGACAATCGGGTGACGATGCACCGCGCGCGGCCGTACGATCACACCCAGGTGCGCGACATGCACCGCACCACGGTCGCCTGCGAGCAATCGACGATGGAACAGGCAGCTTAGGCGATGATCAAGGTAATGGGATTGCTCACGCGCCGGCCGGAGCTGACCCACGAGCAATTCGTCAAGCACTGGCTGGAGATCCACGGCCCGCTGGCGCTGGCTGTGCCGGGCGTTCGTCGTTACGTGCAGTCGCACATCGTGGGAACCCGCACGCGGCCCGACATCCCGGAAACCGATGTCGAGGTCGATGGTATTGCGGAACTGTGGTACGATGATGAGGCGGCATTGCAGCGTGCCGCCGCCTCATTGGAGATGAAACGTCTGACCGATGACGGCGCGCTGATCATCGGTCGGATCAAGACCTACATCATCGACGAGAAGCAGATCATTCCGCCGTGATTGGTGGGCAGTCGGTCACACGACGCGGCGGCGAAATAGACCCGCGCCGTCATGGCCCTGCTTGTCACGGCCATCCACGATTTTGGTGTCGCACCGAAGTCGTGGATGGCCGTGACAAGCAGGGCCATGACGGGAACGGTCGGTCTAGCTGCGGTTTGATATCATTCCGCCGCCGCGGTGACCTGCTCAACCGCCTCGTACGGGCGCCGCTTGATGCGGTCCATGTTGAGGCCCTCGATGCGCAGCAGCCGCGTCGAACCCTTGCGCTCCGGCGAGTGCAGGACGCCGATGTCGTACAGATAGGCATCGCCCCGGCGCATCGTGTAGTCGCGCACATGCTTGGCCTTGCCCGGAGTGGTTTCGGTCGGGCGCGCCAGGCAGTCCCAGTCGGTCATGATCGTCTCGCCATCGGCCTGGCCGTAGATCGCCCAGGACGGGCCGTGGTCGTGCGGCTTGCTGCTCTTCGCCCCGGTGTAGCCGTGCGCCAGGATGGTGAAGCCGAGTTCCGGATCCTCGTACAGCACGTGGCGCTCCGGCGTGCCGTCCGGGATGTAGGTGGCGATGAAATCGGGTTGCTGCAGCGCCTGGGCGACCAGGTCGCGGACCTTCTGCCGCCCGGCGGTGCCTGGATCGGCCTTCAGCGCGGCGTGGCAATCGGCCGCGAACTGTTCGATCGTATAGCTCATGGGGTCGTCTCCTGCTGTGTCACCCGCGCCGATAGGGGTAGCAGTCGGCGCGCTCGAGCGCGATATCGAAATGCCGTTCCAGCGCCGCGATGGCGTCGGCGTGCTTTGGGTAGGGATCGGCGTTGGCCGGCCCGACGATGATGCAGGCGTAGTCGGGGTCTTCCCGCCCGCCGGGCGGCAGCATGGCGGTGACCAATGGCTTGCCGTCGTCGTCACGCAGGGTGAGGAAGAGCGGCATGGCGCGGTTGATGTGCGCTGCCTTGCCGATGTCCAGCTCGATGAAGATCGTGGTCAGCGGCCGATAGCTGTCCGCCGCCTTCTCCCGCTCGCGGCGATAGTGTTTTTCCACGGCATGGCGCATCTCGGCTGACTCGTTGGCCGCTTCGGCCTCGGTCATCAGACGGAACCAGGTCCGGCCCTTGGGGGCGTCGCAGATGTATTCCATGCCTCGTTCAGTCCGTGCCCGCTGCTTGGAACGCTGTCCGTCGACAAGTGTAGAAGGAAGCGGCGCAGCGCGCAAATCTGCAGGGGACTGGCCGGCGAGGGGGGGCGGTTGCATGATCCATCGCCCTAATCCTTGATCGGTCGCACCGGTCATGAAGGCCGATCAGAAGCGCTGCGAGACTCCGATACAGGCCTGTATCCTCGGCGTGGCCGAGGTCAGGCCGATGTTGGTTCCGCAATCGAGCTGGAGATTCGGCAAATTCGACCATACGATCCACGACACGGCCAGGTCGAGAGAGGCCTGTTTCGTCGCGCTGCCGGGGTCGTCGTTTGCCTGGCCCAAGAGTTCGATATATCCGGTCACGCCGCTGGACAGCGCGTGGCTTAGGTTCACGAGGTTCTGGAAATTCGCATGGTGTCCGGTATTCGCGGCATTGCGCTGGATGTCGATCTCGGGATCGAACACCAGTGTGAAATCCAGCGGCAAGGCGAATGAAATTGGCATGATTATGCCACCTTCCACTGCCTTGTTGCCGACGCCGGGATCAGCGGTGGGGATCTTCACATACGGAATGATCGCCAACTGAAAATCGCCGCCTCCCGGGCCGACCAGATTCACCTTGGCGCGCACGAACAGATCGCCGATGCCAGTCAGGCTCTGTCTGCCCTGCGCATTTTTGGTCGTAACTGTTTCGACCGGCGCCATGTTGAGCTCCAGATCGATCGTGTTGGTAAGGCCAAGCTTGAGCGTCGGGTTGGTGAACAGAGGTGTTCACCGTCATGCCGTCCTGGTGGACGTTGGTCCAATTGAGTATGTCCGATTCATATTAGAAATGTCCGGCATCGACGGTGCAGGGCACGTTCGCCTTGGTCGGGCGGTCAGTACAGAAAGCGCGCAACTGATCGTCCGGCGTGGGGTTGAACAAGGTATAGCCCGACTTGTCCGGCGCACTCGCTGCGTAGGCTGCGTCGCCGGTGTCGCCTGCGTCGGTCTGCGCCAGTGCCGGGGTCGTGCTGCCGGCTGCGACGATCAGCAACAGGGCCGCATAAACGCTGACGGCTTTGCTGGTCCGGCGGCGCAATTTCATCCCCTTCCCCACTCAACGCCGGCGGAACATACGAGCTAATTCCTGCGCCGCCCCCCGGTTCGCCGCTCGCTGCGCCGCAGCCGCGCGATGCCGGCTCAATAGGTCAGCCCGGCCTGCATCGCGAACGACTCAGCGACCGGCCCCAACGCCACCGCCGGAAAGAACGTCAGTCCACCGACGATCCCCGCCACGCCGACCAGCAGCACGATGAACAGCGGCCCATGGGTCGGCAGTGTCCCGCTGGAGGTCGGCACGATCCGTTTTGCCGCCAGCAGCCCGGCGATGCACAGCACCGGCACAATCACAATGAATCGGCCGGCGAACATCGCCGCCGCTAACGTCAGATTATAGAAGACCGTGTTGGCGTTGAGGCCCGCGAACGCGCTGCCGTTGGTCGCCGCGACCGAGGTATATGCATACAGCGCTTCGGAAAACCCGTGCGGGCCGGCGTTGCTCAGCCTGGCCAGCCCGGCCGGCAGCACCACCGCCACCGCGGTGAAGCCCAGGATGCACGCCGGCACACACAGCAGCGCCAGCATGGTCATCTTGACCTCGTTGCCCTCGAGCTTCTTGCCGAGATATTCCGGTGTCCGTCCGATCATCAATCCGGCCGCGAACACAGCGACGATGGCGAACAGCAGCATGCCGAACAAGCCTGATCCGGGGCCGCCGACGATCACCTCGTCCAGCATCATGTTGCTCAGCAGCACCAGGCCGGACAGCGGCATGAAGCTGTCGTGCATCGAATCGACCGCCCCGTCGGAGGACGCGGTGCTGACTGTCGCGAACAGCGCGGATTGGCTGGGGCCGAAACGGACCTCCTTGCCCTCCATGTTGCCGCCCGCCTGCTGCGCGCCGGGCGCCTGATCCAGGCCAAACCCGGCGAACGCCGGATTGCGCATCGTTTCGCCCGTGTATATCGCAACGAGACCCACCGCGAACATCATTGCCATCGCGGCGAGCAGCGCCCAACCCTGGCGCTGGTCGCCGACCATGCGGCCAAAACTATTGGTAAGCGCCACGCCGAGCAGGAAAATCAGCAGCATCTCCAGCATGCCGGTCAGCGCCGTCGGGTTCTCGAACGGATGCGCCGAATTGGCGTTGAAGAAGCCGCCGCCGTCGCCGCTGAGCACGGCGATCGCCACCTGCGAGGCGACCGGGCCGCGTGCCAGGATTTGCGTGCCGCCCTCCAGCGTCGTGGCGCTGACATAAGCCCCGAACGTCTGCGGCACGCCCTGCCAGACCAGGATCAGTGTGGCGACGACGCAGACCGGCAGCAGGATGTAAAGTGTGACGCGGGTCATATCGACCCAGAAATTGCCGATCGTCCGCGCCGAGCGGCGGGCGAAACCGCGCACCAGTGCGATCGCCACCGCGACGCCGGTGGCACAGGACAGGAACGATTGCACGACGATCCCGGCGATCTGCGTCAGGTTACTGAGTGTGGTTTCGCCTGCGTACGATTGCCAACTTGTGTTGGTGGCGAAACTCACCGCGGTGTTCAGCGCCAGGTCCGGTGCCACCGCGTCCATGTGCTGCGGATTGAGCGGCAGCACATTCTGCAACCGCTGCAACGTGTACAGCGCGACGATACCGGCGATGTGAAACGCGAGCAGTGCGAGCGCGTAACCCACCCAGCTCTGTTCCTGGGCTGGATCGACACCGGCCAGGCGGTAAAGCCCGTTCTCGATCGGGGCGAACAGCCGCACGACCCGGCTGGTGCCTTCGGCGACGCTGACGATGTAGCCGCCGAGCGGTTTCACCACGGCGGCGATCAGGGCGGCGAAGATGGCGATCTGCAGCCAGCCCTGCCAGGTCATCGTTGCCGGTCCGGCACGCCGTTGACCGGGAGCGTCACGTTGACGCAGGCGAACACGTAGCCGGCCGCGGCGGCAAAGCCCACGACCAGCAGGGCGAGCATCAACAGGTCAAGCACGGCGCGACCTTTCCAGCCGGGCAGCTCACGGCACCCTCGGCTCGCCAGCGTGCGCAATGCGCGGCGCGCAGATGATCGCGGAAACGACGATGCCCGGATCGGAGCCGGTGGATTGGCGCGGGGTCGGGATTGGCGGGCGGACGACGACACGATCGGTCCGGGATGGCATTCAGGGCGCCTCGAACAGCTTATGGTCGACACGTGGCCTCGCGTCGGTCGCGCAACTTCCTCAAAACGACATAAAATTTCCATTGGGAAGGTTGGCCGGGGGAATAGGACTTGCGTAGGCGCCGGGCGTGCTGTCCGAACCTACATTCATCGCGACGGATCGACACATGTATCGAACCGGCACGCGCGAGATCGCGGTTGCCAATGATACCATCCTGCGCCGCGACAAGCCGCCACCCGACCTTACGCCCGCACCAGCAACGCGGCATGCGAGGTCATGCGCCGATGCAGCGCATAGGCCGGAATCGCGAGCGCGGACACCGCGGCGGCGCACAGCAATGCGCCCGCCGGCCCACCCGCCTGATCCGCGGCAATACCGCATAGCATCGGCACGACCGTCCCGGCGGCGTAATAGACAGTGTAGAAGATCCCCATCCCGGCCGCGCGAGTCTCCACCCGCGCGGACAACGTCCCCACTGCCTGGATCACCGCGGGCTGGATCTGGCCGATGACCCCCAGCATCACCGCCCACGGGACCGCCCAATCGGTCAGCGCGCTACCGGCCATGCCGATCACCACGGCGCCGGTGCCGATCAGGAACACCCGGTACGCGCCATAGCGGTTGGCCAGCCCCGCCCCGAACAGCGTCGGCGGCACGTTGCCCCAGGTGGCGATGGCGATCACCACGCCGGTCAGTGCCCTGCCCTGCCCGCGCAACACCATCAGCGACGGCGCGTAGGACAGAAACCCGGTGTAGCCCGAGGTATACGCGGCCCACACCAACCCCGCGACCGCCACCAGCAGACACTCCCGCGCACTCGGCATTGCCAGCGCCCGCCGCGGCGCCGCGGCCAGCGGTGGCGCCCGGTAGCTTGCCAGGAACAATCCCAATGCGGCGGCCTGGATCACGCCACCGGCCAGGAACGCCGCCGGCCAGCCAAACGCCTCGGCCAGCGGCGGCTGTGTCAGTTGCCCGAGCCCGAGGCCCACCGAATAGGCGCAGACCGAGACGCTGACCGCCAGCATGAACCACCGCCCGTGGAACCAGTCGGCGAGCACCTTGCCCTGGATCACCACCATCGCGACCCCGCCGACGCCGCATATCGCGCGGCCCGCCGCGATACCGTCCGGGCCGGCCCCCAGCGCGCTGACCACGGCGCCGGCCACCATCAGCGCCAGACCCAGGGCGAGGATCAGCCGGTCGCCGAACCGTCCGCCTGCCAGGCCCAGCGGCAGCGCGGCAAATGTCCCCACCAGCGCGAAAGCGCCGATCAACTTGCCGAAGGTGGTGTAATCCATCCTGAACAGCGGGATCAGCGTCGGCCCGAGGCTGCCGACGGTCTGGAACTGGTAGCCAAAGCCCAGACGCGCCAGCACGATGGCGGCCAGGATCACCAGGGGCCGTATACGCGGTCGTTCCTCGGTCACCGTTTCCTCGCCGGCGCCGGTTGTTGCCGGGCCGCTTTCACCTGCCAAGCGGGTACTGTGCGAGACAGCACCCTGCAAGAAGGCACCCTGCAAGACGGCACCTCTCGACACTGGCACCCTGCGAGTAGACCACCCTGCAACACCGGCCCCGGGGCGCCCTACAAGGCGGTTCCCGGAGGCTCCAGCCGCTTCTCCATCTCCACCGAGGTCGGTGCGGCATAGCCGGGGTGCGCGTGAAGCGCGACCTCGACAAATCCGCACGACGCGAACAGCAGGCGATTGTCGGTCAGCACCAGGCGG
The DNA here is from genome assembly GCA_035696165.1 of Acetobacteraceae bacterium. Classification (GTDB taxonomy): domain Bacteria; phylum Pseudomonadota; class Alphaproteobacteria; order Acetobacterales; family Acetobacteraceae; genus Palsa-883. The sequence continues at coordinate 18,027 of DASRQX010000285.1, read as the reverse complement.
GTGCCGAGATGCACTCTCGGCAACCCGGCGAGCCGCGCCGCTGCCTCCGTCGCCACCACCAGCGCCCGCGCGATTCCCTGTCGACGCCAGGCCGGGTCGACCGCCAGCCGCTGCAAATACAGCCCGCCGTCCTTCGGCTGCCACATCACGCTGCCGACGATCCGCTCGTCGACCCACGCCAGCGCTCCCCCGCCGGCTGCCAGATGCGCCGCGACGGTGGCGTCGGTCTCGCGCAAGGCCGAGGGCGGCGGGTCGGTCCGGACCGGCTGCGCCGCGAAGGCGGCACGGATCAGCGCCGCCACGGCGCGGCAATCCCCGGCGGCCATGGCGCGCACGGCAAAGCGCGTGTGACCATCTTGCATGTTTCGCACGGTAGCCCGGACCGGGTGGGGCTTCTATACTGGGGCGATGTCCGAAACGCCTGCCTTGCTGGACGGCGGTCGCCCGCCGGTGCCCGACATCGTTGTGCCGCGCGGTGTCACCTCGTTCTTCCTGCCGCGCCAGCCGGTCCGTGGGCGGCTGATCCGCCTCGGGCCTCTGGCCGATGCGCTGCTGACCCGCCATGACAACGCGCCGGTCGTCACGCGGCTGGCCGGCCAAGGGCTGGCCCTCGCGGCAGGTCTCGCCACGGCGTTGAAATTTCAAGGATCCTTCAGCCTGCAGGCGAAGGGCGATGGTCCGGTCGGACAGTTGCTCGCCGACTGCACCGATACCGGCGAGTTGCGCTTCTACGCCCGCACGAATGCCGACCGGCTGACGGCTCTGCTGGAGCGCTATGCGGCGCCCGGCGCCGATCAGTTGCTCGGCTCCGGCTACCTGGCGTTCACGGTGGACCAGGGACCGGACCTGAACCGCCACCAGGGCATCGTCGCGATCGAGGGCGCGACGCTCGCGGAGATGGCGCTGCATTATTTCCGCACCTCCGAACAGTTGCGCTACTTCGTGCACTTGGCTTGCGAACCGGGGCCGGAGGGCTGGCAGGCCGGCGCGCTGATCCTGGAGAAGATCGCCGGCGCCGGTGGCGTCGATCCGTCACTGGATGAGGCCGCGCAGGAGGAAAGCTGGATCACTGCCACCACGCTGGCAGGCACGCTCACCGACGCCGAACTGCTCGACGAGTCGCTGCCGGCGGAGCGCCTGCTGTATCGGCTGTTCCACAGCGCGGGCGTGACGATCGATCGGGCGCGGGCGCTGTCCTATGGCTGCCGCTGCTCTCGCGCGCGGCTAGCCGGCATCCTGGAAGGGTTCGCGCCGGATGATCTGGACCACATGGCGGTGGACGGCGACATCGTTATGACCTGCGAGTTCTGCAACTTCGATTTCCGCTTTCCCCGAGCAGTGGTCAACGGTCGGTCGGCAGTGGTGAGTGACCGTGGTGGTCAGTGACCGGTCGCCACGATCAGTGATTGGTGATCGGCAACCAGTGACGGGAAACCGCCGGCCGGTATTCCGTTACCGGTAACGACCAGCTACTGACCGCTGACAACTGACCGCTGACAACTGACCACCGACAACTGACCACTGACAGGGGCCCCTGCAATGCCAGCTCGTCTTCTCAGCCGACGCTCGTCCCTGCTGTTGGCGGTTGCGCTCGCAGCCTGCGGCGGTCCGCCGCCGCCGAGCTATCCGACATTGCGCTACGACTACCTGCCGCCGATCCGGCTGAACGTCGCCAGCATTGAGGTGCGGCAGGACTTCGTACCGTCGGGCGTTGCACCGGACGTCTCACCGCTTGACCCCGCCCAGCCGGCGGATGCGCTGCGCCAGATGGCGGCCGATCGGCTGAAGCCGTTTGGGCCGGCCGGACGCGCTGTGTTCGTCATCGAGAATGCCTCGATGATCCAGGATGGGGACACCATCACCGGCACCTTCGCGGTGCGGCTCGACATCTACACCTCGGCCAACAATCGCGCTGGCTACGCCGAGGCGCGCGTCTCGCACACGCATTCCGGTAATATCGACGACATTCATCGAGTGCTCTACGACATGACCAAGCAGTTGATGGACGACATGAATGTCCAGCTTGAGTACCAGGTTATCCATTCGCTGCGTGACTGGGTGATCAGCGGCACTGCGGCACCCACGCCGGTGCAGCAGCAACCGCTGGTCACACCTGGCACGTTGTCGCCGGCGGCCCCGCCACCCTTGATACAGCAGTCACCCGCGCCTGGATCGCTGCCCCCGCCACCCTATTCACCCATGCCGGCCCCGTCAGCCGCGCCGGGTTCATTCTCACCGCCGACTCCGTTGGTCCCGCCGCCCCCGCCGCCGTAACCCTGGCGGCAGTGGCAGCCGGCGGGTTTCGGCCTGGTCTCTCCCGCTTCCCGAATCTGTCCCGCTCCCCGGGTCTGTGCGCTTCGCGGGTGTCTGTACGCTTCGCGGGTCTGTCCTGGTTCCCCGGTCTGGCCGGCTTGCGCGTCGGTCCTACATCCAGTGTGCCGGCTGCCAGGCCCAGCCGCCGCCCGGCGTTTGCGCCCAGTACCCCGGCAGGTACATGTTGCCATGCCCTTCGAGCGGCTCGTAGTCACCTGGTATCCAGACATAACCGCTGCCGTTCCAGTCCCAATGCCCGGGCCGCCAGATCAGCGGCGTGGTGGTCACCGGCGGCTTGCCCATCGCCTCGGGCTGTGGCGGCGGCACCGGCGGCGGGCCGGAGGTGGGTGGGGGGGGCGGCACGCAACTCGCCAACGTGAGGCACGCCGCTCCAAGCACCCAGCCCGCGGTCCAGCGATCGATCATCTTCATGCCCCCTTTGCCTATCCGCCATCGCCTATATGCCATCCGGCACCAGCAACGTCGCCACCGCTTGCGCCGCAATCCCCTCGCCTCGCCCGGTAAAGCCGAGGCGTTCAGTGGTGGTGGCCTTCACCGAGACGCGGGACGCATTGACCCCGAGCAACGTGGCAAGGCGCACGGTCATCGCCGCGGCATATGCCGCAATCTTCGGGCGCTCACAAATCAACGTGATGTCGACGTTCGCGAGGCGTCCGCCCCGTGCCGCGATGCGCCCCGCGGCGTGCACCAGGAAGCGCGCGCTATCGGCGTCCTTCCATGCGGCCTCGCTGGGCGGGAAATGGCGGCCGATGTCGCCCTCGGCGAGCGCGCCGTAGATCGCGTCGCACAGCGCGTGAATGCCGACATCGGCGTCCGAATGTCCGGCCAGCCCGCGCGGATGCGGTACCGTCACCCCGCACAGGACCAGAGGCCGATCGTCGGCAAACGCGTGCACGTCGAATCCTGTGCCAACACGAGGAGCCAGGGATCCGCCCATCGCACGCTCCAGCCGCTGTAGATCCTCGGGATAGGTCAGCTTGATGTTGTCCTCGGCGCCCGGCACCAGCAGCACGGATTGGCCGGCCGCCTCCAGCAGTGAGGCGTCGTCGGTCGCAGTATCGGTCGCAGGCGCCAGGTGCGCCGCCAGGAGGACCGCGAACCGGAACGCCTGAGGCGTCTGGGCGCGGAACAGCCCGGCGCGCGGGACGGTCTCGACGATCCGGCCGTTGGCGCCACGCTTCAGCGTATCGGCCACGGGCACCGCGGGAATTGCTCCTGGTGCCTGCTTCAGTGCCGCAATCAAGGCAGGGATGGTGCCTGGTGGGATAACTGGGCGCGCTGCGTCGTGCACCAGCACGAGGTCAGGCGCATGCGGTACCAGCGCCTCCAGCCCGGCACGCACGCTGGCCTGGCGCGTCGGTCCGCCCGGCACCACCGGCAAGTGTGCCATCCCCTCCAACGCTGTTGCGATTGGCCCTGCCTCGCCGACCGGTTGTAGTAGATCGACCTCGTGTGCCAGCGACTCGGCGGCATGTCGGATCACCTGCTTGCCGGCGAGGCGCATGAACTGCTTGGGGGTTTCTGCGCCGAACCGGCTACCCGAGCCGGCGGCAACCAGAATTGCAGCAATGATCATGCGGCACCCTTGCCACGCGCCGCGCCGACGTCAATCGGGTGGTCGCGGGGTATTTCCTGAATTAGGCATAGACTGAACTTTGCCGAACCCCGGGATATTGGAGCAATGCAATCGCAACGTTGGCACCGGGACACACCGGCGAAGCGATGACCGCTGACACCGCGCTGGGTGCGATCAACATCACTTTGACGCCGACCGGCATGACCGCAACCGTCGGCGGATCGTGCACGATCACATCAACGCAACAGATCGCCTAGGCCCTGCCGTGTTCATCGACCATCGCCCGCGCCGCCCGGCACAAGCCCAACCACTCAGCGGCCGGCGTCGTCGCCATGACATTGTTCGGATCGGCGAAGCGGGAGTTGTAGCCGCGCAAAAGCCCGTTGCCGACATGCTCGACCGTGCCCGCGGGATGCTCCGGGGTTTCCTTGGCGACGAACAGCAGTGGCGCCTCGCCGTACTGCCGTATCAGCGTCACCAGTCGGTCGATGCCATGTTCGTTGCCCCTGGCATCTGGCAGGCGGACGAAGATGCGGTGACTGCTGCCGAGGTCATCCACCAATTCCTTGGCCAACTGCGGAAGTCGCGCCTCAGCATCGGCCAGCACGACATCGACCGGTATCTCGCCGCGCCGAGTCCAGGCGTGCCGCCGGAAGCCGTACCGCTGGCTACGGATCATGAACCCGCCCTTGGTATTCGGCGGATTGGCGGCAAGATCGTCGCCGATGCCATCGAAACGTCGGGCCAACAATTCCAGCAACGCCGGCATCTCGAGGATCGCCCATCGGAACAGGTCGGGTGGCTCGACGCCATAGGCTCGTTGCGCCGCGCCGAATTCGCGGTTGCCGCCCAGGCTGCAAAAGGACGCCATGAGGTCCGCGTTGGTCATGACGGTTCTCCTGCATCGCGTCCTAACCGATTCAACGCGTCCCGCAAGCTTAAGGCCGATCAGATACTCGGACAGCGACATCTCGGCTAACTCGGCGGCGCGAATGAGCGTTGCGCAATCGTTCGGCGAACAAAACACGTGACGGTTTCGATATCACCAACTCGCGCACGTTGGTTCTCGGAACACGTAGGTCGCGGTGCTGGAAGTTCTCCAGGCGGTTGCCGGCCCCGAGCCAGTGCTGGTCACTCCGATGGCGTCAGTGCGGCGACGGTGTGGCCTCCAGCGCGCGCTGTACTGCCGCGGCGTCCGCGGCGATGACCTTGAGGTAAGCGCGCGCCGGTTGATCCGGCTCCGCCCTGCCCTGCTCCCAATCGCGCAGGGTGCCGATCGGGATCTGAAACCGCGCCGCGAATTCTTCCTGCGTCAGCCCGAGCGCCCGGCGCAGCGTCTTGGCCCGCGGCACCTTGCGGGCCGCCTGCCATTCCGCGTCCGTCATTGGCCGCGCGTCAGGGTCCCTCATGGCCGCTGCATGCGCTTCGGCATCCGTCATCGGTCGCATGGGGGTCTCGGGGAATGGCTGTTCGCTGCCATACTCCAACACCTGAACGACCGTTCCGTCAGAGCGCGTTCGTGCGAAAGTATTGGTCTTGCTCATGTTTTTCTGCCCGCCGGGCCGAGATGACTCTGATGCGCTCACCGCGCTCGGAGTAGGTTACATGGAGGAGCACCCCTTGGCACATTCCAAGCAGATTAACCCGCTCCTCACCGTAGTTTTCGCGTTCGTCGATGGCCTCGATAGCAAAGGGATCGTGAGTCGCTTTGGCGGCCTGATCGAAGGACACGCCGTGCTCGCGCCAATTGGCGGCGGCTTTCTCCCTGCGCCATTCGAAACCATCGTCTGTCAATGATATACGGGCTACCCGTAGTTTGTCAACTTTCCATCGACACTGGCAGTGCACCAGTCGCGTTTCGCGGGCGAGTGCAGCAGAAGTGCGACGATGTTTGGGTTCCCCTAAAGGCGGATACTCCTCTGTTCGTGCCCCGAACCGCCGCAGTGTCCGCTCCCTTTCACGCGCCGCGCGTTAACGCCGACCCTGCCACAACCTGAAAACCAGATTGCGCTCACGGAGGTGTGTCGGTAGTTTGCCCAAATCATGAGCAAGTGTCGTTCGGCCACAACGGGTTCTGCCACGATGTATTGCAGCACCGAGGCAATGCCATTGCCGTCCATCAATATTGGCGGCGGTGTGCGCATCGAGACGCCGGTCATCCTGGCGCCCATGTCCGGCGTCAGCGACCTGCCGTTCCGCCGGCTGGCCAAGCAGCAGGGCGCCGGGATGGTGGTATCCGAGATGATCGCCTCCTGGGCGTTGATCCGGGAGAACCGCAACACACTGCGCATGGCTGAGGTGGATGGCTGCGGTGGCGTGTCAGCGTTGCAGTTGGCCGGGTGCGAGCCGACGGCGATGGCCGAGGCGGCGAAGCTGGCGGTCGATTGCGGCGCCGATCTGATCGACATCAATTTCGGTTGCCCGGTGAAGAAGGTGGCGATGGGCCAGCAGGCCGGCTCCGCGCTGATGCGCGACGAGGCCGCCGCCGCGCGCATTCTTGCAGCCACCGTCCGCGCCGTGCCGGTTCCGGTCACGCTGAAGATGCGCATGGGCTGGGATCACGGCAGCCTGAACGCACCCCGTCTGGCGCGCATCGCCGAGCAGGTGGGCATCCGCATGGTCACCGTGCATGGTCGCACCCGGCAGCAATTCTACACCGGCATCGCCGATTGGGATTTCATCGGCGAGGTGAAGCGGGCGGTGGGCATTCCGGTTATCGCCAATGGCGACATCCTGACCGAGGACGACGCAGCCCAAGCACTGCGCCGCTCCGGCGCGGATGGTGTGATGATCGGCCGTGCCTGCTACGGGCGTCCGTGGTTCCCGGCCCAGGTGGCACATTTCCTGCGCACCGGACGACGCTTGCCGGAACCGCCGCTGTCCCGGCAGAAATCCATTTTATCTGAGCATTATCAGTCGATGCTCAGCCATTTTGGGCATGACGCCGGGTTGCGGTTGGCGCGCAAGCATGTCGGTTGGTACTCGCGAGGCCTGCCCGGCTCGGCGGAGTTCCGCGCGGCTGTCATGCGGCTGTCCTCGGCGGCCGAGGTCATCGCGCTGATCGGCGCCTTCTACGACCGCCAGATCACCCACGGCGCGGTGCGCATGTTGCCCGATCGTCCCGCGCCCGATCGTCCCGCGCCAGGTCGGGCGGAGTTGAGCCAGGACGAGTTGACCAGAGCCGAGCCGGGTCGCGCCGAGCTGATCCGCGCCGAATTGACCGCGCGGGCCGCTTGATCAACCCCGTCGCCCGTGCGGCGCGCGCCGTGATTGGCCGCGCCAACGAACGTCAGCGCCTCGCGGACGCCGGGCAGATTCTTGGGGCGCTGCCGGTTCCGGTGGTGCTGCTCGATGCGAACAACCGCTTCCGCTACGTCAATCACGCCGCTGAACAGTTCCTCGGCGTGTCCGCCAGCCAGCTTGCCTCGCTCCGCCTGACGGACCTCGTGCCATCGGACAATCCGTTGTTTTTGTTGATCGACCAGGTGCGCAACGGCGACGTGACGGTGTCTGATCACGAGCTGACACTGGAAAGTCCGCGGCTGCACAAGCCGGGGATCGCGGTGCAGGGCTCGCCGCTGCCGGAGGAACCCGGCGCCGTGTTGCTGGTCCTGCAGGACGTCTCGGCGGCGCGCTCACTGGATCGCCAGCTTGCCTTCCGCAGCGCCGCCCGCTCGGTCAGCGGCATGGCCGCCATCCTGGCCCACGAGGTGAAGAACCCTCTATCGGGCATTCGCGGCGCCGCGCAGTTGCTGGAGGCCAGCGTCGTCCCGGACGACCGCGAACTGGCCGTGCTGATCCGCGACGAGGCCGACCGCATCCGAAGTCTGGTCGACCGCATGGAGATATTCGGGGAAAAACCGATCGCGCGTGGCGCGGTGAACATCCATCGTGTGTTGGAGCATGTGCGCAAGCTGGCGCAATCCGGTTTTGCCGCGCATATCCGCTTTCAGGAAGCCTACGACCCGTCGCTGCCGCCGGTCTGGGGCAACCGTGACCAACTGGTGCAGGTGGTGCTGAACCTGATGAAGAACGCTGCGGAGGCGGTCACCGACGCCGACCAGCCCAACCCGGAGATCGTGCTGACGACCGCCTATCAGCATGGCATGCGGCTGGCGGTTCCGGGCTCCAACGAGCGTGTCGAGTTGCCGCTGACTGTCTCGGTGCGCGACAACGGGCCGGGCATTCCGGAGGATATTCGCCCGCATCTGTTCGAACCCTTCGTCAGCAGCAAGGCCGCCGGCAGCGGGCTTGGCCTTGCGCTGGTTGCCAAGATCATGGGCGACCATGGGGGTCTGATTGAGGTGGACAGCCGCCCGGGACGTACCGAGTTCCGCTTGCATCTGCCAGTGCTGAGCGAACGGGATGCGGATCGCGAAGGCTAGGGGCGTGGTAATCGGAAGCGAAGCGCCTGCTGTACACCTCTCCCGCACTTGCGGGAGAGGTTCGCGAGCGGAGCGAGACGGGTGAGGGTCTTGCCCCACCGCGACCCTCACCCTCGGCGCCGCGCGCCTCGACCTCTCCCGCCAGCGCGCGAGAGGTGTACGAGGAAACTAATGGCGAGGGACTCGCCCGAGGAGCCGCAATGACGCCGCCCACCGTGCTTGTCGCTGACGACGACCGATCGATCCGCACGGTGCTGACCCAGGCGCTCGGCCGGTCCGGTTACCAGGTGCGCACCACCGGCAACGCCGCAACGCTATGGCGCTGGGTCGAGGAAGGCGAAGGTGACCTGGTGATCACCGATGTGGTGATGCCCGACGAGAACGGGCTGGACCTGATCCCGCGCATCCGCCGGGTTCGGCCCGACCTGCGGGTGGTGGTCATGAGCGCACAATCGACGCTGATCACCGCGGTGAAGGCGGCCCAGCGCGGCGCCTTCGAATATCTGCCCAAGCCATTCGATTTGCAGGAATTGCTGGCGGTCGTCGCGCGCGCGCTGGCGGCGCCGATGGAGCTTGGCGGCACGGTCGTGGAACCGCGTGACGCCGACGAGCGCCTGCCGCTGATTGGCCGCAGCGCGGCGATGCAGGAGATCTACCGCACCATCGCGCGGCTGACGACGGCCGACCTGACGGTGATGATCAACGGCGAGTCCGGCACCGGCAAGGAACTGGTGGCGCGCGCGCTGCACGACTATGGCAAGCGCCGCGCCGGGCCGTTCGTTGCCATCAACATGGCGGCGATCCCGCGCGAGCTGATCGAGAGCGAGCTGTTCGGCCATGAGCGTGGCGCCTTCACCGGCGCCACCAACCGCAGCCAGGGTCGGTTCGAGCAGGCCAACGGCGGCACACTGTTCCTCGACGAGATCGGTGACATGCCCCCGGAGGCGCAGACCCGCCTGCTGCGCGTGCTGCAGGAGGGCGAGTTTACCTCGGTGGGCGGGCGCCAGCCGATCAAGGCGAATGTCCGCATCATCGCCGCCACCCATCGCGACCTGCGTAACTCGATCCGCCAGGGGCTGTTCCGTGAGGACCTTTACTACCGCCTGAATGTGGTGCCGATCCGCCTGCCGCCGCTGCGCGAACGCACCGAGGACATCCCGCCGCTGGCCCGCCACTTTCTGGAGCGGGCGCGCGAGGATGGGCTGTCGGCCAAGTCGCTCGATTCCGGCGCGCTGGACCGGCTGCGCCAGTACGGCTGGCCCGGCAACGTGCGCGAGGTGGAGAACCTGATGCGCCGGCTTGCCGCGCTGTGTCCGCAGGATGTGATCACCGCCAACGTGATCGATGCCGAGCTGGTCGAGGCGGCGCCGCCCACCGAGGTGGCGGCACAATCCGCGCCGGAGACACTGTCCCGCGCCGTCGAGCGCCACGTTCGCCAGTTCCTGGTTGCCCACGAGGACGGGTTGACGCCGTCCGACATCTATGACCGGGTGATTTCCGAGGTCGAGCGGCCGCTGATTCGCATGACGCTGGCGGCGACACGCGGCAACCAGATCAAGGCCGCTGCGATGCTCGGCCTCAATCGCAACACATTGCGCAAGAAAATCCGCGATTTGGAGATCCCGGTGGTGCGAGGCATTGCTTGAACAGCAGATGGTGTCGGGACGTGGTGAGTTGGTTGGCGTTGTTACCCCTCCCCCCACCCCCCTCCCTCAAGGGGAGGGGGAAAAGCGGCGGTTGAGATGACAACTGCCGAAACCCCGGCGGACCCGACGGAATCGGCGCCGGCAAGGTCGTGGCTAGGGCGGCTGGTCGATCTGCTGCTGGGCAAGTCGGCGACGGTGGTGCTGGCGGCGCTGGCGCTTGGCGTCGGCATGGCCACGTTCGTGCTGCTCGCCGGCTCGCCTACCAATATGCGCCCGGACGTCGGTGTCGGGCTGGTGCTCGCCAATCTGGTCTCGCTGCTGCTACTCGGCGCGGCGCTGGCCGGGCGGTTGACCCTGGTCTGGGTCGAACGCCGCCGCGGCTCCGCCGGCTCGCGGCTGCATGTTCGCCTGGTGCTGCTGTTCAGTGGCGTCGCCGTCGCGCCGACCATTTTCGTGGCGTGCTTTGCCGTGGCCTTCTTTCATTTCGGCATCCAGTCCTGGTTCAACGATCCGGTCCGCTCCGCGCTGGACGAATCGCTGCAGGTCGCCCGCGGCTATCTCGACGAGCATCGCAACAACATCCGCGCCGTGGCGCTGGAGATGGCCAACGACGTGACGCGGGCCGGCCAGTTGATGCCGGCCGATCCGCAGGCGTTCGCCGAGGTGCTGGGTGCGCAGACCGCGCTGCGGGGCCTGACCGAGGCGGAGATCTACGATGCCACGTCCGGACAGGTGATGGCCTCGGCCGGCTTGTTCGGTGGACTCGGCGTCGAACCGCCACCCGCCTGGGCGATGGAGCAGGCGCGAACCGGCGATGTTGTGGTGCTCAACACCGGCGATGCGACCCGCGTGCGCGCGCTGATCGAGCTCAATTCGCAGCCGCCGCTGGTGCTGATGATCGGCCGTCCCGTCGATCCGCAGATCCTGACCTACATGTCGCGCACTGAGCAGGCGGTCGCGGAATATCGCCGGCTGGACGACAACCGCTCCTGGCTGCAGATCGCTTTCGCCTGGATCTTCGCGCTGGTGGCGCTGCTGGTGCTGTCGGCGGCGGTGCTGATCGGCCTGGTGATCGCCAACCAGATCGCCCGGCCGATCGGTCGGCTGATCAATGCCGCCGAACGGGTGCGCGGCGGCGAACAGGGGGTGCGGGTGCCCGAAGCCCCGACACAGGATGAGGTCGCCGGGCTGTCGCGCGCGTTCAATCGCATGACTGGGCAACTCGCCGCGCAGCGGGCCGAACTGATGGACGCCTACAGCCAGATCGACGAGCGTCGGCGCTTCACCGAGACCGTGCTTGCCGGCGTTTCGGCGGGCGTCATCGGTCTCGACGCGAACGGGCGTGTCGAGCTGCCCAACCGGGCCGCTGATGAACTGCTGGGCATGGACCTGATCGCCGAGGTCGGCCACGAACTGGCCGCAGTGGTCCCCGAGTTCATGCCGCTGCTGCGCCAGGCCACGACGCAGCCAGAACGTGCCGCGGTGGGCGAGGTCGTGGTCGGGCTGCCCAATCGTCGCCGCACCTTGCTGGTACGCATCGGCACCGAGCGTGGCGGCGGGCGGACAGAGGGCTTCGTGGTGACCTTCGATGACATCACCGAGTTGCAATCGGCGCAGCGCAAGGCGGCCTGGGCCGATGTCGCGCGGCGGATCGCACACGAGATCAAGAACCCGCTGACGCCGATCCAGCTTTCCGCCGAGCGGTTGAAGCGCCGCTTCACGCGCGAGATCAGCTCCGACCCCGAGACGTTCGCGCAGTGCGCCGACACCATCATCCGCCATGTCGGGGACATCGGGCGCATGGTCGATGAGTTTTCGGCGTTCGCGCGCATGCCTCAGCCGCAGATCAGCCGGGAGGACGTCGGGCGGATCGCGCGCGAGGCACTGGTGCTACAGAGGACCGCTCGGCCGAAGATCGCCTGGACGACCGAGATCCCTGAGCGTGGTCCGATGGCTCGCTGCGATCGCCGCCTGATCCGCCAGGCGCTGACCAATCTGCTGCAGAATGCCGCGGACGCCATCATGATGCGGCCGGAGGGGGAGGAAGGGGGCGCGATCAACGTGACGGTGCGTGAGGTCGGAACCGATGTGCTGATCAGCGTCGCCGACAACGGCGTCGGCCTGCCGGCGGCGGACCGTGCGCGTCTGACCGAACCCTATATCACGCACAAGCCGAAGGGCACCGGACTTGGGCTGGCGATCGTCAAGAAGATCATGGAAGACCATGGCGGGCTGCTGCTGTTGGATGACCGGCCGGATGAGCCTGGCGCGATCGCGACATTGTCGCTGCCGGTGAGCGGCCCGCCTGATATCGGATCGCCCGGCACCCAGACGCCAGGCACTGGAGCACCAAGCGCTGGGGTGCCAGGCATCGGGACACCGGGCTACTCACTCGTCGACGAACCCGTCATGGCCGATTCTGTCCCAGCGGAATCCGCGTCTGCTGAAAAGGTGCCGGATGGCGCATGACATCCTGATCGTCGACGACGAGCCCGACATTTGCCTGCTGATCGACGGCGTCCTGCGCGACGAAGGCTATGATACGCGATCCGCGGGCGGGTCCGATGCCGCCGTGGCCGCCTTCCGCGTGCGCCGCCCGTCGCTGGTGATCCTGGATGTCTGGCTGCAAGGGTCACGCCTGGACGGGCTGGGCATCCTGGAGATGCTACACAGCGAGGAGCCGCAGATCCCGGTAGTGATGATCTCCGGCCATGGCACGATCGAGACCGCGGTCACCGCGATCCAGCGCGGCGCCTACGACTTCATCGAGAAGCCGTTCCAGTCCGACCGCCTGCTGCTGGTGGTGCGGCGCGCGCTGGAGGCCGCGGCGCTGGCCCGTGAGAACGCCGAACTGCGGCTGCGCGCCGGCCCGGAGACCAGCCTGACCGGCTCCAGCCAGGCCATCACCTTCCTGCGGTCCGGGGTGCAGCGGGTGGCGCCCACCGGGTCTCGGGTGCTGATCGCTGGCCCCGCCGGCTGCGGCAAGGAGGTTGTGGCCCGCATGGTCCACGCCAACTCGCGCCGTGCCGATGGTCCGTTTGTCGCGCTGAACTGCGCCACTCTGGCCCCCGCCCGCTTCGAGGAGGAGCTGTTCGGCATCGAAGCCGGCGCCGACCCGATGGCCCTGCCGCGCCGCGCGGGCGTGCTGGAACGCGCCCATGGCGGCACGCTGCTGCTGGACGAAGTGTCCGACATGCCGCTGGAGACGCAAGGCAAGATCGTGCGGGTGTTGCAGGACCAGGCTTTCGAGCGGCTGGGCGGGTCGGCCCGGGTGAAGGTCGAGGTGCGAGTGATCGCGACCACCAACAAGGACCTGCAGGCCGAGATGGTCGCGGGGCGCTTCCGCGAGGATCTGTATTACCGGCTGGCCGTGGTGCCGCTGAAGGTGCCGGCGCTGAAGGAGCGGCGCGAGGACGTGCCGGCGCTTGCCGCGCTGTTCCTGGCGCGCTCGGCCGAGACCTCGGGTATTCCGGCGCGCGAGCTGTCGGCGGATGCCGTGACGGCGCTGCAGGCGTATGAATGGCCGGGCAACGTGCGCCAGTTGCGCAACCTGATGGACTGGCTGCTGATCATGGCGCCGGGCGGGCCGAACGATCCGATTCGCCCGGACATGCTGCCGCCGGAGATCGGCGCGCGGGCACCGGCGGTGCTGGCGATCGATCCCGCGGCCGACATCATGTCACAGCCGTTGCGCGAGGCGCGCGACATGTTCGAGACGCAATACCTGCAGGCTCAGTTGCTGCGGTTTGGCGGCAATATCAGCCGGACCGCGCAGTTCGTCGGGATGGAACGCAGTGCGCTGCATCGCAAGCTGAAGCAGCTCGGGGTGCATTCGGACGAGAAAGTCGGCGGGTAGGCCGCGCATCCGCGGCACGCGGGGACTTGTGTGCCGGGCCCCCGTCAGGCGGCGGAGCCCGTTGCCGGTGCGCCGCAGAGACCCGGAGGTTCACGCCCGCGTGACAATTCTGTATGCTGACCGCCGGCCTATACACTGACCGCAGTCCTGGATACCGATCACGGGTCGGTGCAACCCGGGCGTGTGGAGTCCGTATGAGCGACGAACCGATGCTGCGAGTACGATCCCGGTCGAGTTCGAACTCGAGTTCTGGTTCCGGCCGGGGTTTGCGGCTGCCGATTCTGGTTCTGTCTGCTGGGCTCTGGCTATTGGCGCTGTCCGAGCTGTTCCAGGGCTGGGAAATGGTCCGGCTGGCGAACGGGTATGACACGCCGGGACGTATCGGCGACCTGGTCAGCGTGACGCTGGTGAGCGGGCAAGTGTTCTTCGGCACGCTCGACGCCGCTTCGCGGACGACGATCCACCTGCGCGATGTCTTCTTCGCGCAACTGCCCGCGCAGGCCGCGCGCGGCGCGGACCAGAACGCCGAACCGCGCGCGCCGAGCATCGTGCGCGGGAAAGACAACGAGTGGACCCAGGCCGAGGAGATGGCGATCGCGGTTGAGCGGATGGGATTCATGGAAACGGTTGGGTCCGATTCAAGCGTGGCGCGCTTCGTTGCCAATGCCCGCTCGCAACCGCCGTTGAACACCCGGCGGACAGCTGAATGGCCAGAACCCAGACGGCTCGACGCGCTCGCCACCCCCGGACGCACCGAAGAATTGAGCAAGCCCAGGGGCACCCCGATACGCGGTCCGGTCCGGTGCGCGCACGCAACATCATCCATGTCGTGAGCTGCCACGCCGCCGGCGAGGTCGGCGACGTGATCGTCGGTGGAGTCGCGCCGCCGCCGGGCGAGACGCTGTGGCAGCAATCGCGCTGGATAGCGCGCGACGGGACGCTGCGCGATTTCGTGTTGAATGAGCCGCGGGGCGGGGTATTCCGCCACGTCAACCTGCTGGTGCCCGCGCGCGATCCGCGCGCCCGAATGGGCTGGATCATCATGGAGCCGGCCGATACACCGCCGATGTCGGGTTCGAATGCAATCTGCGTCGCGACCGTGCTGCTGGAGACCGGCATCGTGGAGATGACCGAGCCGGAAACGCATCTTGTGCTGGAGGCGCCGGGCGGGTTGGTGGAGGCGCGTGCGTCCTGTCGCGATGGCAGGGTCGAGCTCGTGTGTATCCGGAACGTTCCGGCATTCGCGGATCGGCTGGACGCGCGTGTGGAGGTTGCTGGGGTTGGGACGCTGGTGGTGGATACCGCGTATGGCGGCGATAGTTTTGTGATTGCGGATGCGGCTGCGCTGGGGTTTGCGCTGACGCCGGATGAGGCACGTGATTTGGCGGGAATGGGCGTGCGGATTACCGCGGCGGCGAACGAACAGCTTGGCTTTCGCCATCCGGAGAATGCGGACTGGAGCCATATTTCGTTCTGCCAGATCGCCGCGCCGCTGGTGCGTGAGGATGGGATCGCGGTCAGCCGGAATGCGGTGGCGATCCGGCCGGGGAAGATTGATCGATCGCCGTGTGGCACTGGATGCTCGGCGCGGTTGGCGGTTTTGCACGCGCGTGGGGTGCTGCGGATGGGCGAGGCGATGATCGGGCGGTCGATTATTGATTCTCGGTTTGATTGCCGGATCGAAGCGGAGGTTCGGGTGGGCGATCGGGCGGCGATCGTTCCATCGATCGAGGGGCAGGCTTGGATTACTGGTGTGCATCAGCACATGCTGGATCCGACCGATCCTTGGCCGGGTGGGTATCGGCTGTCGGATACCTGGCCGAATTTGGGGTAGGGCGTTGGGGTGGTGTGTCGTTGTCAGGCCGTTATGACATATCCGGGGCGTGAAGCGGCGGTCCTTGCTTTCCTCTCAGCGGTAGGGGTTCGGTCGCCGGAGGGTGATGCAGGAAGCAAATTGAGCCGCGGATGAACGCGGATCAGGGTCGGCCGCAACCAAACAAGAGCGGCGTACCGGGGCGATCGCACTTGGTTTGGCAGGTGCCATTTGATGTACTCCGGACTTGCATTGGTTAAGCCACGGATTACCCAGGGCGCTCGTCCGGAGGGTCGTTGCGCAAATCGCGCAGGGGCCAATTCCGGGGGTCGTTGCGCAAATCGTGCGGTGCCACTTTACCCGCACGGCGGACGCTGGCCGGGTGGCGCTGACCAGCGTCGGGCCGCCCGGCCACGCGGCTAAGGACGAGTCCCCTGGCGATCCAACCGCCTCCCGGGGGTTGTTGCACAAATCGTGCAGGGGCCACTTCCGAGGGTTGTTGCACAAATCGCGCAGGGGTCAATTCCGGGGGTCGATGCGCAAATCGTGCAGGGGCCACTTTACCCGCACGGCGGACGCTGGCCGGGTGGCGCTGACCAGCGTCGGGCCGCCCGGCGACGCGAATCAGGACGAGTCCCCCGGCGATCCAACCGCCTCCCGGGGGCATGCCCTCGGGCGTTTGGCCCGGGGGTTTTTGCGCAAATCGCGCGCGGCGCCACCGCTCGACTGCCCCGCCTTCCGCCGTGCCTCCCGCCGCCGCCCGGGCGAACGCGATCGCCGCCTTCCACGGCGCCCGGACGTCCGCCTTGGCCCGCGCCGCCAGGCGCTCGGCCACCCGGCGCGCAGGCGCGCAGGCGCTATCGGTATCCCTTCGATCGGCGTCTGCTCCCTCGGCGCCGGTCCGTCCGCCCGGAGTCCGAGCGCATGCCCCCGGGCGCTTGACCCGGGGGTTGTTGCGGAATTCAGCAAATCCGCCAAGTCAGCCGTCACGTGCGGCGCCAAATACAGCACCGAATGCGACCAATGCGGCGACACCGCCAACTCCGACGCCGGCAACGCCAGCCGAGCCGCCATCGCCGCCGGCAAATACGCCCGCAAATCCGACGCCGCGCTCAACAGCCGGCCGCGCACGATCGCTCGTGGCACGGCAATCTCCGCCGCCCGCTTCGGCGCGCCCGTCAGCCCATGCCGCCCGTGCGTCGTCTTCGAGGCGATCATCCGCGCCATCCCCGCCATGGTGCACGGCCCGGTGCTGGCGCCGCAATGGATGCGGCACCGCCCGTTCGCCATCGGCGCCGTGCCGCACGGCGCGCCGCCGCGCGTCCGCTGCCCCGCAGCGCGCCGCGTCAGCTTGCGGCCGGCCAGGACAGCGCGCGTCTTTACGGTATGTCCTCCGCGCTGAAGACGCCATCGCACAGCATGACCGTCGCCGAGTTCCTGGAGTGGGACTCGGGCGACCGCACCGGTGCGCTGTGGCAGTTGCGGGACGGCGAGCCGGAGATGATGGCATCCGCCTCGGACCCGCACGGCTCCATTCAGTCGGAGCTGTCTTATCTCCTGATCACGCCTCTGCGGTCGCGAGGCGATCTCTGCCGAGTGGTCGTGGCCCCCGGTGTTGCCCCGGCCGAGCGTTCCGAGGAAAACTGCCTGGTCCCCGATCTTGGCGTCACCTGCGCGCCGCCCGCGGCTGTGCGGCTGCTGCACGAGCCGGTCGTGCTGATCGAGATCCTGTCGCCGACCAACGTATCGAAGACCCGCGCGAATGTCCTTGCCTACCGGACGATACCGATCGTGGCGGAAATCGACGTCCTGCGCTCGACCGCCGTCGCGGCGCAGGTCCTCAGGCGGGGCGCGGACGATGCCTGGCCGCAGCAGCCGGAGTTGGTGGAAGCCGATGGCGCGCTTCAGCTCGACAGTATCGGCTTTGCTGCACCGCTACGCGCCGCATATCGCACTACCGACCTGGTGTAAGCTCCGGATTTTCCAACAGTCTGCCACCCGCGAGCGCGCGAAACACCGGGCGCGGGTACGGCTGGCGGACAGGCGCCCGCCGCCATGGGTGGTCGGTGTTCGCCCGACCGGGACGGGTCGCGTGCTGCCTCCGCTGGCTTTGCGTGGTCTGCAGGCTCTCCGGTGGAGCTTGCTGCTGAGAGGTTGAAAATGTATTGGCCTTCGAGAGGGGGGGGAGGGAATTGGTTATTGGCAGGACGGATGCGGGGCTATGTCCGAGTGGGACGGGGATGGCCGATGTTGATGGGTGACAAATCGGTATCGTCGGAGCCTCTTGCAGAAACATCGGTAGCTTTGCAGCGGGACAGACTCATTGTGGATGTAGTTGCGCTTTGCGATTTATGAAGGACTGATTGGAAATAATATTAGGATACACGATCAGCTATAGATGAGGCATACTTTGCCAA
>DASRQX010000284.1:0-11287 GCA_035696165.1 Acetobacteraceae bacterium | reverse complement strand
TTTCCATCTGCTGATCCTTGATGATCTTGCCTATGTCAGCAAGGATCAGGCGGAAACCTCGGTTCTGTTCGAGCTCATCAGCGCTCGTTATGAACGCCGCTCCATTCTCCTCACCGCCAATCAGCCATTTGGTGCATGGGGCAAGGTTTTCCCCGATCCTGCGATGACGCTGGCCGCCGTGGACCGGCTGGTCCATCACGCGATGATCTTCGAAATCAACGTCGACAGTTATCGCAGACGAACCGCTCTCGAACGTAAACAGAAAGGTCCCGGACAGCCGTCAGACCACGCCACAACCAAGGACACCGGCGTCCAACAGTGAACCCCGGCGGCGCGCGTCTGCTTTGCCGATCAGCAGCCCGATCGGTTAGGCCGAGCCGCTATGGACAAGGGCCCACATGATTTAGATAACTGTTATCTAAACTGTGGGCTCTACCGGATCGGGAAATAGCGCCGCTCCACCGCGGTTGCCATCATGCCGCCCAGCATCACCCGTCGTCGCGGTGTGGTGACGATCCAGATTGCGGTCCTTCTGGTGAAGGCGACGAACCTTTGTCGCGCCACGTCAATCAACTGTAAATAAACTCTTGCCAGAGACAATCAGGCCAGACATCATCAGTTCGTTGCGGTCATCAATTCTCATCCTGATTGACGCGCCCTCTCATTCAGATTGTCGCGCTACAGCGGCGGTACGAAGGGCACTCTGAGGGGGCAGGCGTAAGTACCTGGCTGCGCTCGGGAGATAATACGGACCGCTGCGTCCGGCGAGAGCAAAACACACCACCAGCCGTTGTACCGGCTGCACACGCGACGAGCACCAATCGCAACCGCGCCGTTCCGTCTGGCGCCGCGAGGGTAGCTGCCCGCGGCGGCAAAGACAGATCTGATGATGCGCTGCCGAGGCAAGCACTCGTTGGCCCGGTTCCACCTTATGCGCCTCGCGAGCTTGCCAAGCACGCCCTGGCCCCGGCGAGCGAGCGCCTGCTGGCGGATGCCCGCAATGCTTGCCGGCGGGACGGCGTTGCGCCCACGCGTCGGGAATTGTTTGCCCGCATCGCCAAGCGGATTGGCTTGCCGCAAGCTGAAGTCGCGCGGGCGTTGAATGGCCATATCAAGCGCGAGAGCGTTTCGGCCGCGACCGTTGCGGTCGGCGCATCGCGTCATTGCGACCCGGTTTTACGGATGGCGACAACGATCCTTGGCGAGCGCGAGCGTGAGGTGTTCCTCGCCCGGCGCGACACGCATCCGGACGACGTCGCCGCGTTGCATCAGCTTGCCTCGCGCCTGGGGCTCTCGGTGGAACGGGTCTATGAATTTGAGGCGAGCGCGCGGCGTAAGCTCGCCCGGGCGCTGGGATAGTACCCACGCACAGTTACCATGACCGATTGAGCGTGCTCCGCGGAAGCAAGCAAGCGAGAATTTAGCGCAGATGAAGGCAGATGCACGCCGAACACGCAGTTGATTCGGCGCGGTTTACAGGCCGTCGACCACGCATTTGATCTCCAGGCCCGGCTGGCCGAAATCAAGCAGCAGGCAGAGCTGCAAGCCGGTCGCCTTGAGATAAGCAATGCATTGCATTCGGTGGGCGTCGTCCAGCGTTTTGACGGTCTTCAATTCAACCGGAAGCACGTCCATTGACCAGAGGGCCTGCGAATTACTCGCCGACCACCACGTCATGGTAGTACACGTTGGCGCCACATTGCTGCACAACCGATAGACCGGCCGCACGAACTTCCAATGCCATCGCATTCTCGTAGACCTTTTCCGGGAAGCCAGCCCCAGGTGTATTGAGCGCGGTGAACGCGCAGCCGATCATGCGTCCCGACAGATCATTCAGCCTGTTGCCATCTGCACTGCTAACCCCACGAATCACCGTACCGGGCGAAGAATTTCCGCTGACACGCCAATAACATATTGATGAAGCTTATTCTTCCGGCCTATTGGCCACAATCGTGCCGGGCGCGGCAAAGCTAATTCAGCCGCCGATGAACGCCGATAAGGCCAATGCCTCACAGGCCCAGCACGATGCGCTCGATCTCCAGGCGCGGGCTGCCGAAGTTGCGCAGCAGGCAGACACCTTCTCAAGAAATCCAGCTCCAAGAGCATTGCAGACCGTCATGGCACCGCGATGATCTGCTCCGTCAGATGGTCCAGCACGGGGTCATCGGCGTTCATCGGCGGCTAAAAATCCCTTGCTTCCTTCGCACCAACACCTTGTCGAAAACGCGACAGGTTCATCGGTTCGACCACTTCAATCGGCGGCAGGTCGATGGCGGCGCTATGCGTCGTGCCAGTTTTGGTTGCGGCCAATGGGCCGCGCTGTGTTATACTGTGTGCACCCGCTTGCATCTGCGCTGAAATTCTTCCTTTACGATGCTGCAGGGCGAATTGTTACGCAAGTGTTGACGGGCCTGCAATGCATCATACCGGGTGGCGAAAGAATTGACTCTTCAACGTCATGGCCCGCGTGGGCGGGCTATCCACCACTTCCTTGCTGACGACAGCAAAGTCGTGAATGGCCCGCCTTCGCCGGCCACGACGGGTGGAGAGTCAATCCTTTCGCCACCTGGTATCAGATGTGCAAAGCGTTCCCGGTTCTGGAATCAAGCCAGGAGCAAGCGGTCAAAACCTCTGTGCGGTGACACTAGCCCGCGGCACGCCGGCGCTTGCGCGGCTGCACGGCGGGAATCTCCGGTTCATCGAGATTGGTCAGCGCCGCCAGCAGCGCCTCGCGTAATTGTTGCAGCTTACGCTCGTTCTCGACCTTCAGGCCGAAGATATCCTTGACGTAGAACACGTCGACCGCGCGCACGCCGTACGTCGTGACATGGGCAGAGGCGATCTGCAGCCCCTGTTCCGAGATTGCCGCCGTCACGTCGTGCAACAGGCCGGGCCGATCGCGGCCATTCACCTCCAGTACAGTGAAGCTGTTGGAGGCATGGTTGTCGATCACCACGCGCGGCGGCACGTTGATCGCGCGGGTGCGCCGGCCGAGCAGCATCTTCGAAACCTTGAGAATCTCGGCCGGCAGACGGATGCGACCGGACAATGCCTGCTCGATGAGTACTGCAAGCTTGGCCAGGCGGTGCGGTGCATCGAAGGTGCCGCCAGCGGCGTCCTGGATCCAGAACGTGTCGAGCGCCATCCCATTGGTCAGCGTGTGGATGCGAGCATCAACGATCGATGCGCCGGCCACCGCGAGCGCCCCCGAGATCTTGCTGAACAGCCCGGCATGGTCGCTGCAATAAACCGTCACTTCGGTCACCGCGCGTGCGGGCAGCGGCATGGTGTCCACCGTCAGCGGTGCCTTGCGCGCCTCGGCGTCGAGCACCAGCCGGGCGTGGCGGGCATGCGTCTCCGGATCGAACGACAGCCAATAGCCGGGGTAGCCGAGCGCGGTGAATTTTTCCACCTCCACGGCTGACCAATCGGTCAGCATTGCCGCTGCCGCTTCCTTGGCGCGAGTGACGCGGACGTCGCGCTCGGTGGTTGCCAACCCGCCGGCCAACACCTCGGAAACGCGCTGGTAGAGTTCGCGCAGCAGGGTTGCCTTCCAGCCGTTCCACACCTTGGCCGACACGGCGCGCATGTCCGCGACGGTCAGCACCAGCAGCAGGCGCAATCGTTCCGGGGATTGAATAACATCGGCCAGGTCGAGGATGATCTTCGGGTCGTCGATGTCGCGCTTGAAGGCGATGTCGGGCAGCAGCAGGTGGTGCAGCACCAGCCAGGAAACCGTTTCGGTTTCCTCCGGCGTCAGGCCGAGCGACGGGCCGACGGTCAGCGCCAGCTCGGCGCCGATCTGCGAATGATCGCCGCCGCGGCCCTTGGCGATGTCGTGCATCAGCATCGCGAGATACAGCGCCCGGCGCGACTGCACCTGGTCGATCAGGCCACTGGCGATCGGCGCGATCTCGGCCAGCTTGCCGGTTTCAAGCTGGTTGAGCACGCCGACCGCTTCGATCGTGTGCTCATCGACGGTGTAGACGTGATAGGTGTCGAACTGCATCTGTCCGACGATGCGGCGCCAATCCGGCAGGTAGCAGCCGAGGAAGCCGGCCTCGTTCAACACTGCGAGCCAGCGCGCGCCATCGGAATGAACATGCTCAGCGTCGCCGCCGCACAGCAGGTCCATGAAGAGGTCAGCCGCCGCCTTGTCGCCGCGCAGCTTGATGGCGCCGCGATCGTTCCGGGTCAGTGAATGGATCGCCAACGGATGCAGTTCCAGGTTGCGGTCGCGCGCCACCTGCAGGATGCGCAGCATCTGGACCGGCTCGCGCTCGAACTCGCGGCCCGGCGCCGGCAACAGCTTGCCCTCGGCCAGGACGAAGCCGGCGGCGCGCAGCGTGGGATCGGTTTCAGCCGCCAGCGCCGGCGGGCCGTACGCCGCGCGCAGGATCGCCGGCTCGACCACGCGGGTCAGGCGGACCACCTCGCGCACGGTCAGGAAGTAGTGGCGCATGAAACGTTCGACGCCGTCCTGGCGGCCGTGCCGTGTGTAGCCCATGCGCGCACCGACCACCGGCTGCAGGTCGAAGGTCAGGCGTTCCTCGGCGCGGCCGGCGACGTAGTGCAGGTGGAAGCGCACGGTCCAGAGGAATTCCCAGGAGCGGCGGCCGTGCTTGGCCTCGCTGGGTGAAAGAATGCCGCCGACCTCGGCGAGCTGGCCCATCGTTTCAGTGCCGAACACATAGTTGGCGATCCAGTACAGCGTCTGCAGGTCGCGCAGCCCGCCGCGGCCTTCCTTGACGTTCGGCTCCACCACATACGGGCTGTCGCCGTAGCGGCGGTGGCGGACGTCGCGCTCGGCCTGCTTGGCAGCGATGTAGCCGGCGGCTCCGGCTTCCTTGCAGGCGGCGCGGAAGCTTGCGTGGAAGGCGCCGAACAGGTCGGCCTCGCCGGCGATGTGGCGGCCGTCGAGCAGCGCAGTGCGTATCGTGGCGTCCCTGGCGCCCTCGGTCAGGCATTCGGCGATCGAGCGCGTCGCATGGCCGACCTTCAGCCCGAGGTCCCACAGGAAGTAGAGCATGTACTCCACCACCTGCTGCGTGTGCTGGCTCGGCGCGTTCGGGGTGAGGAACAGCAGGTCGATATCGCTGAACGGGGCGAGTGTGCCGCGCCCATAGCCGCCGGTGGCGGCGACCGCGAGGGCTTCCGGCTCGCCAAGCTGCTCGGTGGTATGATCGTACAACGCGCGGATCAGCCCGTCGATCAGCTTGCCGAGCATGCGCGAGGCGGCGAGGCCGTTGATCTGCTCCTGCTCGAAGACATACTGCACGTGGTGCTGGATGCGGGCGAGATGGCGGCGGAACACGCCAAGCGCGGCGTCGCGCGGGATTTTATCCCCGGCATTCAGCGCGGCCAGAGCGTCGGAGATCGCGGTGGGAGCGACGTCGGCGGCCTTCGGCAGGGTGGCGGGGCTCAGCATGGTGTGGATGCTAGCCTCATGTGTCCTTGGCGGAAACCTGTTGTGTGTCTGCCTGCGGCCCGTTTGTCTGCAGCAAGTTTTGCAAGCGATATAACTCGTCCAATGCCTCGCGCGGGGTCATGCGGTCGGGTTGCAGCGCTGCGATCGCTTCGGACAATTGATTGGGATGGGTATCGGCCGTTGGCTCGGGCGGCGGCGCCTGGGTTTGGTGGGCGAACAGCGGCAGGGCGGTGAGTGGTGCACCGGCCGCGCCCAGCGGCCCGCCGTGCTTTTCCAGTGATGCCAGCAGCGAGGCGGCGCGTTTCACCACCGGGGCCGGCACGCCGGCGAGCTCCGCCACGTGCACGCCCCAGCTTCGTCCGGCGGCGCCCTCGGCGACCTCGTGCAGGAAAACCACGGAGCCTTTCCATTCCTTCACTCGCATTGTGTGTGGCCGCAATCGTGGCAGCCGATCGGCAAGTTCCGCAAGTTCGTGGAAATGTGTGGCGAAAATGGTACGGCAGCGGATTGCCTCGTGCAGGGCTTCGAGGACTGCCCAGGCGATGGCCAGGCCGTCCAAAGTCGCAGTGCCGCGGCCGATTTCGTCGACGACGACGAGCGAGCGCGGGCCGGCCTGGTGCAGGATGGCGGCGGTTTCGGTCATTTCGACCATGAAGGTGGAACGACCGCGGGCAAGGTCGTCGGCGGCGCCGACGCGGGAGAACAGGCGATCGACGATGCCGATGCGGGCAGCTTCGGCGGGGACCGGAAGGCCGGCCTGGGCGAGCACGACGATCAAAGCGTTTTGGCGCAGAAATGTTGACTTGCCGGCCATGTTGGGGCCGGTGAGCAGAAGTACGCGGCGATCGGGGGATAGTTCGCAGTGGTTCGGAACGAACGCGGCGGCGCCAGCGAGGGCGGCTTCCACCACTGGGTGGCGGCCGGCACGGATTTGGAAGCCGTCGTCGTCGGTGATGGTCGGGCGGCACCAGGTACCGCCCTCGGCGATGCGCGCGGCGGATTGCACGACATCGAGGAAGGCAAGTGCGTCGGCACAGGCCGCGAGCACGTCGGATTGTGCGAGCGCGGCGCTGACGAGATGGGCGAAGATGACGCGTTCGCGGGCGGTGGCGCGGTCGGCTGCCTCGGTGATGCGGCGGTCCAGGTCAGAGAGGTCGGGGTGGGTGAAGCGCGCGCCGTTGGCCATGCCCTGGCGCAGCGTGAGTTCGGGAAAGTCGCGCAGGCGTTCGACGGCGGGCGCGGGAGCCTCGATGACGTAGCCGAGTTGGGCGTGGTGGCGGATCTTCAGCGATGCTAAGCCGTAACGTTGCGCGTAGTCGAGCTGGAACTGGGCGATGACCTTGCGGCTGTCGTCGCGGAGCGCGAGTTCGGCGTCGAGTTCGGTGTCGAAACCGCGCTTGATGGCACCGCCGTCGTCCAGCCGATGCGGTGCCGGATCGGCCAGCGCGTCGGACAGCAGACGTTGCAGGGTAGGATCGATCGCGAGGGCGATGCGGGCGGCGGTCAGCGCGGCGGGCAGCGGGCCGTCGAGCGCGGCGGCGGCGTTGGCGGCGGCGGCAATCCCGTCGCGTAGTGCGGCGAGGTCTCGCGGGCCGCCGCGGCCGAGCGACAGGCGGGCGAGTGCGCGGGCGATATCTGGTGCGGCGCGCAGGGCGGCACGCAGCGTTGCGGCGGCGGTCGCATTGGCGAGCGGCCAGGACCAGGCGTCCTGGCGTGCGGCGATCGCCGCGGTGTCGGTCAGGGGCGCGGACAGCCAGGCGGCGAGGGTGCGGGCACCCGCGGCGGTGACGGTGCGATTGACGGCGGCGAACAGGGTGTGGCGGTCGGTGCCCTCGCGGGTGCGCAGGATTTCCAGGCTGGAGCGGGTGGCGGCGTCCATCGCCAGCGTGCCGGCCCGGCCTTGCGGCGTGGGGCGGGCAAGGCGGGGCAGGGCGCCCGCTTGGGTGGAACGCACATAGTCGAGCGCCAGGGCGGCGGCGACGGCTTCCGCGTCGGTGAAGCTGCCGAACGCATCCAGGCTGGCGGCGCCGAAGGCCTCGGCCAGGCGGCGGCGGGCAATCAGGGGCGGGGAGGGGACGGCTTCCGGGGCACGGCGGTCGGACCAGTCGGTGAGCGGTAGCGTGGTGGGGGCGAGGATTTCGGCGGGTTCCAGCCGGCCGAGCAGGGCTGGGAGTTCGGCTGCGGCGAGGGCGGCGGTCTCGAACAAGCCGGTGGAGACGTCGAGCCAGGCGGCGCCGATCGCGTCGTGGCCGTCGGCGCGGCCGTGCGCAAGGACCAGCAGCAGGTTGGGGCGGGCGGCGTCGAGCAGCGCGTCTTCCGTCAGCGTGCCGGGGGTGATCAGGCGGACCACGGCGCGGCGGATCGGCGCCTTGCTGGTGCGGGTTTTCGGGTTCTCCATCTGCTCAGCGACGGCGACGCGGAAGCCGCGGCGGATCAGGCGGGCGAGGTAGGTCTCGGCGGCGTGGACCGGGACACCGCACATCGGGATGGGGGCGCCGGCGTGCTCGCCGCGGCTGGTGAGCGCGATGTCGAGGGCGGCGGCGGCGGATTGGGCGTCGGCGAAGAAGAGTTCGTAGAAGTCGCCCATGCGGAAGAATAGGAGCGCGTCGGGGTGGTCGGCTTTGAGGGCGAACCATTGCGCCATCGCGGGGGAGGCGCCGGCTGCGGTGGGGAGGGCGGGCATGCTGGGGGGTCTAGCGCAGGGTTGGATGGTCGCGAAGCCCCTGCTTTCGGAGTTCGGGAGGGGCCAAGGCGAGGCCCGGTGCCGGGCACGCGTTGCCCAAGCGGGCCATCGGCGGGAGAATGCGCTCGGGTCAAATCGGCCAAGCGTGTTAGGCAGATTCCTGTCAGTCGTGTCGGTAGGTGCCACAGATCTTCATGGAACCGAGTTTCACCTTCCATCCTTCTCCGAGCCGCCATTGGACGAAGTGGCGGCTGACATGCAGTTCGATACCTTGCCGCTAAAGGCTGCCGATGTTGGGTCATTTCATGACCTGATCTCTACGAATACCCAACGACGCTGGATTTGCCAGCACTTCCGCCCACTTTCGAGACAGCAGGCCCAGTCTTCGTGGCACCGATCCAGTTCGGCTCCGACACCAGCCTCCTGTCAAGAACGTGGTTCATTTCAGAGAACGACGAGCACCTGGTCCAATTTCAGGCGGACAGGCTGATAGTGAACTGGCGTATGCGGCCCGGCGGCGGGGCATATCCCCGATATACCGACGTGAAGCAGCGTTTCGTGGCCGCGCACGAGGACCTCACCCGCTTCGTATAGAGGAAAGGCTACGCGGGGATCGTTCCTAATCAATGTAGTCTCGCATATTTCAATAAGGTTCCACTTCCGGACGATGCGGAGTGGGGGGATTTGCATCGGCTTCTTAGAGGAATGCGGTTAGATAATGGTCCGGAGTGGAGTGGCCAGTTCGCTGACTCACATTTGTTGCTACGCCGAGCGCTCCAGAGCCAGGCGGGGGGGGATTCTGCAGGTTGCATGCTGAATGCAGGCCCATGCAGATCAATGTGACCCAACGGGCATGGGCGCTGAATGTGACTGTTAGGGGCCGACCGGCAACCACCGACCTGGATGGCGTCTTAGGATTATTCGACATGGCGCACGTCGAGATCGTGACGTGCTTCACTGCGATCACGACCGACGCGATGCACCAGGTATGGGGGAGACAGCAGTGAACCAGGCAATGCGGGTCCTAAATTCGCCCGTCCAGCGCATAGCAACGAATCCTGGAAGCCAGGCTGCGGCCATGGGATACGGGTCAGCTAGCGCCACACTCGATATCCTGCCGATCAATACGAAGCGCCATCCCTATGTCGGGGATTGGATCAACGCATGCCAGAGGCTTGGCCAAATCGCCAGTCTACAGCCCGGCTGGAACGGCACTCGGGGCATATCGCCGGACCGGCATACCCTTTCCTTCGCCGCTACGGAACTTGCGGCACTTGAACGATTGGGAATTCCCGCTCCAACAATCAATCCGTCTCCGGATGGAGCGCTCTACCTTGAATGGCATGCCAATGATATTGATCTAGAGATCATTTTCGAGGCTCCTTACCGTATCGTTTTACTGTTCGAGGATGCAAGACATCTAGTACCTCCATATGCGGGGGAGTGCGTGGATCTGACCCCAGGACTGGAAGCATTGAAGGCTCTCAGCGCGCGTTTGGATCGGTCCATAAAGTGTGCCCCGAGGACTTTGCGGACGACGAGGGATTGTTGCGACGCATACCTCCCTGGCACCAGCCAGTAAGCCGGCAGAACATGCCTGATCAAGAGCCGCCCAGTCTCCGTCCTCCATCGCCCGCGTTTGCACTCGACGATGGGGAGGAGGGTTTATCGCTTCACCTGGAGTCTTCGCTTAGGGCGGCAGGAGAGCAATTGACGTATAATTGCCCGACCAGCGTCACTGGCTGGGCCGTGACACGGGTTACCGTGGGGTATGTTCGCAGCCTTGGCCTGCGAATGGAACGCGACGCATTGCCGCATCACGTTCAGGTTTTCGGCCTGGCAAATCTGCAAGGAGAGGCACGCCGCCGCATGTAACGAAATTTAGCCTCGCACTCCATCTATGTGGTGCCTCCGCTGGCAGCCTGACGGCCGTTGCCTCCCGTCTGATTCATCGCCTCGGCCCACCGCTTCCGCCGTTACGGATGGATAGAACCGCCCGTTGAACCTGTTACCCCGAGTGCTATCATTCAATGATAGCAGGGCGGAGGGTATTATGAGCCAACTCATCGTCCGGGGTCTCGACGATCGTCTCACTGAGACTCTCAAGCAGCGCGCCGCGCGGGTCGGGCGCTCCGCCGAGGCCGAGCACCGCGCCATCCTGGAGCGGGCCCTGCGTCCCGAGATGGAACCCTTCACCGAGACCGCGGCTCCAATGCGGGCACGGACACCACCCCAGGCGACCGACAGCGTCTATCTGCTCCGGCAGGATCGGACAGGGGATCAAGCCGGCGGCACCCCGCGAGGGAGGTCGTGGTTGATGCCTCCGTCGGCGTGAAGTGGGTGGTCGAGGAGGATCATAGCCCCAAGGTGACCCTGGTGTTGTAGTGTCAGGCGCGCCACGCGCCGGACCATTGGCAGGCCGAAGCGGTTAATGTCCTGTGGTCAAAGGTCTACAAGGGCGATCTGGTCGCCGCGGACGCCGAGGAGCGGATGGCCGTCATGCTGCGCGCGCCGATCATCGGCATGCCGATCGCGACCCTGATGTCGCGCGCGTTCGCGATCTTGGTGGCGGATATGGTGATGATCTACGACTCGCTCGATGTCGCGCCAGCTGAGAAACTCAGCGTCCCTCTGGTTATGGCAGACGAGAGTCTGGTTCGACGCCTGTAGAGCGACGCGGCTTGGGGAAAACGCATGGTCTGGGTTGCCGACCTCGCTGCATGGTAGCCAACGCGGACAACCCGTCCGCGCCATGCGAAACCCGTTCGGGAATGGGCTCGAGCCACGGTCAAGCCGAACTTGATGGCATGCTTGGGTGCCGGGGCGCAGGCCAGCACACCTGCGCTGTCGAAGGTGCGGGGTAGGATCGATGTGTGACGCAAGCTGCTGCCCCCATGCGATTCGACTGCGCCTGCCACGCTTGGGGAACTAATCTCGGGCGAGTGCAGAGCGTGGGAGGTCCGGCCCTAAGCGGGCGCTGGGTCGGGACGATGCAACTGGGGAACATGGTTGTGGGCGCTGGATGGGGCTTCGGTGGCTAGTCGGCCACGTCATTGACATTTGGTAGGATGTTCGAATCGATGGCTCCGTAACGTAACGACGGAGCCGATTCGTGGTCGCGAAAGAGATTGCTGTAAAGAGGTATGTCGTGAAGCTCAGTGCGGAAGAGCGAGAGC
>DASRQX010000283.1:0-17837 GCA_035696165.1 Acetobacteraceae bacterium | reverse complement strand
GCCGGTGCCCCCGGTGCTGGGGCTGTATCCGGCGCCGCTCGTGCTCGCCGCAGTTTACGGCCTGCTCACCGCGCTCGGCTTTGCCCTGCTGCCGCTTGGCCGCGCCGCGCGCATTCCCGGCGGCGCACTGTTCCGCGATGGCCTGCTGCCAGAACGCGTGCGACCGGCGCCGTGGTTGCTGGCGGCGACCGCTGGCGTCGGCACGGCCTTGGTCGGGCTGACCATCGCCACCGCTGCCGACCGCGGCTTCGCGTTGTGGTTCTGCGCCGGCGCGCTCGGGACTCTGGCACTGTTCCGACTGGGCGGCTCCGCCCTGGTGCGGCTGGCCCGCCTGGCGCCACGGATGCGCGCGCCCTGGGTCCGCCTGGGGCTGGCCAATCTGCACCGGGCGGGCACCGCGGCGCCGGTGCTGCTGGTCTCGGTGGGGCTTGGTCTGTCCACCCTGGCTGCGGTGGCGCTGATCGAGGGCAATCTACGGGATCAAATCGCAGAACAGATGCCGGCGAACGCGCCGAGCTTCTATTTCATCGACATCCAGGACAGCCAGCTTCCCCGGTTCGAGGCGCTGGTACGTGCGACGCCGGGTGTCACCGACCTCCGCCAGGTCCCTGCGTTGCGCGCGCGCATCGTCAGCGTCGCCGGCGTACCGGCCGATCAGGTCCGAGCGACGCCCGATACGCGATGGGCGCTGCGCGGCGACCGTGGTCTGACCTACGCCGCGATCCCACCGGAGGGCACGCGGATCGTCGCCGGGCACTGGTGGCCCCCGGACTACAGCGGTGAGCCGCTGGTCTCGTTCGATGTCGGGCTGGCGCGCGGCTGGGGAGTGCGGATCGGCGACGTGATCCGGGTGAACGTGCTGGGCCGCGATATCGACCTGCGGGTCGCCAGCCTGCGCGACATCGCCTGGCGCTCGCTGTCACTGAACTTCGCGATGATCGCCAGTCCCGGGTTGTTGTCGAGCGCTCCACATGGACACATCGCCACGGTGCACGTACCGCAGGCAAGCCAGGGCACGCTGTTGCGAACGGTGACCGACACGCTGCCCAACGTCACCGGCATCCGGGTCGCCGACATCCTGGCGGCACTCGCCGACCTGCTGGACCGGGTGGCGGCGGCGCTGGCGGCGACCGGCTCGCTGACCCTGTTAGCCGGCGGGCTGGTGCTGATCGGCGCCGTTGCGGCTGGACAGCGGCGGCGCACACAGCAGGCGGTGGTGCTGAAGGTGCTGGGCGCCAGCCGGGCACAGATCCGCGCCGCCTGGCTGGTGGAGTTCGGCGTGCTCGGCCTGACCGCCGGTCTGATCGCGGCGCTGGTCGGCAGCGTGGCGAGTTGGGGGGTGGCACATTATATTATGGAAAGCGATTGGACCTTCCTGCCCGGGGCCCTCGCCGCCACGCTTTCGGTATGTCTCGCCACAATGCTGATTTTCGGTTACGCTGGCACGGCAACTGCGTTGCGGGCCAAAGCCGCACCGTTTCTGCGCAACGAGTGAGACCGCGGGAGGTCACCGGGGGGAGATCGGATCCGGCTTGAAGCGGCGTACCGGCTCGCCAATATTGACCGCCCACGGCATCACGCCACACAGGAATACGAGACATGGCCATCAGTCCAGATTTCCGGACCTACCCGCGCGCTTCGGCTGCGACCAGCGCTGCCGTACTGGACGCGGGACTGCGCGCCTACATGCTGCGGGTCTACAACTGGATGACCTCCGGTCTGGTGCTGACCGGGATCGTCGCCTATGCGATTGCGAACACCCCGCTCAAGGCGGCGTTCTACCGCGACGTCGTCACCCAGTTCGGGGTGACCGTCCACAACCAACCAACCCCGCTCGCGATGATCTCGATCTTCGCGCCGCTGGCGTTCATCCTCGTGCTCAGCATGGGGGTAAACCGGCTGTCGAAATCGGCCGCGCAGGCTCTGTATTGGGTGTTCTGCGCCGCGATGGGTGCCAGCCTGACGAGCATCTTTGTCATCTACACAGGTGACTCGATCGTCCGGGTGTTCTTCATCACCGCGGCGACCTTCGCCGGCATGAGCATCTTCGGCTACACGACGAAGGCCGATCTCAGCCGGTTCGGCAGCTTTCTGTTCATGGGCCTGATCGGCATCATCCTCGCCGGGGTGGTGAACATGTTCCTGCACAGTTCGGCGATGCAATTCGCGATTAGCATCATCGGCGTGTTGGTGTTCACCGGCCTGACGGCGTACGACACCCAGCGCATCAAGGCGACGTATGCGCAGTATGCCTACGCGGACGGTGTCGACGCGGCGGCGAAACGCAGCGTGTATGACGCGCTCAGCCTGTATCTGAATTTCATCAACCTGTTCATGTTGCTGCTGCAGATCATGGGCAACCGCAGCAACAACTGACGAACGGCCGCCGACCGGTTGGCTTACCGCCGTTTGACACGAGGGCTCGAAGCGAGACGCTTCGAGCCCATTTTTTGTTGCTTGGCCGCGCCTCGACGAACCGGGGCGGGTGCCGCGGCTGGCCAGTTCAAGCCAGCCGACCACCGACCGCCTCAAAGCTCGACGACGATATAGTTTCGCTCCACGGTCACCGACACCGTCTCCGCAACGAACGGTCCCTTGGCCAGCGTCTCGCCGTCCACCACAGTCACCTGATAAGTGCGCGCCTTGACGCTGTCGGGGTGGCACCAGGACTGGCCCGTCTTGATATCGAACTCCCAGCCATGCCAAGGGCAGCGCAGCATCTCTCCCTGGCGGGTCAGCCGGTATTCGCCGGGGTGATCAGATTCGAAACGTCCGAGGATCCGCCCACGGCACAGCGGCGCCCCCTCATGCGGGCAACGGTTGATAAGCGCGTAGAATGCCCGATTGACGTTGAACACGCCGATCTCACGCCCGGCGACGCTGACGATCGTGCAAGTACCGGGCGCGATCTCGTCGACCGAGGCAACGACGTGACGCGGCATTCAGCCGAGACCCGTCTCAGTCGAGGCCATAGAACGCCATCGCGTTGCCGCGGAACAGTTTTTGCCGCTCGACCTCCGGGATCGGCACCTTGATCGCGTAGCGCGGATCGTCCTGGTCCCAGTGCGGATAGTCGGTCGAGAACATGATGCGGTCCCAGCCGATCCACTCGAAGGTGGCGAGCAGGTCCTGCGGCCGTTCCGGTTCCTCGATTGGCTGGGTCGAGACCCAGATGTGGTCGCGGATATATTCAGACGGTAGCTGCTTCAAATGCGGCACTTCCGCGCGCAGCCGCTTGTAGTGCTTGTCGAGCCGCCAGGAGAGCGAGGGCAGCCAAGCGAAACCGCCTTCAACCAGGACCACGCGCAGGCTGGGGATGTGCTCGAACACGCCCTCGATCACCAGGGAGGTGACCAACGCCTCCTTGCTCTGCGGGTAGGACGGATGCTCCTCGTGATAGAACGACGGCCAGCCGCCGCCGGTGGAAGGATGCCCGCTGGTGCCGCCCAGGTGCAAAGCAATCGGGAAACCGTTGGCGGCACAGGCCTCCAGGATGGGCCAATAGCGGCGCCGGCCAAGCGGCTCCAGCCCGCGTGGCGGGATCATCACCTGGGTGAAGCGGCGGTCGCCGGCGCGCTTTTCGATCTCCTTGATCGCCGCCTCGGTGTATTCGGTGGTGATCTGGACCGAGGCCTTCAGCCGCGGCTCAGGGTCGCACCACGCGGCGGCTTGCCAGTCGTTCGCAGCGGCGCACAGCGCTGCGCCAAACTCCACATTGCGCTCGTCGCCGCCGCGGCCGAGCAGCGGCATCATCATCCCATATGCCACCCCGAACGCGTCGAGCAGTTGCGCGCGCATCAGGCCGAGGTCCGATCCTGGATGGCTGCCATCCTCCGGCCAGGAGTCCATGCGCATCCCGGTGCCGGGCGACATACGTGGATAGTTCGGCGCGTTGCTGAATGGAGAACGCGACCGCGCGCCGATCGTCCGGCGATGCTCCCGCCAGCGTTCCGACAGAAACGGGTCCAGATCGGCGGACGATTTCGTGTACGGATGCACGTCGCAATCGACAAAGCCGAGCTGGCTTTGCGTCTCGGTATCGGGTTGGCGATCTAGGACGGTGACGTTCATCGCGGCAATTCCTCCATTCACGAGGACAAGCGAGGGTAGGTCTTCAGCGCATTGTCGACCAGGATCTTGCGCGTGAGGTCGGCAGATAGGCCATCGGGCAGCGCGTCGGCACCATCATAATGCCAATGCGGATAATCGGTGGCGAACAGTAGCATTTCATCGCAGTCGATCTCTTCCAGCAGACGCTGGAGCTGATCGGCGCGGGGCGGGCCGTCGAACGGCTGGACGGTCAGGCGAACATGCTCGCGCGCGTAATCGGCGGGGGACTTTTCCAACCACGGCACCTCAGCCCGAATCCCGCGCCAAGTCTTGTTGGCGCGCCACATCCAAGCCGGCAACCACGTGACGCCGGATTCCATCAACACGACCTTAAGGCGCGGAAACTCGACGAATACACCTTCCGAGATCAGCGAGTTCAGCACGCCGGCGAATCCGGTGGACCAGGAGACATAGTCCTCCAGGTAGTAGGTCGGCCAGCCGAGATTGGTCGGCGGATGGCGGAAGCTGCTGCCGGCGTGGATGCCGATCGGCAGGTCATGACGTTCCGCTGCGCGATAGATCGGCCAGTGCTGGCGGCGGCCGAGCGGCAGCTCCCCCATCTCCAGCACCAGCACCTGGACGAAGCGCTCGTCCTCGGCCTTGCGCTCGATTTCCTTCGCCGCGAGTTCAGCGCTGTGCATTGGCACGACGATGGAGGCGCGCAGCCGTGGGTCGCGGTCGAGGTATTCGGCGACGACCCAATCGTTGATGGCGCGGCAGAAGGCGGCGGACAAATCCTCACTGAGGATCGCCTGAGCCCCGTGCAGCACGTTGCAGATGGCGAACCGTGTCTTGAAGCCGTCGAGTGCTTGTTGGCGAAGCAGGTCCGGGTCGGTCCCGGCGTTGGCCTTCGCCGGGTTCCAGTCGGGACGCACATTGATCGGCGCGTTGGCGGGTACTGCCGCCAGACCGTAATCATCGCGATCAAGGCCACGCATCAGCACGTGAGCACGCCAGTACTCATCGAGAAAGGGCACGAGAACGTGGGTGCCCGGCAATGCCGGGTGGATGTCACAGTCGATCGCGCCTGCCGCCGGGACTGCCACCGTTGGGGTTCCGCTTCATGTCCGTGGCGAAGGCTACGCCGAAAATGGCGTGCGGTAAAATGCCGGCCAAGGTCCCAGATCGCGGTAGGGACGCTCATTACTGGGCGCCCCCCGCACAGAACCGTACGTGCGGCTTTCCCGCATAAAATGTGGTGCACCACAGTTTATGCGTAATGTGGCGCCGGTAGTTATGTGGCGTTGGGCTCGGAAGGCGTTGCGGCACAACGTGGTGCGGCTTTTGGACGCCACATAACAAATTGATCAACATCGATCGGACCTCCCCAACAACCAGGAGATCCGTTCCATGTTCGACGTTTTATTCACCTATCCAAAGATCCGGGCACGTCATCAGACGGCCACGGGAGCGGCTGAGCGAGAGCGCTATCTCACGCATTGCGCCTCCCAAGGTCTTGCTCGGGAGACCTTGTTGCGCATTGCTCGCGAACTGCTTGTTGTCGCCGAGCGGCTTGATGTGACCGGTGGCAATCAGATTACTCGTCGGGAGGTTGAAGAGGCCGCTCGGAACTGGGTGCGCCATCAGCGAAGGTGGGGGCGTACGGGTCGTGGAGAGTGGTCACGTCGTCTTTTCATGCAGGTCGCCACCGACTGGCTGCGCTTTCTCGAATTGCTGGCGCCGCCGC
This sequence comes from Acetobacteraceae bacterium, assembly GCA_035696165.1. GTDB lineage: Bacteria > Pseudomonadota > Alphaproteobacteria > Acetobacterales > Acetobacteraceae > Palsa-883. Next base: position 12,040 of record DASRQX010000283.1, on the reverse strand, counting down.
GTGGCGGGCCACGGAATGCTCATTCTGACCAACTCGATGATTTCGTTGGTTATCTGAGCGACGAACGTGGGTCGTCGCCACGTACCGTCTCCCAGCGACGTTGGCAGGTTGAACATTTTCTGAAGCACGTCCCCTCAGGCAAAGCGTCGATCGCGGACATGACCGTCGACGATGTTGACGCCTTCCTTGATTCGAAAGGCCGGGACGGCTGGTGTCGCGTATCGATCGCGACGAGCGCGGCGGCGCTCCGTTCATTCTTTCGATATGCTGAGATGCGGAGGTGGTGTTCCTCCGGGATCGCCGCCGCCATAGACGCGCCACGGCTCTTCAAAGAGGAGGGTCTTTCAAGGGGGCCCAACTGGGTCGATGTGCAACGGCTCTTGGCAGGTACCGGAGGAGACGAGCCTCGTGATACGCGGGACCACGCGATCCTGATGCAGTTTGCGATTTACGGATTGCGAAGCGGCGAAGTCCGGGGATTGCGTCTCGAAGACCTGGATTGGACGGCAGAGTTGATCATGGTTGAGCGGCCCAAACAGCGGCGGACACAATATTATCCACTGGTGGCCTCAGTCGGTGACGCGATCGTACGATATCTCCAGGGAGTTCGGCCGCGTTGCACTTTCCGGGAAGTCTTCGTGACGCTCAAAGCTCCGTTTCGCCCTCTCTCGGCAGGTGGCATGTATCATGCGGTCGCCAGCCGGCTTAACGCTTTGGGCATTCAGACCGGGAACCACGGTCCGCACAGCCTCCGCCACGCCTGCGCGGCGCATCTTGTCGAGGCGGGGCTGAGCCTGAAGGAGATTGGTGACCATCTCGGCCACCGCGGTGCCCATGCAACCAGGACCTACGCCAAGGTCGATCTGGCCGCTCTGCAGGAGGTCGCGGCGTTCGATCTGGGAGGGCTGTCATGAAGCTTTCCGAGGTCGTCGCTGGCTATGCCACCCATAAACAGGCAATGGGCATGCGCTTTCGTACGGAAGCTCGCATCCTACGGTCGTTTTGTCGCGCATCGGGCGAGGTGATCGGCCTTCTCGGATTTGTCGCGGTACACATGGGTAGCGCGCCGGGCCCGGTCATAATTCGGGCACGCCCAGGCATTTCCTCACCTTCCCGCCCGTAGCGTGCCCCTTATGGCCTGCCACATCGCATGGCCTGCCACACCAGAGACGATCCGCGAGCGTTTTGCCCGCGGGACGTGACGACCGAGCCCCTCCCTTTCATGGAGATTTCCCAAATGAATATCCTGACGCTGATCCGGGCGGTGCCCGGCGCCGGCCCATCCCTGCCTTACGTGATGATGCTGCCGCTCGGGCTGGGTGCCTGCTCAGGCGCCGGCAGCAATCCGGCGGCCGATATCGCCGCTCTGAAGAGCGGCCTTACGGCGGCCGAGAGCGCGGCGACGGCTTACATCGCGCTGCCGCTCTGCGCGCCTGCTCCGGCGACCGCTGGAGGCACCAACGACCCGCTGTGCTCCAAGACCAGCATCACCGCGCAGATCAAGACCGCCGACGCCCAGGCCTACGGCTTGGTCAAATCGGCGGAGGCTGCGAGTGGCGATCCAACATCGGTGGCGACCGCCGAGGCCGCCGTCGCGGCCCTGCTGACCCTCGCGCAACAAGGAACCTGATCAATGCCGATCGCGCTTATTACCGCCCTGATTCAACTCATCCAGATGGGCATCACCGTCGCGCCGCAGGTAATCGCCGCGGCACAAACCGCTGCGTCGCTCACTGAGGGCGGCACGGCGCCGACGCAGCAAGCCGAGATCGACGCGGCCCAAAATGCGGCGCACGCCGCGCTGCAGTCCGCTCACCCGGCTTGACGCGAGATGTCGTTGTCCCCGGGGCCGCACCGCCGGAAAACGACGCCCGTGCTATGCTTGGACCGGCTCCGGTGCGGTGCCTTGCGCCTGGGCTCGCCGTGCTTGCCAAAGCGCGACAAAGTCAATCGGCTGTAGCAGCACCGGCGGGAAGCCGCCATCCCGTGTCACGTCAGCGAGAATGTTGCGCGCAAAAGGGAACAGGATTCGTGGGCATTCCACCAGCAACACCGGCTCGACCGCGTTGTCCGGGAGACCATTCAACGTGAAAACACCGGCGTAGGTCAGCTCGGCGACGAATACGGTTGCCGGCACCGCGGCGGTCTGGCCGTTACCCTGAGACGGCTCATGCGCCTCGGCGCGGATCACGAGCGCGACCTCGAAGACGCTCTGGCCCTCCTGGACCCGCCGCGCCTGAACATCGAGATTGATGTTGACCTGCGGCTGCCCGCGCAACTGGGAGTAAATCTGCGGCGCCCCCGGGACCTCGAACGACAAGTCTTTGACATACTGAATGTTAACAACCAACGGGGGCGGACGAGGGGTGGCACCCGGACCCGGTGCGGGGGTTGTCTCTGACATCGAATGCTCCGTTTCAGGCTGCGCCGCTGCCAGCGCACCTTCCGCGCGCCCGGTAGCACGAACCCTGCCCACGCACCAACCCGCCAGTTCTGCGGCCGGCGGCGGCCTAAGCCCGCCAGGTGACCTCGGCAGGTCCTGCGGTGGTCGGATCGCAGCGTAAAGACTGCGCGTTCGTCACGCTCTGCCCAGTCAGCGACAGAATGAAACCCCAATGGGAAACGACCAGCGTATTGGACCAGTCTGGCAACGCGGCCATTTCCGCTCGGAACAATCGCGCTCTGCCAAGGATGAATTCCTTGGGTTCCTCAATTGGCGGCCACCAGATCTCGTCGATCGTCGAAAAATCATGCGATGGCCATGCGCGTTCCAGCTCGGTGCGAGGCGAGCCGATGTCGCAAGCGAACTTGTAGCGCTCGCGCACGATCGGATTGACGAAGACCGGCACGCCAAGCGCCGCGACGATCGGGGCGGCGGTCTGCAAGGCGCGGGTGTATGGCGACACGATGATCCGGCGGATACCTTCGCCTCGCAGACGCTCGGCGGCCTCCGCGGCCTGAGCGTGCCCAAGCTCGGTCAGTTTGGCGTCCACCACCCCCGGGTCGCGACGCGTCGCGCCGAAATGGAGGTTGAATTCGCTTTGTCCATGGCGCAACAGGATCATGCCGCCGCATTACAGGCGACCCGCCGACGCGGCAATCCCCACTCCGGTCCGTGCGGTTTCGTTTGTGTTGCGGGCGCCGCCCACCTATCTCTGCATCTACGGAGGTGAGAAACTGGACATGGGTGGTGGCGGCTTTCCGATCGACCTGGTGCTGTTTGGCATGATCGCCGCGTTCCTGGTGCTGCGCCTGCGCAGCATCCTAGGGCGGCGGACCGGGTACGAGCGGCCGCCGCAGCCGTATCAACCGCCGACTGGCCCGGCCCCACACGGACCCGTGATCGACGGACATGCAGAGCCGGTGCCCGCGGCAACGCGCCGCACGGTCCCCGAACCGGTGAGTGCCCTCGGCCAGACGCTCGCCCGCATGCAGGCCGTGGATCGCAGTTTTGATCCGGCTGGCTTCCTGGACGGCGCGGAGAAGGCGTTCCGCCTTATTGTGGCTGCCTTCGCGTCGGGCGACCGGGCCACGCTGCGCAATCTGCTGGCGGACGATACCTACCGTGCGTTCGACCAGGCGATATCGGCCCGCGAGGCAGCCGGGCATCAACAGGTCAGCGAGATCCGCGCGGTCCCCGGCGTCGGTATCGAGGAAGCTGAGCTGAACGGCACGATCGCTCACATCACCGTGAAGTTCGTCTCCGACCAGATCAGCCTGACCCGCGATCAGGCGGGAAACCCGGTCGCCGGCACTGACGCGGTCACCGAAATCACCGATTTGTGGATGTTCGAGCGCGATCTGTCCTCGCGCGACCCCGCGTGGCGCCTGGTCGCCGCCCGCAGCGCCTGATGCGATTCGCCGTGTGGTTGGCCGCGGCGCTGGCTGCGTGCGCCGGGCCGGCGCCGACGCACGCCCCCGCTCCGACGCCGACTGAGGCACCTACCCTGACCGCGGTGCCGTTCAGTGCCGTCCCGGGTTGGAACGAAGACCATCAGTCGGCGGCGATCCCGCCGCTGCGGCGCGAATGCGCGCTGCTGGCGGGTTTGCCGCCCGAGGCGGAACTCGGCGGCGACGGGGCGGCGGCTCGGCTCGGCGGGACCGCCGGGCAGTGGAGGCCGCTATGCGCTGCGGCCACTACGGTCCCGACAAATGATGATGCCGCTGCGCGGGCCATGCTGGAGAGCGAATTGCAGGCCTATGCGATCAGCGAGAGCGGCCAAGCCCAGGGACTGTTCACCGGCTATTACGAACCGCAGGTGGAAGGCGCGACGAAGCTCGGTGGCCGCTACCAGACCGCGCTGCTGGGTCGGCCGCGTGATCTCGTGCGGGCCGATCTTGGCGCGTTCGCGACCGACCTGAAGGGACGCTCGATTTCGGGCCGGTTTGATGGCAACGAACTCGTGCCGTATTACGACCGTGCGCAAATAGAGCACGGTGCCCTCGCGTCGCAGCATCTGGCGTTGCTGTTCCTGGCTGATCCGATCGACGCGTTCTTCCTCGAGATTCAGGGTTCCGGTCGTGTGCGATTGGCGGATGGGCGGACCGTCCGGGTAACCTATGACGGACAGAACGGTCGTCCTTATGTGCCGATCGGACGTTTGCTCATCGAACGCGGAGAACTGACCCGCGAGAACGTCAGTCTGCAGACGATCCGCGCCTGGCTGGTGGCCCATCCGGACCAGGCGCCGACGTTGATGGACGCGAACCCGTCCTATGTCTTCTTCACGCTGCTGCCCAAGGCGCCGCCCGATGAAGGGCCGCCGGGCGCGCTTGGCGTCGCGTTGACGCCGGGCAGGTCGTTGGCGGTCGATCGGCACTTCCTGCCGATGGGGGCACCGGTGTTCGTCGTGACATCGAACCCACTGGATGATGCGCCGTGGCGGCATCTGCTGCTGGCACAGGATCGCGGGGGGGCGATCAAGGGGCCGGTGCGCGGCGACATCTTCTTCGGCTGGGGTGCCGAGGCAGAGGCGATGGCGGGCCGGATGAAGCATCCAGGCGCCGCCTATCTTTTGCTACCCCGAGCGATGCCCGGGGCATAAGGCGTGGACCATGGCGTCGTGCCCGACGAGGAAATACATATCGGCGAGCATCGGCTGATCCACGGGAACTGCCTGGCTGTGCTGCCCGGGTTATCGGCCGAGTCGGTCGACGTGACCGCACCTCGCCGCCATACAACCTCGGCGTCGCCTACCGACGCTATCAGGACAGCCGGGTCGAAGAGGACTATCTTGATTGGCTGCTGCGCGTCGCCGCTGAGTTGCGCTGGGTGATGCGGCCGGAAGCGTCGTATTTCCTCAACATCTCCGGTTCAGCCAAGTCGCCCTAGCTGCCGTTCGAGCTGATCGTGCGGCTGCGCAAGTTGTTCGTGTTACAGAACCATATCACCTGGATCAAGTCGATCGCGATCGGGCGGAACTCGGTCGGGCACTGCAAGCCGGTGGGCGGCAAACGGTTCCTGCACCACAACCACGAGCATATTTTCCATATGACGCTGGCTGGTATGGTGAAGCTGGACCGCCTGGCTATCGCCGTACCGTTCAAGGACAAGTCGAACATCGCCAGGCGCGGGCATGCGCGCGACCTGCGCTGGGGCGGCAACACCTGGCACATCCCGTACGACACTGTGCAGAGCAAGGCGGAGAAAATTCACCACCCCAGCACCTTCCCGCTGGAACTGCCGCGATGGTGCATCCGACTGCACGGGGTCCGCAATCCCGCGGTGCTGGACCCGTTCATGGGCACTGGCACGACACTGCTGGCGGCGGCACTGGAAGGCGGCCAGGGGATCGGGATCGAGCTTGATTCGTCCTATCTCACTGTCGCGGAGCAGCGGCTGGAGACGATGCAGGGCGAACTGATCGCCAGCGTACCACCATAGGCTTTCGCCGGGCCATAGTGACTGGGCGCGCACCCAGCCCACCAGCCGTTTCGTTTGGACTTAAGTGCCACACGCCCAAGCCGCGGCAATTCTCAACAAGGGCGACGACGTTGGCTAGGCGGTATGATATGGCTTGCATCGAGTTGGCATGGCAACCGCCGGTTGTAGCAGATTGCTCCATCATGGCTTTGTGCCTTTCTGGTTGAGGGATGCCGTCGGGATACATGCCGCTGCGACTGCCCACCCCCGTTGCATCTTGCTGCCGCCGTCCATCGCGCCACACTGCGTCGTCGGTCCGCGAACAAGGACGCTCCCCATGCCCCGGCCAGCGATCCGCATCGCCGTTCTGACGTTCGTGCACGGACCGTCACGGTCCTGTACTCTGACACGACGGTCGACGACTACACCTACCCTGGCTCGCCCGCGGCTGGGGAGGCGCTGCTGGCGTCGGAGCCCAAGTCGTATGTCGGCGGTTTCGTGAAGGTCGCCCGTGAGTTTGACGCGGTCGACCTGATCGGAATCGAATCACCGCTTTGGTCAAAACGCGGGACCGGGTCGGGCTGGATCACGCAGGACACTTACGAGCATTTCGTCGGCCGGATGATCGCCGGCCTGCGCGCACAAGGCCCGTTCTACGGCGTCTACCTGGCGCTGCACGGCGCGATGGCGGTTCGCGGCGTCGCTCGGCCCGAGGCGGAACTGGCGCGGCGCGTGCGAGAGGCCGTCAGGCCGGGTGCCTTCCTCGCCGCGACCTTCGATCCGCACGGCAATGAGGACGCGGAATTCCTCCGCCACGCCGACCTGGCGTTCACGGCGAAGTACTACCCGCACTACGACAGCCGCCTGCAGGGCGAACACGCCGCGCGCACCTTGATCCGGGCGATCCGCGGCGACTACAAGCCGGCACACGTCACGATCAAGGTGCCGATTATTTCGCTCACCGTCCTGCAATGGACCGGTGCATCGCCCTGGATGGATTTGGTGCAGCGCGGGCTGACCTGGGAAGCGCGCGAACCGGATGTCGTTGTCAACGTCTTCTTCGGGTTCCCCTGGTCCGACGTGCCCGACGTGGGCATGACCTTGCAGGTGCTTGCAAACGGTGATCCCAAGCTCGCAAAACGGATCGGTGACGATATGGCGCACGCCGCGTGGCGCCTGCGCGCCGGGCTGCTCCACCCCGCCACGGTGCACCTGATCCCGGACCGGGTGGCGCTCGCCAAGCACGCGGTCGCGGCCGGCGAGACGCCCGTGTTGTTGGCCGATCATAGCGACCGGTCCGGCTATGCAACGTGGCTGCTGCGGGAGATCATCGCCCAGGATCTGTCGAACACGCTGATCGCGACCTTGGCGGACGCTGACGCGATCGCGACGCTCACGGCAAACGGCGCCGAAGCCGGTGACGCGTTCGACATGACGATCGGCGGGCGGGTAGACATCTCGGCGGGCGAGCCGGTGCGCATCATCGGAACGATACGGCGGGTTGGCCCCGGGGCTGCGTCCGGGCCACACCTGGGTCAGCGTCGGGTTCGGCCGCGACAACGTGGTGATAATCAGCCCGTACCTGACCGAGTTGCAGAACCCGGGGTGGCTGCGCCTGGCGCCGGACGAGTTCAAGGTGATCGCGATCAAGTCTCGCGTGCATTTCCGGCGCAGGTCCCATGACACCGGGTTTGCCAGGACGATCCTGCTGGTGGAGCCGACCGAGCCATTCCTCGGGACGGTGCGGCTCGACGCGCTGGCGTATCAGAATGTGGACTTGGCACGGTATTATCCGTTTGGGAATCCGAGTTTCCCGTAACGCTGTCGACGAATCCGTCCGCTATGGATGCGGGTATTATGCTGGCCGACACAGGGATTGGGCCGTAGGCGGCGCCCACCTAGTAAAGCGATCCCATGAAACGACTCATATCGACGGTTCTGTATAGCGAGTCATACACACCGGGAGGGCGGGTCCGCGGGCAGAAGAATTTTTCGCCGCCGATGAACGCCGATAACTGGTTTTGTAGACGCGAGATTGGCTACAACTCGTGGATCGGTCACCGTCGCAGTCGTGTCTGCGACCAACACATTGACGCGGCAGGGCGAGGAAAAACTGCTGATCGGTGGTCAGCCGGTCAGTACTGTGAGGTTGAAGAGTACATGCAGGAAAATCTACTCCGCTCTTAATGCCGGTCCTGTCGCTAATTCCCGGGAGCTCTGGTTCGCTGCTGAACTGCGCGTTTTCGTCGAGGGACAATTTACCGGTAACTTTGGATTCTTTAACGGGGCCGCCATCTCACTACCACCGGGCTTCGAAGTCACCTCAGTGCAGGGACCCTAATCGCAGGTCGGATGCTTATTGGCGTGCGCGGATTGAACACGGTCATGATCGGAGGCAGGAGAGGGTCGCGATAATTCGGATCGTAACGGATGATCCGGGATGAGCTGTTGTAGCCCTCGTCTGTCAATGTTGACCGAGCCTCTATTCAGACACGACCGACGCCGCGCTGCCGATCGCGCCTGACAGGTGTGCCGCGCAGCAGGGGTCAACGCGGGTCGAGGCGCACAGTGGTTGGCAAAATCTCAGCGCGCACCATTTCATTCGCGTACGGGCTGGTCACATATTTCCCGAGATAAGCCTGGCTGACCGCGGCGACCACCGCCGGGTCCGTCACCGGCGTGACGCTGACCGGCCAGCGCCCATCATCCAACTCGAGCGTTGCCTGTCTGTCAGCAACCGCCGACGCGTACCATTTTGCGCCTGGCCCCCGGAATGACCGGGCGAACACATTGTCGCCGACCACGACGACCCAGATGACGATCGCGCGTTTCGCGTTCGCGCTGGTACGGATCGCGACCTCCGCTGCGTGACGCAGCGCGCCGAGTGTCGCGTGATCGAATGGTTCGGCCATGTCGGTTTCTCCACCTGCACGGTGCGCGCTCGTCTGCCGCCCGGGTGTCCCACATAGCACTACGCGAGGTCGCCGCCGATCAAAGCCCCGACAGCAGAAGCCAGTTCACGCGGTTCCGCCACCAGTACGGCGGCGCCGGCCTCCCGCAGTTCCGCGGGGCTGCCATACCCCCACAGAACCCCCACGGCACGCACCTGGTTGGCGTGCGCGCCGGCAATGTCTTCGCGACGGTCGCCGACCATGACGGTCCGTTCGGGGTGGATGCCCTCGCGCGCCAGTACATGTGCGATGAGCGCATCTTTGCGGTCCAGCACGCCGCCGGGCTCCGAGCCGTAAATGCCGGCCATGGCATCCGCCAGCCCGAGACGTTCCAGGATCGCTCGGGCAAAAACCGTCAGCTTCGATGTTGCAACGAACAAGCCATGACCAGCCGACCGCAACGCAGCCACTGCCTCGGCGATCCCGGGATAGGCATGACTGTCGAACATGCCCATCGCGCCGTAATGCGCGCGGTATGTCGTCACCCCCAACTCCACGCGATCATCGCCGTAATGGCGTAGCAGCATTGCGATTGCATCGGTGATCGGTGGGCCAATGAAGAAGGTCAGGTCCAGCGCCGGATCAGGCGCATGCCCCAACTCACGCAACGCGGCATGCAAGCTGGCGACGATGCCCGGCCGCGAGTCGACCAGCGTGCCGTCAAGATCGAGCAGGACGACAAAGTCCCGAACCGGCATCACTTGCAGAGGCATTGCAACCAGCCCTCACTTCGCCACGGGACGATCAGGCCGGGTCTCGCGGCTTGCTCACCCAGTTATACAACGCCCCCACCGCCATCAACACCGAGGTGCCGAGAAACACCGCGCGCATGCCGAAATGGCCGCCGATGAAACCGCCCGCCAGCGGTCCCACCACCTGTCCAGCATACTGCGACGACGTCGAATACCCCAACATGCCACCCGCCGCACCGTCCGGCACGCTGTGGCGGATGACGCTGGCGATGCACGGCAGCAGGCCACCAAGCGACAGCCCCATCAGGAACCGCAAGACCACGAGCTGCCATCCCGTGGTGACAAAGGCCTGCGGGATCAGCAGCACCGCCGAAACCACCAAGCACAGCATGATAACATTCCAGTGCCCAATCCGATCCGCCAGCTTACCCAGGCGCGAGGCTGACAGGATGCTGCCCAGCGCCGCCGCCGACATCACGAGGCCGGCCGCCATCGTTACCTGGCTGGTGTCGGGTACCAATTGCGCGACATAGACGGTGATGATCGGCTCGATCGACATGTTGGCCAGCATCAGCAGCAACCCGGTGGCCAGCATGGCGATGACCGGTCTCTTGTCCGGCACTGCCGCCCAGCCGCCGCGCGGTCGCGTCTTGCGTGGTCCCGGCGCCCGCCTCTCCTCCTTGATCAGGCACGTCGTTGCCACAAACGTCACGAAGATCACGGCGCCCGCTGCAAAGAACGTCCAGCGGATGCCGATCAACGGCGGCAGGAAGCCGCCGATCAGCGGGCCTGCCAGGTTGCCTGCCATGACGCCTGAGGACAGCACACCGAGCGCCCAGCCCGTCCGGCTCTTCGGCGTCTGCGTCGCGACCAGCACGATCGAGCCGGACGCATAGCCGCCGAGAAATCCGGCCAGCAGCCGCAGCGCAACCAACTGCCAGACATTCTGCGCGATGCCGATCAGCGACATGGCCACCGCCATGCCAAGGCTGGCGCGGATCAGCATCAGCTTGCGGCCGTAGAGGTCCGCCAGCCTCCCCCAGAGCGGAGCGCATAAAGCGGCGGTGAAGAACGTGGCACCGTACGCCGCGCCTGACCATTCCGCGATCGCGGCGCGATCAGTGACGCCAAGCTGTTCGACATAAAGCGGCAGAAACGGCAGCAGCAATGTCATCGCAACGATGGTGGTGAAGCAGCCGAACACGCAGACTACAAGGTTGCGCCGCCAGTGTACCGAACCCCGATCCGCGGGATTGGAGTCTTCGATGCCGCCCTGGGGGACACCTATCCCTGGGAGCCGAACCGCCTCACTCTTGCCGCTCATGGGCCTTCCTGCCCGACCACGGCGAACCCTCGCGCGCGCAGCCCTCGCCGATCCTCATTCAGCGAGCGCACCAACCGATCGCGAGTGGCGCGGACATGCGCAGCGGCCTCATGCGCCGCGTCGTCCGGCAGGCGCCGGCGAATGAACTCCAGTACGCGGCGGTGTTCCGCCCAGGCCTGCTCGCGCGACGCCTCGGTCAGCACTTCCAGCCACCGAGCACGCGCCAGGCGCGTCATCACGCCACGCATTGCCTTCAGCAGGAACGCGTTACCCGATAGCCGGGCCAACTCGACATGGAAATCCGTGCCGGCCTGGTGCCACGCCTCGCGCGGCACGTCGGCGCGGCAGGAGTCCAGCAGGGCCACCACCGTCTCAAGGTCGCTGTCCGTCGCACGCGCGCAGGCCAGCCGCACCGCGGTGGACTCCAGCGGTTCGCGGAATTCCGCCAGGGCTGCGATCTCCCCGAGATCGATCGGCGCGACCATCCAGTTGCGCCCGTCGCGCCGCACCAACTCCTCTGTCTCCAGGCGCAGCAGCGCGGCCCGGATCGGGGTGCGGGAGCCCTCGAACTGGGTTTCCAGCCAGCGCTCGGTCAGGCGCTCGCCCGGGCCAAGGTCGAGCGAGAGAACCATCCCGCGGAGTTGGTCGTAGATCTGGAGCATCTGTGACATTTGTGGATTTCGAGATACCAGGTTGGGATACCATATTGGTATCCCTAACCGACAGCCCACCATCCGGCAAGATCAGCCGTCCCGTTACACATACGGCCCGAGCAGAGGCCCGGCCACCGCCCGCCGATCGCCAAGAGTCTCGGTGGTGCGTTCGACGCGATCGGCGGTGTCACCTGCGGCCGGAACATCATGGGACGTTCCCTCGCCACTCATCGCTGCTCGCGATGCATTTGGGGCTTGATCCAGCGATACCGATAAGGGCCTGTGCTCGGGTCTGGCCGAAATGCGCATCACTGGACCCGCGGCCGACCTTCGTTGAGGCTGCACCTCGAAATGCTACAATTCCGAGTCTGCGGAGCGTCCGGTGGAACTGGATGATGCCATCGACGCTGCTCCATTACGGGTGCTCGAGTTACACACCGCGGAGCGATAGCAGCGCGGTTGCGCTATGGAGTCACCGCTTTCCGGCTGGTGGGCCAAGTCCGGAAACATGGTGGGTGCGACAGGGATTGAACCTGTGACCCCCGCCGTGTGAAGGC
>DASRQX010000282.1:0-26182 GCA_035696165.1 Acetobacteraceae bacterium | reverse complement strand
GCGCTGGCGCTGACCGCGATCGCCGATCTGGTGCAGAACCGCGCATGAGGGTCCCGGCATGAGCAGCATCGCATGAGCCGTATTCCGTTCGATGCGGATGCGATACGCGCGCTCGCCGCGATTCTGACCGAAACCGGCCTGACCGAAATCGAGCTGGCGGAACGGGACAGCCGCATCCGCGTGGTGCGTGCCGTGCCGGTCGCCGGTGTCGCGCCCCCACCTGCCGCTACCCCGGCCGTTGTGCCGGTCGTTCCGGTGGCGCCGCTATCCGCGGCGGCGCGCGCGGCCGAGGACGCCCATCATCCAGGGGCCGTGACCAGCCCGATGGTCGGCGTCGCCTACCTGTCGCCCGAGCCCGGCGCGCCGGTGTTCGTCAGCGTCGGCCAGGCCGTCACCGCCGGGCAGACTCTGCTGCTGATCGAGGCGATGAAGACCTTCAACCAGATCCGCGCACCCAAGGCCGGCACGGTCACGCGGATCCTGGTCAGCAGCGGCGCGCCGGTCGAGTACGGCGAGGCGTTGATGATCCTGGAATAATCCGGTGTTCCAGAAAATCCTCATCGCCAACCGGGGCGAAATAGCGCTTCGCATCCAGCGTACTTGCCGCGAACTCGGCATCCCGACCGTCGCCGTCCATTCCACCGCCGACTCGGAAGCGATGCATGTGCGGCTGGCCGATGAGAGTGTCTGCATCGGCCCGCCGCCGGCGAAGGACAGCTACCTGAACATTCCGGCGATCCTGTCGGCCGCTGCCATCACCGGCGCCGACGCGCTGCATCCCGGCTACGGCTTCCTGTCGGAAAACGCCAATTTCGCCGAGATGGTCGAAGCACACGGACTTACCTTCATCGGTCCGGGACCGCAACACATCCGCATGATGGGCGACAAGATCACCGCCAAGGCGACGATGGCGGCGCTCGGCGTGCCGCTGGTGCCGGGTTCCGACGGCGCGGTGGCTGACCTTGCCGCGGCGCGCACCGTCGCCAGGCAGATCGGCTATCCGGTGCTGATCAAGGCTGCCGCCGGCGGCGGCGGGCGCGGCATGAAGGTCGCGCAGCGTGCCGACGAGTTGGGCGAGGCATTCAGCCTGGCGCGGACCGAGGCGCGCACCGCGTTCGGCAACGATGCGGTCTACCTCGAGAAATACCTCGATCGCCCGCGCCACATCGAGCTGCAGATCATGGCGGACGCGCACGGCAACGTGGTGCATTTCGGCGAACGCGACTGTTCGTTGCAGCGGCGGCACCAGAAGCTGCTGGAGGAGGCCGGCTCGCCCGCGCTGACGACGCAGGCGCGCGACGCACTTGGGCAGGTGGCGACGCGGGCGCTGGCGAAGATCGGTTACCGCAATGCCGGCACCTTGGAGTTCCTCTACCAGGACGGACAGTTCTCCTTCATCGAAATGAACACCAGGCTGCAGGTGGAACATCCGGTGACCGAGATGGTCTGCGGCGTCGACCTGGTGCGCGAGCAGATCCGCATCGCCGCTGGCGCGGAACTCGGCTACCGGCAGTCGGATATCCGCTTTTCCGGCCATGCGATCGAATGCCGCATCACCGCCGAGGACCCGGCGACCTTCATGCCGACGCCTGGCCGCGTCACGGCGTTCCACGCGCCCGGCGGGCTGGGAGTTCGGATGGATTCCGCGCTGTATGCCGGCTGTGTCGTGCCGCCGTACTACGACAGCATGGTGGCCAAGCTGATCGTGCACGCGCCGACCCGCCCCGACGCGATCAGCCGGCTGCGCCGCGCGCTGGCGGAATTCGCGATCAGCGGCATCCAGACCACCATCCCGTTGCATCAGCGGATCGTTGACGCCGCATCGTTCCGGGCGGGAGATTATACCATCCACTGGCTGGAGCGATTTGTCGCGGCACAGGAATGATGGCCGCGCGAGCCCGGCAGGGTCCGCTGGGCGGCGATGTCCGATACCAGCGGCCGTAATGATTGACCCACCGACGGCGCCCCCCGTCATGCCGGCGAAGGCCGGTATCCACGACTTTCTTTGTTGCGTCGAAGACGAGTCGTGGATACCGGCCTTCGCCGGCATGACGGGGGCGCGGCGGAACTTCGATCATTCGGGCGGCTGGCATGATCCGCGGCGGCAATCTAATTTCTCTATCGTTACTTTCTTCAGGCCGCTGCCGTTACTTTGGTCAGGCCGCTCCGGATCCAACGGAGCCGCCCAGCATCCCCAACAACTCCGCATGCACGCTATCCGCGACCTCGATGCCGTCCTTCGCGGCGAGGCGCCTGGCGTGCCGGGCGTCGGACGGCAACCGCTCCGACCCGGCATCGCGCAGGGCCGCCACCAGCGTCTCGATGCGGGCGGAAAAACCGGCGCCCGCGGTGCGGGTCGGATCGATCAGCAGCACGAACTGCCCACCGTTGGAGGTCTGTGCGCCGGGATACTCGGCCGAGCGGTCCTCGAACCCAAAGCGTCCGCCGCTCAGCGCCGCCGCCAGCACCTCGATCATCAGCGCAATGGTGGCACCCTTGTGCCCGCCGAACGGCAATAAAGCGCCACCATCCAGGATCGCGGCGGCGTCCTGCGTGGGCCGACCGGCCGCGTCCACCCCGACACCGGGCGGCACCGCGTGCCCGGCCTGCCGCGCCCGCAGCACCTCGCCCTGGGCAAGCACGCTGGTGGCCTGGTCCCACACCAATGGCGGCCCATCACCGCGCGGGCAGGCAAAGGCGATGGGGTTGGTGCCGAGCACCTTCCGCCGGCCGCCGAACACCACGATGCGGCTGCGCGAGTTGAGGACGGTCAGCGCGATCAATCCGGCTTCGGCGAACGGCTCGACGTCCGGCCATAGCGCGGCAAAGTGATGGGCGTTGCCGGTGCACAGCGCCGCCATGCCCTGGGCGCGAGCCATGGCGCTCAGCCGGTCGCGCGCCGCCGCCAGCGCTACCTGGGCGAAGCCGTTGCGCGCGTCGGCCAGCAGCAGGGTTGGCGCAACCTGAGTGACCGTTGGCACGGCGCGGCCGTCCACCCAGCCGGTGCGCATCGTGGCCAGATAGCCCGGCAGCCGGAACAGCCCGTGGCTTGTGGTGCCGTCCCGCTCCGCTGCAACCACCACGCCGGCGACGATCGCGGCGTTGTCCGCCGACAGCCCGGCGCGGACGAGAATGCGGGCAACCAGGTCCTGCAACGCGGTTGCGTCAAGACGCATCGATCAGCTCCGAAGTCGGTCGGCGAGACCGGAGCCGACATCACGCAATCGGTTTTCTGTGCGCCGGGTTGGCGGGCGGCGGCGCGCCGAACCAAGACTCAGACCAACGGTCATTCTTGATGACCGTTGGTCTGATGCCAACCCACCTGCTCCCTCAGTCCTTGTCCGGACGGTCCGATCGCGCTCGCGACGCCGATTGATGGCCTCACCATCAGCCAGCCAGAACATTTGACGCCCCAGCACGTATCACGCCCCAGTACAGCGATTCCATGAAACCGCTTATATCCACGGCACTATGACCAGACGCACCCACTGAGGCAGCTCCGCAAGCAGAATAATTTTTAGCCGCGGATGAACGCCGATAGTCCGCTCTTGTGGGAGGGTGATTTGGCACAACTCCCGGGTCAGTTACCGGTGCATCGGCGTTTTCGGCGTTCATCGGCGGCTAACATTCCTTTGTTCTTGATACCACAGCTTCAGCCATCTGGAACGCGACAAGCGCCGGCACCAATGCACGTGCAGGGACCGATCGAAATCGCGACATGCAGATTGGCGGAATGCAAGGCGGCCTCCCGGCGAGACGCGTTCAGCTGTGGGCAGGTCCTAGTACATTGCTTTCATGGAACTACTCATGCCGACGAGGTTCTGCGATGAGCGGCACATGCAAGGGCAGATCCGCCCGATACCTGTCGCTCCTTGGAAACGCTGCATTAGTGGATAAATCTGACACTTGGTTCCCCATGCTACAGGTCGGCTTGGGTGGAATTCGGCGGTTCAACTTTGGTCGGCTTACCGCCCGAGCAGCCGCAGCATCAAATTTCCGACTGGCCCGAAATCGCTGCGGTCCGGCGATGCGGCGGCAATGTTGCCGCCGCATCCTGGGAAGGCTCAGGAAGCCTGCCGGAACGTCTCCGGCAACCGCAGATCCGTCCGCGTTCCCTGGGCCGCGGCCGAGACGGACGCCCACTTGCTCCAGGTTGCCAGGCGCCCCTCGTAGATCTCGCGCACCATCGGAAAGGCTGTCGCGCCCAACAGGATACGCAGCGGCGGCTCCGCGGCGTCCACCACTTTGAAGATCGCCTCGGATGTCGCCTGCGGATCACCCATGCTCTCCGTGGCGAACGCCGCGAAAAGCTGCTCCTTGACCCGAGTGTAGGCCGGCAAGGGCGAGGCAGCCCGCATGGAGCTTGGATCGGCAAAATCCGTGGCGTAGCCGCCTGGCTCGATCAGCGTGACCTTGATGCCGAGGGCCGCGACCTCCTGCGATAGCGCGTCCATCAGCCCTTCCAGCCCCCATTTGGATGCGTGATACATCCCCACGGTGGGGAACGCCCCCACACCGCCGATGCTGGAGACGGCCAGGATATGGCCGGATTGCTGCGCCCGCAGGATCGGTAGCGCAGCCTGCGTCACCCATAGCGCGCCAAACAGGTTGGTTTCGATCTGAGCGCGCACCTCGGCCTCGCTGAGCTCCTCGACGGCACCAAACTGGCCATAGCCGGCATTGTTGAGCACGACATCGAGCCGCCCGAATGCCGCCTTGCCTTTCGCCACGGCCTCGAAGGCTGCGGTGCGATCGGTGACATCCAGCGCCAGCGGCAGCACTGACCGACCATATAAGGTCACCAGCGGCTGCAGCACGGCTGGGTTGCGCGCCGTCGCGACCACCTTGTCTCCGCGCTTCAGCGCCGCCTCTGCCCAGACCCGGCCAAGGCCGCGGGATGAGCCTGTGATGAACCACACTTTTCCGTCCGACATGATCGCTCTCTTTCTTGGGATATCTGACGTTTGGACGATTTTCGGTATTTCGTCAGGGCCATGACGAGATGACATTTCCCGTGGGAATGTCAAGATAGGAGCCATGAACGAATCGACGAAACCCCCATCAAAGCGACAGCGCGCCCTCGATGCCGGCGCGCGCGTCTTCCTGCGCTTCGGCTTTGCGCGGGCGACCATGGGCGACATCGCACAGGCGGCCGGCATGTCGCGGCCGGCGCTCTACCTTATCTTTTGCAGCAAGGAGGAGGTGTTCGAGGCCGTTGTCGCCCACTGGATCGAGGATAGTTTGGCGCGGATCGCCGCCGGCCTTGCCACTCGATCGACGCTCGGTGAGAAACTCCGTTTCGCCTGCGAGACCTGGTGCGTAGAGGGAGTGGAACTGGCTCTTGCCAACCCGGACGTGCGCGACATGTCGGGGCTGCCGGCGGTTCGCAAAAGCTATGCCCGGTTCGAGGCCTGCCTGACCGAGATCCTGCGGCAGCCGGCCGAGCAGTCGGGCCTTGGCGCTGCAGCCGGCGACCTGGCCCGAGTGATCGTCTGCGCCATGCAGGGATTCAAACAGACCGCCCGGAGCGGTGAGGACATGCGGCACCTGATCGCTGTCCAGGTCTTGGCGATCGAACGCGCCCTGGCCGCCATTCCGCAATCAGGTGATCGCTGATCTTTCGCCCGGGATAAGGGCCTGAGGCGAGATAACCGCTTCACGTAGCGCACGACTTGTGCTCACAGCGTCATGCCGGCGAACGCCGGTATCCACGACTTTCTTTGCCGCAACAAAGGCAAGTCGTGGATACCGGGCTGCGCCGGCATGACGGAAGCGACAATCGTGCGCACGGTGAGACGATTCGGTTGTCCTGCGTCGAGCCCTTACCGGGAGTACGATCAGCGGCACGATTACCACTACCGTCACACCAGGCAGCGCCAGCTCCCCAAGTCCGCTGACCGTGATCGGCACCGGTTACATCACGGTGTCGGCCTATGCAGCGCTCACGGCGGGACCGCCGCCTGCTCCTCCAGGATCATCAGCGCACGACGCAGGCGCAGGATGCCGCCGCGGGTGAGGCCGGCGTGGCACATGCGCTGGCCCTCGGTCGACAACGACGAGACCTCGACCGGCGGCGGCTCGGTCGCGGCATGGATCGCCTGGCCGAGCCGATCGAGCAGCTTCTGACAATATTCCGGCGTGTCGGTTGTCACCACGACGGGTGTGGACTGGCCGCCCGCCCGGGGGACGAGCAAGCCACCCATCAGCAGCAGACCAAGACCAAGTCCAAGGGAATGAGCCACACGCAATTCCATGGCGCACAACGTAACGGGGTCTCAGTCACCACCCGGTGGGGATGACATGACAAGTGTGTCACGCTGTGGCTGGCAGGCGCAGTGTGGCGCGTAAGCCACGCCCGGCATCCTCCCGGCGCCCCACATCCTCCAACCGTCCGGCCTCCTCCAAAGGCCCGGCCTGCTCCAGGCGCGCATCCTCCAGGCGTAACGTGCCACCATGCAACTGCGCCACCGCCTGGACCAATGCAAGGCCGAGACCGGACCCCGGCGTGCTGCGCGCTGCCTCGCCGCGGAAGAAGCGTTCGATGGCGCGAGACCGATCCTCCGGCGGAATGCCGGGACCCTGGTCGGCCACGGTGATCTCGATCCACGGTGGCGACGCTACCCCCGACAGCCGCACCTCGCCGCCGGGCGGCGAGAATTTGATCGCGTTGTCGGTCAGGTTGCTCACTGCCTGGCGCAACATTTCGGGATCGCCTCGAACGCGCAACATTGGGACTGGCGCGTTGGAGCCCGATGGGGCTGTCGGCACATCCAGCACGAGACGCAAACCCTTTGCCTCGGCCAGCGGCTCGTAAAGCTCGGCCACATCAGCCAGCACCGCGGCAAGATCGAGCTCGGTGAAAGCCGACCGGCGCGACCCCGCCTCGATCTCGGAAATTCGCAGCAGCGCCTGGAACACGCCGACGATGCCGTCCAGGTCGTCGGTGGCGCGCTCGATCGCGGCATGCAACTCGTCCGGCGTCGAGGCATGCAGCGCCGCGTCCTCCAGCCGGGCCCGCGCCCGGGTGATCGGCGTGCGCAGGTCGTGCGCGATGGCGTTCGACACCTCGCGCACGCCCTCCATCAGCCGGCCGATACGGTCAAGCATGTCGTTGATGGTCTCGGCAAGCTGGTCGAACTCGTCGCCGCGGCCGGAAACGCGCACGCGGCGGCTGAAATCGCCGGCGGAGATCGCCGCGGCGGTGGCCGAAACGTTGGCGAGAGTGCGGCGGAACAGACTGCGCACGATGAAAGCGCCGGCCAGCGCCATCACGGCGACCACGATCAGTCCCCACAGCAGCGCGTCGGTCAGCAACGTGCGCAGCTTGGCGCGTGCCTGCACGTCGCGCCCGATCAGCAGGTGGAAGCCGCCGGGCAGGTCGTAGCGCTGCACCTGGGCCAGCGCCGGCGCTCCGGCGCGCGTCACCGCCAGCTCATACAGCACATCGGCGCGCTGCACCGGGCTCGGCCAGGATCGCAGATTGCCGGCGATCTGTTGCATTTGCGGATCGACCAGCAGGTAGATCGCATCGTCGTCGATGTTCTGCTCGAGCCGTTCGCGAATCGTCAGCACCAGCGCGGGCAGCCCGCCTTCGTCCCAGCGTTCCGACAGGCCCTGCGCGTCGGCCCGGATCGCCGCTTCGGTCTGCCGGTCGAGCAGGCCCGCAGTGGCCCACCACAAATACAGCGCGAGCGCCGCGGCGCTGAGCGCCAGCAGCACGGCATAGACCATAGCGAAGCGGAAGCCCGCGGAGTGCAGCAGGTCGGGTACGCGCCCGCCCCGGCGACGGCGACGCCCGAGACGCCCACCCCCGAGACGCCTATCTTCGGGACGCCCACCTTGGGGACGGCGATCCGCGGCGCGCCCATCCTCCGCCCGCCCATCTTCCGTTCGCCCATCTTCCGAACGGCGTTGCCCGGCTTGGTCCGGCGGCCCGTCAGGCGCCGCCGGCCGTGCGGTAGCGAGTTCGTTCAAGCGTCTTCGGCGCGCAGCATGTAGCCGGCGTTGCGCACAGTGTGGATCAGCCCGCTCGGGAACGGCTTGTCCACCTTCTGGCGCAACCGCGACACATGCACGTCGATCACGTTGGTTTGCGGATCAAAATGATAGTCCCAGACGCCTTCCAGCAGCATGGTACGGGTGACCACCTGGCCGGCGTGCCGCATCAGGTATTCCAGGAGGCGGAATTCCCGCGGCTGCAAATCGATCTTCTGTCCGGCGCGCTTGACCTGGCGTGACAGCAGATCGAGCTCAAGGTCGTCAACCTTCAGCTTGGTCACCGGACCCTCACCCTTGCCCCGGCGGGCCAGCGCCTCGACGCGCGCCAGCAGTTCGGCGAACGCGAACGGCTTGGCGAGGTAGTCATCGCCACCCGCCTTCAGCCCGCGCACCCGCTCATCGACATCGGCAAGCGCCGACAGGATCAATACCGGCACGGCGTTCTTCTGAGCACGCAGGGTTTCCAGGATGCGCAGTCCGTCGATACCGCCGGGCAGCATGCGATCGAGAATGACCGCGTCGAACGCCTCGCTCGCGGCCATGAACAGGCCATCGCGGCCATTGTCGGCTTGCTCGACAACGTGCCCGGCCTCCTTCAGGCCGCGCACCACGAAGCCGCCGACGTCCTTGTCGTCTTCAACTACCAGGATGCGCATGATGATCTCCGGGAGACTTCTCTGCTCCAGTCGGTCTGTTCCAGTTGATCTGTTCCAGAGGGGCTATCGCAGTCGATCCGCTATATTGCGTTGTTCTATTCGGTCAGGTTGTCGGGCCGGCGGCCCACGGTGACCGGGAGGTCGAATTCGCGCGCCTGCCGACGAACACGCAAGCGTACGCTTTGCCCGGGTGACGCCGCCGCGACAGCACGGATCAGGGCCCGGCTGCTGTCGATCGCTTCCCCGTTCACCCCGATGATCACATCGCCGGCGCGCAATCCGGCGCGCAAGGCTGGGCTGTCGCGCTCCACGTCGGCGATGACGACGCTGCCCGTCGCGCCGCCGGATGGTCCGCCCCCGGATGACCCCGCTGTGGCTGGTCCGCCCCCGACTGACCCGCCCCCGAATGATCCACCTTGCGCATCGTCAGCATCGCGCAACGCCACGCCGAGCCAGCCGCGATCGATATGGCCCTTGGCGCGCAGTTCGGCGACGATCGGGCGGATGATCTCGCTGGGAACGGCGAAGCCGATGCCGACCGATCCACCGCTGGGCGAGACGATGGCGGTGGTCATGCCGACAAGTTGACCGTCCATGTTGAAGGCGGGGCCGCCGGAATTGCCCGGATTGATCGGCGCATCAAGCTGCAGGAAATTGTCGAACGGCCCGGCGCCAAGATCGCGGCCCATCGCCGAGACGATGCCGGCGGTGACCGAACCGCCAAGGCCGAACGGATTGCCGGCAGCAAGGATCCAGTCGCCCACTTCAACGGTGCGGGAATCGCCCCACCCAACCGCGGGCAGCGGATGCGGTGGAGTCACCTGGATCACCGCGACATCAGTCAGTTCGTCGCTGCCGATCACCCTGGCGGGCAGCTCTGTGCCGTCGGACAGCGCTATCTTGATCTGCGTCGCGTGATCGATGACGTGCCGGTTGGTGACGATCACCCCGGTGGGATCGATGATGAAGCCGGACCCCGCGCTCATGGTCTCGGTGCGCTTGTCGCCGAACTTGCGGCGGAATTCGCGACCAAGCGGGGTGTCACGCAACTCGGGCGGCGCCTCGTTCAGCAGCTCCTTGCCGGTCACCGTCTCGGTAACGGCGATATTCACGACGGACGGCAGCACGCGCTTGACCAGGGGCGAGAAGCTGTCGGGGGTTCCGCGCGCAACCGCGGCCGGCGGTACTCCCGCGCAGGCGCCAAGCAACAACAGGACGACCGCGAGAGGCGCGCCAAGCGGGCGACCCCAACCGGCTGGAACCGAGTGATTCATGGCTGTAACATGGCGTGCGTGGACGGACCCAACAAGAATCTGACGAAGATTACACGTTACGAGCGCGTGAAGGGTGTTCGCGCGGGACGACCAGGGCCGGGTTCTCCGGCCAGGGATGCTTCGGGTAGCGGCCTCGCATGTCTCGGCGCGCATCGGCCCAGCCGCCGCGCCAGAACCCCGCCAGGTCACCGGTGATGGCGATCGGTCGGCCGGCGGGCGACAGCAGTGCGAGCTGCGGGCTGATACGATTGCCCGCCAGGGTCGGGGTGCGGCCCAGGCCATAGAATGCCTGCGCGCGGGCGGAAGCCAGCGGTGGGTCCTGCAGGTAGTCCACGCTGGCACGGCCCCCAGGCAGCGGCAAGTGTTCCGGCAGGTCGTGATCCAATCGGCTAGCCAGTTTCCAGGGCAGCGTCCCGCGCAGCACGGCGATCAGGTCGAGGCGGCTCAGATCGGCCAGGCGGCTCATGCCAAGCAGGTGCGGCACCAGCCAGGACCCGACGGTCGCCGCCAGCGCCGGCTCCGACAGGTCGGGCCAGCCGGTCTCGGGTTCCAGCCGGCGCAGCAGTGCCACGCGGGCCTGGAACTGGCGTGCGGCATCGGTCCATGGCAGCGCGCGCAACTCCGCGGCGGCGACGCCCAGGGCCAAGGCGGTGGCGGTCTCGGCCGGATCGGCGGGCAACGTGCGGTCCGATAGGACCAGGGTGCCGAGCCGGCGGCGGCGGCGGGCCAACACCGCGCCGGACACCGGGTCGAAGCCGGTTTCCGACGTTTCGGTCACGCGCGCGGCAAGGGCGGTGGGCAGGGCGTCGGGGTCGAGCGGCGCGGCGAGGCGGATCTGCGCCGACGCGCGCATCTCCAGCGCGGCGACCGCCAACAGTTTGGCGTTGGCCAGGGGATCGGCGCGCGGCAGGCG
The DNA here is from genome assembly GCA_035696165.1 of Acetobacteraceae bacterium. Lineage (GTDB taxonomy): Bacteria > Pseudomonadota > Alphaproteobacteria > Acetobacterales > Acetobacteraceae > Palsa-883. The sequence continues at coordinate 15,341 of DASRQX010000282.1, read as the reverse complement.
GGCGCCGCCACCGCCGGACAGGCGGAAACTGCCAGGCTCGCCGCGTCGCTGGGCGATCCGATCGGGGAATGCCGCCGCCAGCAACCGGCCAGGGTCGCCAGCGGGATGTGTATCGGCCGTTAGTCGCAGGCGGCGGCGGTACTGGCCGGCGGCCTGGCGGATGCGGGACAGGGCGCCTCGATCGGCCGCCGGATCACCGTCGGTGACTGCCGCGATGCGCAGCGCGATGTCGGCGGAGGTGTCGGGACCTCGCAAAGGACCCCTCAGCGGGTCGCGTTCCTCGAGCAGTGCGGCAAGGGCGGCGGCGAGCGCGGCCTCGGCGCTGGACTCGGCAGACAGCAGCATTGCCGCCAGGCGTGGGTGCGCGCCGAGTTGCGCCATGCGCTGGCCAGTCTCCGTGATGCCACCAGCGTCGTCGAGCGCGCCAAGTTCATGCAACAACGCCTCGGCCGCGGCCAGCGCACCCGGCGGAGGCGGATCGAGAAAGGACAGTGACCTGGGTTTGGTGCCCCAGGCGGCGCAGGTCAGTGCCAGGGACGACAGCTCCGCCTCCAGTATCTCCGGACGGTCGAACGCGGCCAGGCCGCGGTGCAGCGCCGGGGTCCATAATCGAATGGCCACACCCGGAGCTTCCCGTCCGGCGCGGCCGGCACGCTGGTCGGCGGCCGCGCGGGAAATGCGCAGCGTGGTGAGGCGGGTCAGGCCGGTGGATTGGTCAAGCCTCGGTGACCGGCGCCAACCGCCATCCACCACCACCCGCACACCCGGCACCGTCAGCGAGGTCTCGGCGATCGAGGTAGCCAGCACGACGCGGCGCTGCTCGGCCGGGCGGAGGGCGCGGTCCTGTTCGGCGGCGGGAAGTTCGCTGTGCAGCGGCAGGACCAAGGCACCGCATCCATCCAGCGCGGCCTGGCTGCGGCGGATCTCCGCCATGCCCGGCAGGAACGCGAGGATGTCGCCGGCGTGCTCGGCGAGCGCGGCACGGACGGCGCGGGCGAGGGCATCCGGCAGGTCGCGCGGGTGGGCGATGTCGCGCGCGGCGTGGGCGATGGTGACCGGGAACATCCGCCCGGTGCTCTCGATCACATCCGCATCCGCCGGCGCGCCGAGCAGGGCTGCGAGGCGCCCGGCGTCGATGGTGGCGGACATCGCCAGCAGGCGGAGATCCGGCCGCAGGACGCGTTGCAGGTCGCGGCACAGCGCCAGCGCCAGGTCGGAGTCGAGCGAGCGTTCGTGCACCTCGTCCAGCAGCACGGCTGCGACGCGGTCGAGGCCGGGATCGGACAGCAGGCGGCGGATCAGCAGGCCCTCGGTGATGACCTCGATGCGCGTGGCGGGGGAGACGGCGGCGTCGAGGCGGGTGCGGTAGCCGATGGTCTGGCCGACCTGTTCGCCGAGGAGAGACGCCATGCGGGCCGCGGCGGCGCGGGTGGCGAGGCGGCGGGGTTCCAACATCAGGATACGGCCATCGCCACGCCACGGCGCGTCCAGCAGGGCAAGCGGGACGCGGGTGGTTTTGCCCGCGCCGGGCGGGGCGACCAGCACGGCGTTACGGCCGGCGGAAAGCGCCGCTGTGACTGCGGGAAGGGCTTCGGTGACCGGGAGGTCGGGGAGCGGCGGCATGTGCGGAGACGGGTAGCATGTCCACGGACCAGGACCACCGGCAGCGGGTCAGTATCAAATTAAAAATGCGCGTTGCCGAATCTTATCCTATTGTGGCAAGAGGCGCTGCACCGCTTCAACCATCTCTGGAAGCGTAGCGGGAGCCGGCAGAAACTCTCCTACGCCATCGACGAACGCCGCAAAGTCGGCTTCGTCCGTGAGGACGACTTTAATGCCGGGCTGCTTTGCCTTGGCCATGTGGGCCAGGGAGACGCCGTTTGGCTTGCCTTGCCCGAAGTGGACGTTCGCGATCAGTACCTCGACGCGGCGGGTGGTTTCGAGCACATCCAAGGCGATCATGGGGTCACACAGGTTGGCGGTATCGTAGCCGGCGACCTTCAAGGCAATCGCCACCGCAATGCTGGCGTCGGATTGGTTGAGAACTATCAGAGCACGAGCCGGCATGACACCGCCCCCGCATTGTGCACTGGCTTACTATTCAGTGTAGGATTACCGCCGCACGATCGCAGAGTCGAGAGCATTTCGGAGCGCGGCTGCCCTCTATCCAGCGCGGGCTTCCCGATCCTCAAACCTTCACCATGTCGGCCAGTTCCGGACCACCGCGTGACACCAGGCGCCCGAAATGCTGACGCTTCCAGCGTCTTGGTGGTCCGGTATCGCGCGCGGGGTTGCCAAGGGGAGGCGACTTGCGGCCGCGCGCCAAACCGATTGCGCCGTATGCTTCCGAAGACTGCAGGGTAAAGAACCGGCGGGTCGAACTGGTCAAGGCGTCCTGACGCAGAGGCACCCTGCCGCAGGGGGCACCGGCACGCTGCCTAGAGGCATCATGGAGAGGCCAGCCAAACCGCGCTACACTCCCCCGCGCGTAAGGGCCTGAGGCGAGATACCGCTTCAAGTAGCGCAAGTCGTGCGCACGGTGAGACGATGCGGTTATCCTGCGTCGAGCCCTAAACCCAAGAAAGGACCCGCCGCATGACCGAGCCAGCCCGTGCCGCGACGGCGCACCTGCCCCGCTCGATCGCCACGGTCTCGCTCAGCGGCACCCTGCCCGAAAAGCTCGACGCAGCCGCCACCATCGGCTTTGACGCTGTCGAGATATTCGAGAACGACCTGCTGACGTTCGACGGCTCGCCCGCCGACGTGCGCCGCATCGCCGCGGACCTTGGCATCGCCATCGTCCTATACCAGCCGTTCCGCGACTTCGAGGCGATGGCGGACCCGCAGCGCGCGCGCAACCTCGATCGCGCCGAGCGCAAATTCGACGTGATGCAAGCGCTCGGCACCGATCTTGTGCTGGTGTGCAGCAACACGCTGCCGGCGGCGATGGACGACGATGCCCGCGCGGCGGCGGACCTTGCCGAGATGGCCGCCCGCGCCGGCGCCCGCGGCCTGCGCGTCGGGTATGAGGCGCTGGCCTGGGGTCGTCACGTCAACCGATGGCGGCACGCCTGGAAGATCGTACGGCAGGCGGACCATCCCGCTCTCGGACTGATCGTCGACAGCTTCCATACGTTGGCGATCGATGATGATCCGTCTGGTATTGCCGACCTGCCGGCGGAAAAACTGTTCTTTGTCCAGCTTGCCGACGCGCCGCGCCTGACGATGGATGCGCTGTCCTGGAGCCGGCATTTTCGCAATTTTCCCGGCCAGGGTCAGTTGCCGGTGGATGACTTCCTGCGTGCCGTGCTGGCGTGCGGCTATCGCGGCCCAATCTCGTTGGAGATATTCAACGACGAATTCCGTTCCGCGCCTACCCGATTGACGGCGCGTGACGGGCTGCGCTCATTGATCCTGACGGAATCCGGTGCCGGCGCGTTGGCACTGCCCGCGCCACCACGGTTCGATGGAGTGGAATTCCTCGAATTCTCCGTCGACGAGGAAACCGGCCGCGAGCTCGGGGAATTCCTGCGCGCGCTGGGCTTCCGCCATGCCGGGCATCATCGCTCCAAGGCGGTGGAATTGTTCCGCCAGGGCCGCGCCAACCTGATCCTGAATGCCGAGCAGGACAGCGCCGCGGCCGAGCATTTCCACCTGCATGGCCCGTCGGTCTGCGCCATGGCGCTGCGCATCGACGACACCGCGCGAGCGGTGGCGCGGGCCACGGCGTTGCTGGCCCCGGAGTGGCACGAACGCGTCGGCCCGGGCGAGCGCCGCATCCCGGCGTTGCGCGCGCCCGATGGAACGTTGATCTATCTGGTTGGCCCCGATGACACCGGCCGCAGCATCTACGACGACGATTTCACGCTGTTTGCCCAGACCGCGCCGGACAGCGGGCAAAGCAGCATCGATCATGTGGCGCAGGCGCTGCCGCACGGGCGGATGGGCGGCTTCGTGCTGTTCTACCGCGCCATGTTCGGGTTGCAGCCGCAACCGCTGTGGGAACTGCCGGACCCGTACGGGCTGATCCAAAGCCGCGCCATGGTCAGCCCGGACTGCAGCATTCGCCTGCCGCTGAATATCTCGGAAAGTCGTGAGACTGCGACTGGGCGTTTCGTCACGGCGTATGCCGGTGCCGGGGTGCATCACATCGCCTTCGCCACCGACGACATCGTCGCCGCGGTGCAGCGCTCCACCGCGCTCGGCGCGCCGGTGCTGCCGATTCCGGCGAACTACTACGACGATCTGGCCGCGCGCCACGGGCTGGAGGATGCGCGGCTGGCTGAACTCGCGCGACTGAACCTGCTGTATGACCGTGATGAGCACGGCGAGTTCCTGCACGCGTATACCGATACGTTCCACGACCGGTTCTTCTTCGAGATCGTGGAGCGGCGAGGTTATCAGGGCTTCGGCGCGGTCAATGCGTCCGTGCGCATGGCGGCGCAAGCGGCGCGGCGCGACAGCGGGTTATCGACACGCATGGCGCTGCTGTAGGGGCCCGATTTACCTCGCCCGCGCTTGCGACCTTGGTCCGCTCTTCGCGGCCCAAGCCCGCAAGCGCGGGCGAGGCGTACAGATACCGCAACGACATCCCCCCACCCTCAAGGCCGATCCAGCGCCTGCAACGCCTCGGCCACCGTCTTGTGATCCTCGCTCGCGGCCGGCAGCAACGCCAACAAACGCCCCCACTCCCGCCTCGCCGCATCCCGATCGCCATTCCGGATCGCAATCACACCAAGATACCACAGCACCTCGGGCCGATCCGGCGACACCGCCTCGATCTGTGCCAGCAACGTCACCGCACGAGGCGGAATCGGATCGTCCGGCTTGCGGTTGGCCAGCATGGCCTCGACTTCCTGCAACGAAATGTCGACATCGCCCGGCTTCAATCGCGCTGCGTGGTCGTAGGCATCCACGGCCTTGTCGGTCTCTCGCAGCACCGTGTAGGCGCGGCCCAGACGCAGCCAGCCATCCGGATCGTCCGGCGCGCTAGCCATGCGGGCGGCAAGCTGCGCCACCATGCCGCGGATCATCTGTTCGCGTTGTGCCGGCGACATGTTCGTCACCGCCTCTGTCTGGTCCCGCGTCGGTGCGGTCGCGGCGGCCGGCTGTCCCTCGGGCAACGGCGGTACGGCGATCCCGGCTGTGCTCGCCGCACGGGCGACCTGCCGGCCGATCGCGTCGCGCATCGGCGAGCCTCCCGGCAGATCGGCGGCCAGCGCCTGCCACGCCGTGATCGCGCGCCGCGGCTCGCCGGCCTGCGCGTCGGCCAGCGCCAGGTAGTATCGCGCGACGGGGTTCTTGGAGTCGCGTTGCAGTACCGACACGAACGTCGTGCGGGCCGGCGGTCCGACGATGCCATCCGCTGCCAGCACGAGCATCTCGCCGTAGCCGCCCAGCACCTCGGGGTCGCTGTTGCCCAGCGCGATGACGCGTGAATAGGCATTCGCGCTGGTTTGCCAGTTGCCCAGCATTGCCTCGGCGCGGGCATACAGCAGCCAGTTCCTCGCATCCTTCGGATCGGCCTTCAGCTTTGCGGCAAGCGTCGCCGCGGCGTCGGCGATCTCGGCCTGTTCCGCCTGCCTTGCCGGTGTGGTTTCGTGTCGCTCGGCGAACGGCATGTCCGGCACGCCCGGGGCACCCAGGTGCAGATACAGCAGGCCCGCGCCACCGGCGACAATCAGCGCCGCCGCGATCGCCAGCGCGCGGCTGCTGCCCAGACGCGAAGTTGTCGTGCCCGGGGCACGCGAAGTTGTCGTGCCCGGGGCGCGCGAAGTTGTCGTGCCCGGGGCGCGCGAAGTTGCCGTGCCCGGGGCAGTGCCCGTCCCGGGATCAGCTGCCAGCAGCCGCCGCTCGATCTCCAGCCGCGCCGCGGCCGCCTCGGCGTCACCGATCACTCCGCGTGCCACGTCTCGCGCCAGTTCATCGAGCTGCGCACGATAGACCGCGCGATCGAACTGCCGCCGCTCGGCCGGTGCGCGCCAGCCGTGCAGCAGCGGCAGCAGCAACGCCAGCAAAACCACAGCGGTCATGCCGGCCAGCACCAACGCCAGCGGCATCACGGGTCGGTATCCCGCAGCAGGTGATCCAGGCGTTGCTGTTCCGCATCGGTCAGCGGCGGCACGGACGCCGGCGCATCTGCTCCCGGACGCCGGCGCAGCCAGATCACCGCGCTCAGCCCGGCCGCCAGCAGCAGCGCGCCGGGGCCGTACCAAAGCACGTACGTCGCCGGCTCGACCGGAGTGCGCAGCAGCACGAACTGGCCGTAGCGCGCGACGATGTATTGCACCGCCTGCGCATCGGTGTCACCCGCCAGCAGGCGCTGGCGCAGCAGCACGCGGATGTCGTGCGCCAGGTCGGCGCTCGATTCGTCGATCGACTCGTTCTGGCAGACTAGGCAGCGCAGCGTTTGGCTGATCGCCCTCGCCCGCGCCTCCAGCACCGGGTCGGCCAGTCGTTCCTGTGGCGTCACGGCGAATGCCGGCGCCCCAAACGGCGCTGCAGTCGACAGCGCAGCGCTCAGCAAGAGCGCGGCCAGCAGTGGCACACCCAGCGATGCCAGCCCGCGCCTCACGATGCGTTCAGGGACTTCAACAGCGGCAGCAACTCCTGTTGCAACGCCTGTTCCGTTAGCGGACCGACGAAGCGCTTGCGGATTTGCCCGGTCTTGTCGATCACGTAGGTCTCCGGCACGCCGTAGACGCCGAAATCGATCCCGGTGGTGCCATCCGGATCCAGCCCGACCGCGTGATATGGATCGCCGAGCTGCGCCAGGATGCGCTTGGCATCCTCCGGCCGATCCTTGTAGTCGATGCCATACAGCGCGACATGGTCCTGCGCGGCGAGGCGCATCAGGATCGGATGCTCCACCCGGCACGGCGCGCACCACGACGCGAAGAAGTTCACCAGCACCACTTGGCCCTTCAGCGCGCTGAGCGCCAGGTTCGGCCCGCCACCCAGCGTCGCGAGATCAAACACCGGCGCCGGCTTGTCGATCAGCGCCGAGGGCAAGATCTCCGGGTCGTGATCCGGCCGCAGCGCCAACCCAAACCAGGTGATGAGCGTCAGGAACGCCAGCAGCGGCAGCAGGTAGAACGCTTTGCGCACGAAGCCTCAGTCTCCGCTGGCGGGCTGTAGTCTTTGCTGGGCGAGCATCCGTCCGCGCGCCCGCGCCGCGACGCCCACGCGCCACCGCCGGTCGCTCAGGCTGATCATCCCACCGCACGCCATAATAACGGCACCGAGCCAGATCCACGGCACCAGCGGCTTCCAGTAGGCGCGGATGGTCCACGCGCCGTTGGCGTCGCGGTCACCCAGCGCGACGTAGAGATCGGCCAGCAGGTTGGTGCGGATCGCGGTCATGCTGGTGGTCTGCTGCTGCAACGGAAAGAAGCGCCGCTCCGGGTGCACCGTCGCGACCAGCGCGCCGTCGCGGCGGATCTCGATCGACGCATCGTCGGCGACGTAGTTCGGTCCAGGCATTTTGTCGACCCCGGCCAGACGCAGCACGTAGCCGCCGATCGGCAGGTCGCCACCGACGCGCACAAGCTGGATGTTCTCGACCGCGAACGAAGACGCCGAGATGCCGGCAACGGTGACCGCCACGCCCATATGCGCCAGCGTCATGCCATACGCGGCGCGGGGCAGATTGATGGCGCGCCGCCAGGTTTCACCGATCCCGCCGCGAAACAACCGCACTCGCTCGGCCCATTCGACCGCGGCGCCGGTGAACACCCAGGCGGCCAGCGCAATACCGAGCACGGACAGCACGCGCGCGCCCTGTGTCGCCACCAGGCCGCCCGCCGCCACCACCAGCGCCACCGCGAACGTCGCCCACAGCCGTTGCAGCGCACCCGCCAGGTCGCCGCGCTTCCACGCCAGCAGCGGTCCGGCACCCATGGCCAGCAGCAGCGGCACCATCATCGGGGCGAAGGTGCTGTCGAAGAACGGGAAGCCAACTGACAGCTTCGGCCCACCCACCGCGTCCAGGAACAGCGGATAAAGCGTGCCGAGGAACACCGTGGCGCAGCCGCACACCAGCAGCACGTTGTTCAGCACCAGCGCGCCCTCACGCGAGATCGGCGCGAACAGTCCGCCGCCCTTCAGGTTCGGCGCCCGCACCGCGTACAGCGCCAGCGATCCGCCGATCACCACCACCAGCAGCAGCAGGATGAACACGCCGCGCCGCGGATCGCTGGCGAAGGCATGCACCGAGGTCAGCACGCCCGACCGTACCAGGAATGTTCCCACCAGCGACAGCGCGAAGGTCAGGATCGCCAGCAGCACGGTCCAGCTTTTCAGCGTGTCGCGCTTCTCCACCACGATCGAGGAATGGATCAGCGCCGTGCCGATCAGCCAGGGCATGAACGACGCGTTCTCGACCGGGTCCCAGTACCACCAGCCGCCCCAGCCCAGCGTGTAGTACGCCCACCAGCTTCCCATCGCGATGCCGATGGTCAGTGCGCACCACGACGCCAGCGCCCACGGCCGCACCCAGCGCGCCCAGGCGGGATCGACCCGGCCCTCGATCAGCGCGGCGACGGCAAAGGAGAATGATACCGAAAAGCCGACATACCCCAGGTAGAGGAATGGCGGATGGAACGCCAGGCCGGGATCTTGCAGTACCGGATTGAGCCCTTCGCCGTTCGGTGGCGGCGGGAAGGCGCGCAGGAACGGGTCCGAGGTCAGCAGGATGAACAACAGGAAGCCGACGCCGATCATGCCCTGCACCGACAACACACGCGCACGCAACTCGGCCGGCAGGTTGTCGCAGAACAGCGCCACCAGCGCGCCGCACAGCGACAGCATGAACACCCACAGGACCATCGAGCCCTCGTGGTTCCCCCACACGCCGGTGATCTGATAGAGCAACGGCTTGTCGGTGTGGCTGTTCTGGATGACGTTGACGACGGTGAAGTCGGACGTGATGTAGGCGTACATCAGCGCCGCCATCGCGGTCGCGATCAGCGCGAACTGGGTCAGCGCCGCGGAGCGCCCCACCGCCATCCAGCCGACATTGGCCCGCGCCGCGCCGACCAGTGGCAGGATCGACTGCGCCAGCGCCACGAACAGCGCCAGGATCAGCGCGTAGTGGCCGGCTTCGATGATCATGCGGCGGTATCCGTTGGGGTGGCTGCCTGATTGAATGTCACCGCCGCCAGCTTGCACCGCAAAGGAAGGTTTTTTAACCGCAAATGAACGCAAATGGGTCCGTGCTTAACCGCATTTCCGAGCACATCACCGGGCTGTACTGCTTTGCTCATGATCGCCCCGTACTTGACTTGTCTGCGCTGGAGAACTCCCGACGCGGGCGGCATGGTCAAGGTTTTGGTAAGGCTTCGCTGCCAGTATCGCCGCGAAGAACATTGAATCGCAGACGAATGCAACTGATCGCAGATGAGACTGAACTCAACCGGCTTTCCAAGGTGATCATTGGATGCGGCATGGCCGTTGCCAATTCGCTTGGAGCGGGGTTCGTCGAGAAGGTCTATGAGAATGCGCTTGCACAAGAGTTTCGCAAGGTCGGGTTTGCAGTCGAACAACAATAAGGCATCGTCGTCAGGTACGACGGTATCGTCGTAGGGGAATATGCCGTGGACCTGCTGGTCCAGGATTCGGTGGTTGTCGAGCTTAAGGCCGTCACGGCACTGAACAATATCCATCATGCCCAATGCCTGAACTGCCTCAAGGCCACCAGCCTGCACATGTGCCTCTTGTCGAACTTCGGCAGCCCACGCCTCGAAATTAGGCGTTTGGTTCTGCGCCTTTGAGCCACTGGACCAATTAGCGTTCATCGTTGGCAGATTATGGGAGCCAATGTTGCAAGGAAGAAAATTGAACCGCAAATAAACGCAAAGGCGTCCGTCCCGAACCGGCCTTCCGAGCTTACCTTCGGCATCGTCCTGGCACGCCCATCAATCTTGGCAACCCATGCCCCGAAATTGCATGCATATCTCGGTGCCGATGCGGCCGCTGGCCCATTTGCGTTCATTTGCGGTTAAAAAACTTTCTTAACTATTCTGGCCCAAGGCCGCACAGCCATCATCCCGTGCAGCACGCACTCTGCCACGGTACTGGCCACGTTCCCACCCCCACCCCCACACTTAAGCCGCCACTCGCTGCTCAGCACCCTCCCCTGGGCGCAGGATCACGCGCAGCGCCTCCACCAACCGATCCATCATCGCATCGGTATGCAGCGGCGTCGGCGTAAATCGCAGGCGGTCCTCGCCGCGCGGCACCGTCGGGTAGTTGATCGGCGTCACATACATCGTGTGCTCGTCCAGCAGGCGCTGGCTGATCGCCTTGCACAGAGCGGCATCGCCGACATGCAGCGGCACGATATGACTGTCCGAGGCAATGCGGGGCAGCCCCGCCGCATCGAAGCGGCGCTTCAACGCCCCCGCCCGCTCGAACAGTTTCTCCCGGCGCGGCGCGTCGGCACGCACAAGCCGCACCGCGGCCAGCGCCGCTGCCGCCACCATCGGCGGCAGCGAGGTGGTGAAGATGAAGCCCGGTGCCACCGAGCGGATGTAGTCCACCACCTCGGCATCGCCGGCGATGTAGCCGCCATGGCAGCCGAACGCCTTCGCCAGCGTACCCTCGATAATATCGATGCGATCCGCGACGCGGTCACGCTCGGCCACGCCGGCGCCGGTGGGGCCGTACATGCCGACCGCGTGCACCTCATCGAGGTAGGTCATCGCGCCAAACCGCTCGGCCAGGTCGCAGATCGCCTCCAGCGGCGCGATGTCGGCATCCATCGAGTAAACCGATTCGAAAGCGATCAGTTTCGGCGTGCCGGCCGGCGCCGCGCGCAACAACTCCTCCAGATGCGCCATGTCGTTGTGACGGAAGATGTGGCAGACACAGCGCGCGCCCTTGATGCCGGCGATCATCGAGGCGTGGTTCTTCGCGTCGGAGAACACCTGCCACAGCACGTCCGGGCCGGAGGGGCGCGAATTGAGCACCGTCGACAGCCCCGCCTGGTTCGACACGAAGCCCGAGGTGAACAGCAGCGCAGCTGGCTTGGCGTGCATCGCCGCCAACTCGGTCTCCAGCGCGTCATGCGCCGGGCTGGTGCCGCCAATGTTGCGCGTGCCGCCGGCCCCGGCGCCCATCGCGCGGGCCGCGGCGCAGGCTGCCTCGATCACCGCCGGATGGCCGCCCATCGCCAGGTAGTCGTTCGACGACCACACCAGCACTTCGCTGCCGTCCGGGCGGCGGTAGTACGGGAAGTGCTCAGCTTGCTTCCGCAGCGGGGTGAACTGTCGGTACCGCCCCTGCGCGCGGATGTCGTCCAGCGACTGACGGCAGAACGCGTGGAAAGCAATCATTCCCAGGGACCCTTGTCGCGCGGTGAGAAGCCATCAGCCAGGCCGGACCTTCGTGGCATCCGCGAGACCCAACCGCAGCCGGGCGTCCGCCAGACGCCCGTCAACGGCAACAGTTAGGGTTGCATTGAGCCGGATCAATGCCGCGTGCCGACGCCAGGGGCGGCACTGCGCCGGTTTCCCGCTGGGCGCCGGTTTCCCGTTGATCATCTTAACGCGCCGATCCCGCAGCGGCAAAGCCGTCCGCGGATCGGGCGCCGGTCGATGCCGCGAGAGTGATTCGATTGGTATCAAGCGTGTGTTACGTGCAAGACATGTGATCCCAAGTACCCAGAGGAAGCCGACAGGAGCAGCCGGGATTGACGTGCTGGATAAGCGGGATCACCGCGTCGCGCCGAATTCTGGCTTGCATGCTGGCGATTCCGCTCCTGATCCTGCCGAATCCGGCCACGCGCGCCGCCGATCCGCTACCATACGAGGTCAACCTCGCCACTACCGGCAACAAGGCGATCGACCAGGTGCTGTACGATGCCTCCACCCTGATCTCGCTCCGCGCCAATGCACCCGTCAGCCCGGTTGCCCTGGCGGCGCGCGCGCGCGACGACGCGGAACGGTTTGCCGCGGTGCTGCAAAGCTTCGGCTACTACAAGGGCAAGGTCGATCTCACGATCGACGGCAAGCCGCTCGATGACCCGGGGCTGGTCGATGCTCTGGAGGCGGCGCCGGCCACGCCGCCGGCACAGGTCGCGACCCATTTCGATCTCGGGCCGCCGTTCCATCTCGGCGCAGTCACCGTCACCGGCAGCCTGCCGGCCGGGATGCAGGAGCAGCTTGGCATCCGCGCCGGCGATCCGGCGCGCGCGGCCGACGTCCTCGCGGCCGGCGAGCATCTGCTGGCAACGTTGCGCGACGCCGGCTACGCGATGGCCACGGTCGCGCAGCCAGTTGCCACGCTGCACCCGGATCAAGACGCGCTCGATGTCGCATTCGCGGTCAACGCCGGTCCGCGCGTCGATCTGGGCGCGATCACCATCAGCGGCCTCAAGGACGTGCATGAGTCCTATGTCCGCAACCGGCTGACGCTAAATCCGGGACAGGTCTTCGACCCGGTAGCGGTCGAGGCCGCGCGCGCGGACCTGGCGGCGCTCGGCGTGTTCTCCGAGGTTCGGGCGGAGCCGGCGGCGAAGCTCGATGCCGACGGGCGGCTGCCGGTGACCTTCGTGGTGACCGAGGGGCCGCGGCACCTGGTCGATATCGGCCTGGCCTATTCCACCGACCTGGGACTGAGCCCCTCGGTCGGCTGGCACCACCGCAACCTGTTCGGCAATGGGGAGCAGCTCAATCTGACCGCCAGCGCCTCCAACGGCGGCGATGCGGACACCGGCTTCGGCTACAAGGTCGGCGCGCAATTCATCAAGCCGGATTTCCTCGCACGCAACCAGTCGCTGCAACTCGAGGTCGACGCGCTGCGCCAGGACCTGCAAGCGTACAACCAGGACGCCCTGCTCGAAAGCATCACTCTGACGCGCCCGCTGTGGCCGCACTGGACCGGCAGCGTCGGCCTGTCCGGCGAGCAGGAGCACATCTTGCAGGAGACTGTCGCGCACGACTACAACCTGCTCGGCGTCCCCATCGGGCTGAAATACGACTCCACCAACAACCCACTGGAACCGACCAAGGGCATTCGGGCCTCGTTCGGGGTGACGCCGTGGGAGTCGCTGTCCCTCGGCGGCGCAACCTTCGTCACGCTGCAGGTCTCGGCGTCCACGTATTTCGATGTGACCGGCAACGGACGCAGCGTCATCGCGGTGCGCGGCCTTCTGGGGCAGATCAAGGGCGCCGGCCAGTTCAGCCTGCCGCCGGACCAGCGCTTCTACGCCGGTGGCAGCACCACGGTGCGGGGCTTTCGCTACCAGTCGGTGGGCCCGCAATTCGCCGACGGCCGGCCGACCGGCGGTACCGCGGTCGGCGCCGGTTCGATCGAACTGCGGCAGCGCCTATTCGGCGACTGGGGTGCCGCGGCCTTCATCGACGCCGGCCAAGTTACCGCCGGCGGCGCGCCGCTCAGTAGCATATGGCGCATCGGGGCCGGGGTCGGGGTGCGCTACTACACCTCGATCGGGCCGATCCGGCTGGACGTCGCCGTCCCGGTGAATCGCGCTCCGGGCGGGGATGCGCTCGAGCTCTATATCGGGCTGGGCGAGGCATTCTGATGCGGCGCACGGCAAGATGGGCGGCCCAGGTGCTTGGCGGTCTGGTGCTGCTGGCGGCGTTGTTGCTGGCGTTGCCGCTGGCGGCGGTCGTCGGCGGCAGTGCCACGCAACCCGGCCGGGCGGCGATCGAACGCCTGGTTCCCTCGGTCTCAGGCGGGATGGTGCGTGTCACTGGGCTGTCCGGCTGGCTGTTCGGCGCCGCGCGGATCGGCCGCATCGAGGTCAGTGACGCACACGGCCCCTGGCTGACAATCGACGATCTGACGCTCGACTGGTCGCCGCTGCGCCTGTTCGGCGGCGAGGTCATGGTGCAGCGCATCGCCGCCGACCGCGTCGCGGTGACACGCCGCCCGGTGTTCCCAGCAAGCAACAGCAGCAGCACCGTCGGCCTGCCGGTGCGGGTTAATATCGCGGCGCTGCATGTTGGCCGCGTGGACCTGGCGGCGCCCGTGGTGGGACAAGTCGCCGGCGCCATGCCTTCGCTGACAGTCGATGGCATGGCGCGGTTGCAGGGCATCGACGCGGGCACCGTGCGGCTCGCGGTGCATCGCCTGGACGGTGCTGGCCAATACACGCTGGACGCCAGCCTAAGTCCGGCCGGCGTGCACGCGGCGCTGCATCTGGACGAGCCGGCGGGCGGGCTGGTCGGATCGCTGGCCACGTTGCCCGCGATCGGCGCCATCACCGCCGACGCGACCCTCGACGGCAAGCTCAACGCGATCGCAACCAACGTCACGCTGACCGCGGGGGAGTTGCGGGCACGCGTGGCCGGACAGGTCGACGCGACCGGGCGCGCCGCGAACCTTGAGGTGTCGGCCGACGCGCCGGCGATGGCGCCCCGCGCCGACCTGTCCTGGCGCGGCATCACGCTGAAGGGACACCTGAATGGACCGTTCGACAAACCGGAGGCAAGCGCCACGCTGGTTGCCGAGGGGCTTTCGCTCGGCCAGGCCGGCATCGCCCGCGTCACCGCCGACATTCAGGGCAATGCCGGTCGGCTGACAATGAGCGGGGCGCTGGACCGCATCCGCCTGCCGGGACCGCAGCCGGATGTGTTGGAAGCCGCGCCGCTGGAGGTGACCGCAACCTTGCAGTTGGACGCAGCGGATCGTCCGGGGACGTTCCGCCTGCAACACCCGCTGTTCAGCGTCGACGGCACGGCGGCGATTGCGGGCCAGCAGCACGCCGAGGTTCATCTCAATGTGCCCGAGATTGCCCCGCTCGCCGCCGCCGGCGGGGTTGCTGTCGCGGGACGCGTGGCGCTGACCCTGCGCGCCGATCGGCAGGGAGAGGACACGCAAGTGACGGTACAGGGCAACGTTGGCGTTACCAGCCCGCCGGGACCTGTGGCGGCGTTGCTCGGCCAGGACACCACGCTCGACGTGCTCGCCACGCTGCATGGCCAGACGGTGCGGCTGTCGCGGCTCAACGTCGGCAGTGGAACATTCTCGGCGGGCATGAGCGGCACGGTTGCGCCGGGTGCGCTGGACCTGGAGTGGCGAGTGGCTGTCGCCGACCTGACGAAGATTGACCCGGCCGTGAACGGCCCGTTCAGCGCGACCGGCAAAGCCAGTGGACCGGCGGACAATGTGACGATTACCGCCGATCTGACCGGCGACATTGGCGCGCCGGGCATCACACCAGGCAAGATTACCGCTCAGGTGAGGCTGGCCGGATTGCCCAACGCGCCGACCGGTCACATTTCGGCGCACGGCACGCTGCTGGGTGCGCCGCTGGAATTTTCGGTCGCGGCGACACGCGAGAACGGCCCGGGGGCGAATGGCCCAGGGGCAAATAG